>CAYIJI010000012.1:0-3773 GCA_964363695.1 uncultured Candidatus Saccharibacteria bacterium
TTCCACTCATGCCCTGAGCACAGTCGAACGGGAGAGTGGTGCCCGGGGATCCATATGATAGTTTCTGGATTCCCGCCTTCGCGGGAATGACACCACGAGTGAGACAAGCAGTTACATTTATCTTCCTCATTAAGATCCAAACATCTAATTAAAAAAGACCATTCTAGTAATGGTCTTTTTTTGTATATTAGCTAGAGAATACTTATTTCTTTGCTTTGTCTTCAGCAATAGTTTTTACTACCTTAGAATCTTCTTTTAGTTCTTCGTAGAAAGAAACGCTGTCGCGGTTTATTACCATTTCATCCTTAGGGCCATGGAATTCTTGGCCCAATTTAACCAGCGCCAATTTCGATCCTTCAGCATTCGCATCTACCTTTTTGCTTTCATCGGTTGATTGAAGGGACTGGTCTATTTGAAGATAATAAATATCTTTTATTGTAAGGAACTGGTCGTTCACGTTTGATAAATGTCCAAAGTAAACTTGATCGTTATTCAGGAAAACGGCATAATAGGAACTATCATTAATTTTTAAATTTTGTGAACTTTCTGAACTTATTGATTTTCCTTTTGTTAAGCCGTATTGCACGCCAAAGCTTATAATCACAACCGCTATAACTGCTCCCAAGACTTTTAACCAATTAACATTTTTCATCTTCCTCCAAAAATTTTAGATTTAATTTATTTATTACCAACCTTACAATCATACGAGTTCTACTATTCTTCCTTCGGCGGGTCAAAAGCTTCTTTTCCTGGGAGCGTAATGCCGCTCATTTTCCACTGGCCGTCTTCCTGTTCAAAGTTAATCGCTCCGACAGCACTTCTTGCTTGTTCGCTCGATTTTGCAGCAGGCTTAGTAAAGAGAAGCGAACCGAAGAATTGATTATTATTCAAGACGCCGCCGGAAACAGACATATTAGTATCCAGCGCGACAGAGGCAGACTCAAGAGATGATTTTAATTTGTCGAGAGTGGTCTGCTCCTTAAATGCCTTTGATCCCAACCGGTAAAGATCTTCAGACATACGGTTTTTCAAGAGGGAGCTGCAAGTCATAATTGCATTTTGTATATTAGTAAACTCCTTATTGTTTTTAGAGGCGACGGCAAGTGAACCAAATATCGTTTTGTAGGCACTGTTTTCTGCTCCCGAGGCAATAATAACCGGTTTGTCCGCATTTAAGATATACTGAATGCGGACCAGTTTGCCGTTAACTGAAGTTTTTATCGTTGCAGTTGTGGAACCACCTTCTTTGCCAAAAATGACTTCAGATTTACCCTTGAGTGATTCTTCTATTGCTTTAAGCAGAGTTTTATTGATGTAGTTTTTAAATGATTCTTCATCTGTTAGAGCGGGGCTGAATGTTTGGATCGCGATTACGCCTTTACCGTATATTTCATCCAAGGTTTTAACTTCCAACTTTTCGTCTTTTTTCGTAATCAATTGAGCGCCAGGAAGGCTTGAGTCATCAACCACATAGTCTTCCGGAACGAGAAATGAGTAGTCTCCGCCAAAATTTATGTATTGCTGCGGAGTATCGCTCTTACCGTTACTTGTCGAACCAGTATTTACGTTTTTCGAGTTTTTAAATAAGTATCCTTTACTCCGTGCAAAGAATGCTCCGCCGCCCAACACCAAGAGAACAACAATAACCAATAATACTTTTTTAACCATATTAACCTCTATCCAAATTAAATATAAGATACATATACTTTATCAGAAGAAAAGAAAAAAAATCAAGAGTCATGTAATATCCTTTCAAAGATATTATCCACAGTAATGCTGAGGCTTAGCTGAGAAATTCAAGTTTTTTTATTGTGGTAACTGGAAGCCGTCTAACTCCCAGTTTTTGCCCTGCTTGCTCAAAGACATTACACCGCTAACTGGGACTTTATCTGTTGTTTTTGGTTCAAAGGCCAGTTGGGCAATAAAAACCTTCCCATCGTATGTACCGCCAACAACCGTAATTTTCCTGTCCAGATAGGTAGCTGATAAGCTAAGGTTAGCCACCAACTGGTTTTTAGTGACATTTTTATTGAAATCGGTGGTACTTTTGTCCCTAATGCCCGAAGCGTCTTGGCGATATAGCATATCTGCTACACTTTTGGCCGCTTGTGCCGCATGGTCAATGTCAGGCTTTAGTTTCGACTTCCTTAAATCTTCTGTGGTTGAAAAGATAGTCTTAAAAGGTTCGTTATCGTTAGCGGCTGTTATAAGCACCGGTTGCGGAAAATTAATAGCTGCAGCTACGCGTAAGTGCGCCCCGCTGTTGTCTAAGGCAAAGACCTCTTTTGCATAGATACTGCCTCTGCTGGCTTCACGAACGTCTGAAGCACTGTTCAATGTTTTTCTAAGGTCGGCTGCCAGCGTATTGTTAACATAATCCTTGAATGCTTGCTCATTATCATCTTTCAGCTGGGTAATTAGCTGTACAGCTACCGCGCCTGTCGTGTATAGCTCTTCTAATTTCTTTCCACTAGGCATCGGCTGGCTTTCAGGATAAGCAATTGTTACTCCAGCAATGGCGGTTTCGTTGGCAACATATCTAGCAGGGATAGAAAAAAGATAGCCGCCGTTAAAACTAACATATTTTGCCTCTACCACAACAGACTCAGCAGGTTTAGCTGATTTATGCCAGATTTGCCTGTAGGCGAGCCCCGCCGCTAAAACTAACACTAGCCCTAAAAGCGGCAGATAAATTTTTCTAGGGATATGCTGTAGCTTTTTCACAAATTTTGTCCTTTGCAATTCCATACTCAAATACTATATCAAAATCTGGCATCTGTTTCAACACTCACTCCCCAAACTAACCAAAAACAGGTCTCTTTCGAGACCTGTTTTTGAATTACTGATCACTAAACTTTCAGTACTGGGAGATACCCGGCTACTAGTCTAGTTAGTGAAACAGTGGTATGACCATGCAGATGCGGTTGTATCTGCAGCCATGTTGATTACCATTGTCGTAGCAGTTGTCGTCACAAAGGCACCAGCGGCTGCACCGTTAATCGCACCAGCGGCGGTGTTAGCAGGAGAGATAGTACAGAACGGAGCATTCGTCATTGTTGCAGCGAATGTGGAAATCACTGTAGTGTGCGAAGTGATTGACGACGTGATGATGCCAGCTGTACCGCTTGAGTTAGCAGTGTAGGCTGGAACACCAGCACCGCTTTCTGTTGCGACTGGAACTGTACCAGCAACTTTAATCTGACCTGTAAGCACAATTCTGCCTGTACCAGCTGTGATAGCGACAGCAGTTGCACCAGTAACGTTACCAATCGTAACGGTTCCGGCGATTGCACCAGTAGCGACGTTGACGACGTTACCAGTCGCACCGCCTGTAGCAATGTTTACGGTCTTTATACCGATACCAGAGCTTGCGACATTAACGGTTTGGGCACCAGTACCTGGACCTATGTCGATTGTGCCGGTTTGCAGGCCTGTACCACCAATTGAGATGGTACCACCTGTCATTAACGTACCAATTGCGACTGAGCCAGCTGTTTGAGCGTTTGCAATAGTCACAACGTTAGCAGCTGTTCCACCAGCGATAGTTACGGTTTTAATTCCCGTGTCACCACCACCGATTGCAACAGTCTGTGCGCCAGTACCGCCACCAAGGGTGATTGTACCGGTTTGCAGGCCTGTACCACCAATAGTGATGGTTCCGCCTGTCATTGCAGCACCAACAGCAACTGAACCGCCTGTTTGAGTGTTTGCAATAGTTACAACGTTAGCAGCTGTTCCACCAGCGATAGTTACGGTTTTAATTCCCGTGTCAC
>CAYIJI010000012.1:3873-23180 GCA_964363695.1 uncultured Candidatus Saccharibacteria bacterium
TTGTGACTGTACCAGTTGTCTGGGCACCGCCAAGGGCGATTGTACCAGTTGTCATCGCAGCACCAACAGCAACTGAACCAGCAGTCTGAGCGTTACCAATAGTTACAACGTTAGCAGCTGTTCCACCAGCGATAGTTACGGTTTTAATTCCCGTGTCACCACCACCGATTGCAACAGTCTGTGCGCCAGTACCGCCACCAAGGGTGATTGTACCGGTTTGCAGGCCGGTTCCACCAATAGTGATTGTACCGGTTGTCATTAGAGCACCCAAAGCGAAGGATCCGGCTGTTTGAGCGTTTGCAATAGTCACAACGTTAGCAGCTGTTCCACCAGCGATAGTTACGGTTTTAATTCCCGTGTCACCACCACCGACTAGGACAGATTGGGCGCCAGTACCGCCACCAAGGGTGATTGTACCAGTCTGGACACCGCCACCGATTGTGACTGTACCAGTTGTCTGGGCACCGCCAAGGGCGATTGTACCAGTTGTCATAGTTGCGCCCATGGCGATCGAACCGCCTGTTTGAGCATTACCAATAGTTACAACATTAGCAGCTGTTCCGCCGGCAATAGTTACAGTCTTAATGCCAGTGTCGCCACCACCAAGCAGGACAGATTGAGCACCAGTACCGCCACCGAGAGTGATTGTACCAGTCTGGACACCGCCACCGATAGTGATAGTTCCAGAAGTCTGGGCACCACCAAGGGCGATTGTACCAGTTGACATTGCAGCACCAACAGCGAAGGAACCAGCTGTTTGGACGTTTGCGATAGTCACAACATTAGCAGCTGTGCCACTAGCAATAGTTACGGTTTTAATTCCCGTGCTACCGCCAGCGAGGTCAACAGTCTGGGCGCCAGTACCACCACCGAGGGTGATTGTACCAGTCTGGACACCGCCACCGATTGTGATTGCACCTGAAGTCTGAGCGCCACCGATCGTGTAGTTACCAGTTGTCAATGCAGCGCCCGTGGAAAGGTTACCTGTGAGCAGGGCATTGTAAAGAGCAACAGTACTACTAGTTGCTGAAGCCGCTACAGTATTGGCAGTTACTGTGCCAGTAAAAGTTGCAGAAGTAAAGGACGGTGTTGCATTAAAGGTAATAGTATCACCTGCTGCATCACCAAGGATCACATCACCGTTAACAGTCAAGTTTTTGTTGACTATTGTATTACCAGTAGCACCAACGGAGAACTGGGTTGTACCAGCCGTGTCTTTAACATTCAAGACGTTGGTCGTACCATCGTTGGCTTGAAGTGTTAGAGCAACTGTTCCAGCTGATGCCTGAATTGTCTGGGTTGTTGCTGCTGGGGACAAGGCAACCGCGCCAGATGCGACAGGCAAGTTTGTGAAAGTTGTGCCTGCAGCAAAATTGACTGAAGTTCCAGTAACTGTTAAGTTACCGCCAACGTTCAACCTATTTTGTACCCAAGTTGTGCCTGGGGCATTAAGTCTTAAGTCGTCGTCAGTTGTCAAGGTTAAGTTTCCTTGTGCAACTGTGTTTGAAATACTTGAACCACCAGCCATTTTAATGGTGTTTCCTTGCATTTCATATGTGCCGACTGTTCCGTCGACGACTAAGCCTCCCTGAACCTTTAGGCCGTTTTGAACCCAAACTGTACCGGGAGCGTTAAGCCTAAGGTCATCATCAGTTGCCAATGTCAGGTTTCCGCCTGCATTGGAAATGTTACCGCCTCCGCTTAGAGTGATAGCACCACCCTGAAGGTTTATGCCGTCGGTTGCCTGAAGTGCTGCTGAGGCAGCTGTTGGCAAAGCCAAAGCGCCTGCCAGAACCAACAGACCAAAGACGGTGAGTATTCTACTCATTAACTTATCTATCATTGTTTTCCTCCTATAATTTCCCCCTAACTATTACCATTAAGACACCATATTAGTTTTATTACCTGCGCCCTCCTTTCGTTTTCAGCACTTAAAGTGCTTTCTACAATATGTATTAAAAATAAGCGGAATAATATTTTTAGCTTACGCACAAAAATAGTAATTAATTTTTGTACTTAACTATAGAAATATACATTACAATATAAGTAAACTATTTATGGAAAAGATTGTCAACCGCTTCTTCTGTGGAAAACTTGCCTAAACAAAATGCCCGGCGAGCGAACCCAAGTAATAACTGATTGCAATGACGAGAACAGCCAGAGAAACATGTTCGAATGTTTGTTTAAGGACTGACTCCTTTTTTCTTTTAGCGACATAAAAAGCGAGGAGCGCGATTAAGGTAAGCCCTAGAATTATGGAAGTTCTTATCGCTATTCTTAGGTCCAATAGTAATATTGGCGCTAAAAAAATTAAAGAAAAAATCAATTTACCAATGAAAGTAAATAGGCTGATTGTCCAGATGGGCTTGTTCGTTTCATCCTTCCGGCTTTCTTCTGAGAGATGAATCCCCAGTGCATCGGAAAGGGAATCGGCGACAGCCACTGTCAAAATCGCAGCAATAACCGCCAGCTTCGAATTTGTTGCGCTGTTAATTCCCACTATCAGTCCTAGGGTTGTAATAATCCCGCTTGTCAAACCAAAAGCCAAACCGCCGATTTCTAATTCTTTATTTTCCCGCATGAGACCCCTCTGCTTTAAATATATTTCATAATTATTTAGTACTTGATCTGGCATTTACTTCTCTTGCCATTATATTATAGCCTAAAATTAAATAAAAGTTCGAACTTTTATTTTAACTATTATTTCATATCAACAAGGTGTCATTGTTCTTATTTAGATTAACTAATATTCCAGGAAAAGCGGACATTACTACTTAGTACTAACACCCTGATATTGCACTATATGCAAAATGAGTAATATTTGATAAAATAAAGTTATGAGTGCGCCAAGCTAAGCTGATTGTTTACAGCTGGTTCGAATCCAGCCTATCCAAAGACTAGCCATCAGGATAGTACGGAACTTAGCGTATCGTTACAGCGATGTGCGGTGCGGAGCCTAAGGAAAGGACTTGTTAGGCCATAACGCAAGTGAAGGTATTGAGCCCCGAAATTTATATAAATCCCAATAAGGCCGACCTTTTTCATATATAGGGAAGGCAGTAATTGATGCATCGCAATGGCAAGATGTATTAATCAGGGCGGGGTCTAAGGCCATGGCATGGCAAGAAGACGGAAACAATCGGAACTTGGGAGATCTGCTATCCATTCCCTCAAACAATTAAACACAAAGGGTCGATGAAGAGGGACGCTTTGATACAAGCCATAACAGCAAGATCAAAACGACAGTAGCAGAAGTCTGAACAGTCCATAGTAAAGGCGTAGCCAGAGTAATTCCTGGCGACTCCAGCTCGATCACTCATGATTGGCAGGAGACTTGAAGGGACTGTCTAAATGATACGGGAGAAGCGATGAATATTGTGCCATACCCAGAAGTGGATAAAACCACAAAATTTAAACTTACTCTCATAGCCAAGAAGGCAATAGCAGAGCCAAAATTGAAATTTACTTCCTTAATGCATCTTCTAAACGAGACATATTTGTTAGATTGCTTCAATGAGCTGAAAAAGCGAAAAGCTCCAGGTGTGGATAATAGAACGCTAGAAAGTTATTCCAAAGAAGAAATTGCACAAGCCATAAATCAAACGGTTAGTGCCTTAAAATCACATACCTATCGCCCACAACCAGTTCGTCGCGTCTTTATCAAGAAAGTTAACGGTAAATTGAGACCACTCGGAATACCAACAGTAATTGATAAAACATTGCAGCTGGCAATATCCAAAATCGTGGAAGCTATCTTTGAACCGCTCTTCCTTGATCTGTCCTTCGGTTTTAGACCAAATCGCAATGCTCACGAAGCATTAAAAGCAGTAAACCACATGGTTATGCAAGAAAAAGTCAACTGGATCATCGACGCCGACATCAAAGGCTTCTTTGACAATGTTGATCACAACTGGCTGATCAAGTGTCTGGAGCAAAGAATCAGCGACCCAAGACTTCTTACTTTAATCAACAGATTCCTTAAAGCAGGAGTAATGACGGAGGGTAAAAGAGAAGCAACTGTCAAAGGCACGCCGCAAGGCGGTATCGTCAGTCCAATCCTTGCCAACATTTACTTACACTACGTCCTCGATTTGTGGTTTAATGTTAAGGAAAGAAAATCATTCACGGGATATATGGGACTTGTCCGTTACGCCGATGACTTTGTAATCGGGACACAGCACAAACACGAGGCAATCAAGTTACTAGAAGACATTAAGCAAAGATTCGCAGAGTTTGGCTTATCATTAGCCGAAGACAAAACCCGAATACTGGAATTTGGACGTTATGCAAAAAAGAACAGTGATAAGCAAGACAAGGGAAAACCTGAAACCTTCGATTTCTTGGGATTTACTCATTATTGCGGGCAAACCAGAGACGGCAGGTTTTCTTTAAAGCTCAAAACCAGTAGGAAGAAGTTCAATCTAGCAATCAAGGCTCAAAACCAATGGTTTAAATCGATTCGAAATCGTACCATATTACCTAATATCTGGAATACATTAGCCTCGAAACTGCGAGGTCATTACCAATATTATGGGGTAAGTGGAAACTTCGAATCAATACAGAGTTATTACAATCAGAATATTAAACTTGCGTACAAATGGATGAACAGGCGTAGCCAAAAGAAGACTTGGAATTACGAAGAATTCTCTGACTATTTAAAACGACATTCATTACCGCAACCGAAGGTGACTTATGCTATATACAATACTTGGTGAACATCGTTTATTGCAGAGCCGTGTGCGGGAAATCCGCGAGCACGGTTCATTTAGGGGTCTCCATCGTAAGGTGAGGGGTCTACTATGAAAAAACAACTTTTAATCGACAATCAGAATGCACTTCAGAATTACTGCCGAAAGAACCAAATTAATTATTTTGGTATTTTTGGCTCTTTTGCCCGCGGAGAAGCGAATGACGACAGTGACATTGATATAATGGTTGACTTCGAAGAAACAAAATCTCTTATGAAAATTGGTGGCATCCAATACGATTTAGAGGAAAGGCTTGGCCGTCCGGTTGATCTTGTTTCTAGAAAGAACATTAAACCAAGTATCAAGAAAAATATATTAAATGATATGAAAGTTCTATATGAAAAAAGATGAAGTCTATCTTAAAGATATGCTGGACGCCGTAGACCAGATTCTTGAGTATTGCAAAGGTTTTGATTATATAAAATTTGCCAACACCAAGCTTGTGCAAGACGCCGTCATGAGAAACTTGGAGATTTTAGGTGAAGCAGCAAAAAAGTTATCAACTGACCTGAGAGAAAAAAATCCCGATTTGCCTATTAAGGAAGCAATTGGAATGCGCAATCTCTTAGTCCATGAATACGATTATGTAAATGTCGATGAGGTTTGGAAAGTGGTTGAGGAAGATCTGCTAGAACTAGCAAGTCAACTCCGAAAATTGCTTTAGAAATAATACTAAACTGGTCTCTGAAAGATTGTGTTTTGAAATAAAAAAAACGACCACCGAAGTGGTCTTTTTTCGTTGGATCTGCGTGGTTGCAGAAGTTCGAGCTTAAGAGTTTTAAAGGTTTAGCTTTTTACCCAAACTCTCAGCATCGGTCCGTCTGGGCCATATTCCAATTGAACGTTTTTGCCGACTACCAGACTTGTCGCCTTTTTTCCGTCTGTAATTGTGGTATTTGGAAAAAAGAAAAAGAAAGAAAAAAGGACGCTACATTTTTAAGCACGGTTTTGACGATAAGACTAGTAGATTTAGGAAGCAACCTTGTCTACATGAGTCCTGAAATTTCCAGGTATTTTTTGACTTCTTTTTCCAAGAAAGACTTAACTTTGTCACTGGCTACCACGGGCAAACTATCGTTTATCTGTTCGATACCAAAATCCTGAATATCTTGAAAATAAACAAGTTGAGATAAAAATAGTTTAGAACTGAAAATGTCGCCATAATTTTTTTTGGCTAAGTTGATAATTTCTTTCAGATCAAAATGATTATTGTAGATCAAGCAAAAAATATCGTAGTAGTCGCGCCAGACACCGCGGCGACCGATTGTATAGGCCTTTTGTGCTGCAAGTCCGGAAAGTGAAAAAAGGCGAATATTATTATCTAAAAAAATGAGATCAAATACTTTGGGAAAAGGATAAAACAGAAAAGTTATTTTAACTTTGTTGTCGATGATGAGACTGAGTTCATCCGTAGTATCTAATGTGGGCGAGACAGAAGTAAAATGAAGTTGGCTGATTTTTTCCAGCAAACTTTTAGTTATTGGTTTTTGTGTGAAAAAATCAAAATCGTACGACTGGCGATGTTGTATTTGGAGCGCAATTGCTGTTCCGCCGCCAAGAGTGAAATCACCCAGAATCGGCTGTAACTTCAAAAAAACTTCTTGTCGTTCTTTATTCAATATTTCGAGATGTATTTTTGAGGTATTTTTGTTCATCGATAGGTTCCTTTGTTTTGAGAATATAGTTGTTAATAAAAAGAAAAACAGACCTAGAATAAACTTTTTTTGGGTACTTTAGGTATAATTCCTTGATTTTTTTTATTCCGATTAATTGTTCCATCTTTTTAATATCGTCAATCTCACCAAAACTCATTATCTGATGAATTGTTTCAGGGTTGTCCAGCTGTGATTTTTGATTGTACCAAGTAAATTTATGATATTGCATATGTTTATTATAGCATTTATTTAATTTCATTAATAGATAATTAAGAGCCTGTCTAATAGCTACTCCTGAAGATAGAAACGAGGAGATTTTGAGCGAAAAACACAAAGTATGAGGAAAGATAGCCAAAGCTACCTTGACGAGTAATTTGTGTTTTGCAGCCAAAATATACCGTTTATAGCTATCGGATGTAGTTATTAGACAGGCTCTAAGTCTATTTCAGAAGAAAAACACCAATTTGTTGGTGTTTTTCCTTTGTTTCTTCTTGGCATTATGGTATCAACTATCTCTACAATTTTAAAGTTATTTTCATTTATAGCAAAAATCAAACAAGTAGCTTTTTGTCTCTTGACAAATAATATACAATTTATATACAATTATTGTTGAAAGGAATAAACACTATGAAAGCAAAGAACAAAACAATTAACATCTCGCTCTCGTCTGAGCTAGTCAAACAAATCGATCGTAAAGCGGTCGAAGAATTTCGCAGCCGGTCGGAGTTAATTAGGGAGGCAGCACTTAATTACATCCAAACCAAAAGCAATTGGAGCGTTCTGCAAAACGATCTTACAACACGGGCAAAAAAAATGAAGATTAAAAACGAAGACCAGATTGAAAAACTAGTTGATTCAATGCGCAAATGATAAAAGTAGTCTTGGACACGAATATCTACTTATCTGGTTTGATATTCCCTGGATCGGCGCCGGAGGAGGTTTTGAATTTAGGAAGAAAAAGACAAATTCTTGTTTATATTTCGCCCTTTATTCTTTCTGAGATTAAAAATATTTTGATAAGCAAGTTCGACTATTCTGATGACTACGCAAAAAAGTTAACAGATGAAGTTCTGAAATTTACGGTTTTGATTCAGCCGATAACAAAAATTAATATCATAAAAGAAAATAAAGATGATAATCATATCTTGGAATGTGCCGTTGCGGCCAAAGCCGATTTTCTTGTGTCAGGTGACAAAAAGCATATCCTTCATCTTAAAAAAATCAAAGACACAAAAATTATTTCAGCAAAAGAATTTTTAACAATGCCCTAGCCTTCAAGGAAGATAATAAAAAAATAGTAATTATGGCTCCCTGGACTGGACTCGAACCAGTAACCTAGCGATTAACAGTCGCTTGCTCTGCCAATTGAGCTACCAGGGAGCGTAATTACTATTTTTTATTAAGGTATTATCAAAAACATCTTTTGAGCTAAGACAGACCAATTTTATCAAAAAACTTGAGTTATGTAAATAATCCCGAAACATAGATATTTGCAGGGAGATTACGAGATAGAGGGATCATTGCTTTATCTGAATTCTTTTGGTAAAGATATTATAAACAAAGTAAAATAAATAATCAACCGGAGGTTATTAATGTTAGAGGAAAACCGGCAAGACTTAAGCGAATTTTTATATCTTTTTCAAAGCGACGAAGAGGGCTATAGGGCAAAAAAAGAAGTGGAACGGCAAGCTCAAATCAAATTCTCCTCTGATTTTGAAAAATTAAAACACGAGATCATCTGGCCGGTAATTGTAGAAGTAGGAAATGAGTTCATAAAATATGCTCATGATTATCATGTAACAGAGGAAAAAGAGTATTTGGATGCGATTGCCTGTTTTCATCCTGCCCATATGACTTTAAATATCTATCCCTCGTCCTTGGAGGAGAAATATAGAAAACCCGATACCGCGCCTTATATTTCTTTTGCTGCAAACAATTACGCTAAAAAAGTCGGTATAAATGTTTCTACAATGATGCCGGGAGAAGGGGGAAGTATCGGCTCTCATGGAGAATACAAGCCTGGACAATTTACGAAAGATTTTGTCGAAAAAGAACTTATCAATGTGTTAAAAAATACTCTGATTTTTCACAATACGTAAAAGTTTAGTAGCGCTTAGCATTTAACCGTTTCCATGAAAATAGTCAAAGCTATAGTAAATAATCAAAGTATGATAAGTTCATACATCGGTTGTTTTGTCGAGATATTTTCTAATATAAAAATAAAGCAAAATCGACAAGAAAATGATACCGAATAGGTATCCGGCAATCACATCCGTCAACCAGTGGGCGCCCAAATATATTCTCGAAATTGAGACCAAAACTATCAGGGTAAAAAATATTATTCCCATACCAATTCTTATGGTATAGGGTATTTTTTTGACAAAAAACATCGTTGCGATCAGGTATCCGAAAAATACTGTAAAAAAGACAACGTGGCCGCTCGGATAGCTCGGGCTTAATTGATGGTCTAAAACATAGACCAAACTTTGGTCGGGGCGGGGCCTGTTAATTATTATTTTAAATAGCGAGCTGAGTAATACTGCGGCTGGAGCAATAAGGGAGTAAATTGCTTCCCGATAATATTTCAAAGCGAAAAAGAGAGAGGCAAATCCCAAAACAACCCAAGCAGCGACCGTTGTCCTGCCGATATAGCTTACAAAAGATAGCATTTGAAAAAGGAGCGTTTTATTTAAAGTGGAATCGCCTTCTGCTTGCAAATCACGCGATAAGACTACATCAAATCTTAAAACCGGATGGAAGCGAACGAGGATCGAAAGGCCGATAATAAGCGCTAAGGCTATAAATAGAGAAAAGAGAGTTATTTTTTTAAGCAAATTTTTATTCATGCCTAATTAATTATATAGTATCTGACAAAATTTATAAATTATCAATAAATATTAGAACTTTAACTGCAATACAAAGAATTGATAAATTATTGAAATAAATTAAACTTACTTATATGGAAGGTGTTTTTTATGAAGAATAGAGACGCTAAAAAAGGCCCAAAAAGGGCAGAGAGGCAAAAAGCAATCGCTGGAAAATTTCCATTCCATCGAGTGGTTAAATTTAAACATATGATAAAAAAATTGCTCTCTTGGCGGAATAGAACTTAGCTCAAAATAAAGCATAGAGCGAAGAGATATGTCCGTATGTTGTTATGACGAAAGCTCACGATCGTGAATAATCGTCATAACAAAATTGAAAAATAATTTTTTCTTTGAAAAATATGTTCTTTTTTGTGTATACTAGAGTTAATGAACAACCAAGAAAAACCAATTATCGCTATTTGTGGTGTCGGCGGAGCCGGCAAAAATTCTGTTATGGAAATATTTAAACAATATCCTGATCGTTTCTCATTTTTTGTTTCTTATACCGACCGGCCGCAGAGAGAAGATGATATTCTAGATGAGAGTTACCATTTTATTAGCCAAGAGGAGTTTTCCAAAGCAATAGATAATAACGAATTTATGGAATGGGAAGCGACCCGCGGTGAATTTCGATATGGCAGGAAAAAAGAAGACTTAGACAAAATTATACAATCAGGTCGAATACCTGTGATGAATATTGATGTAAAAGGAGCGGTAAAATTCAAAAAACTATACAATGTCATTTCCTTTTTTATCGTACCTCCTAGCAAAGAAGAAGCGCTTCGACGGATGATAAAAAGAGGTACAGATTCAGAAGAAGGTGTAAGGAATAGGATAGATCGATATGACCTCGAGATGGGTTATAAAGACCAACTTGACTATGTCATAATTAATGATGATTTAGACCAAGCCCAAGACGAAATATTAAAGATTATTAATTCGCGAATTAATCAACCAATTAACTGACTTAGTAATTTAAAATTTTCAATTTAGAATTTAAAATGAATTTTCAATGGTTCAATGTTTAAACATTAAAAATTAAAGTTTTTAAATTGATTTTAAATTTTAAATTTTAAATTTAGTAATCGGAGGAAGAATTGAGACTAGACCGGACTGACCGAAAAATTGCCGTTTTTTTAGTAACTGTTGTGGTTCTTACAACGCTAGTTTTTTCAGTTCTTGTTTTTAATAAAGATGCTTTGGCTTTTGTAAAAAATGTCTTGTTTCCTCAAAAAAAGACAGAAGTAATTGAGATTGCAAAGCCAAAGAAGGTGCCTGGGCCGGTCGTAAATACGACAACCAAAACTCCAGAAGGCGCTTCCTCTGAAACAAAAAAAACAATTTCCAAAGAACCGCCTAAGCATGCAGGAAAAAGTGAGATCACAGCTAGTACAAAAGAGAATGCAGATGGCTCTCAAACAGCAGTTGTTTCTGATGGGGGTATTAGCTCCAGTGAATTGAGCAGAGTCGCAAGTTTAGGTCCAAACGGATCATCGCCCTTTAGCATAAGATATGTTGACGAAACTGGGAATTATCCTGCTCTGGAAGGAGCCCTGAAGGATTATTTGAATACTCTGCTCCGATGAAAAGGTGAAGTAAATTATCTGTATCAAATAACCGTCAAAAATGCGGGGGAAACTGGATGGGAGGGGCAGTATTCCGGGTCGTATACCGCTAACTCAAACGGAGACATAGTTTCAGCTTTTGGATACATTGTTTTAAATGTTTATTACCACAAAGATTCACCCCAATTCGTCGACTATATGAAACTTGTTCTATCTCATGAATATGGGCATCATTACACCCTTTACCACAAATGGGTTGATTTGGACCTGCCGGTAGGTACAAGATTCCCTGACGGTTATTATTCTGTCAGACCTCTTTCTGTTTCCACAACCGCTTCTGATTACTCCTTGGGATGGAATAACTGCGACGCAGAAATTATTGCTGAAGATTATGCCTATCTTTATTCGGGGTATGGCTACCATGCGATGAGCGGAGCATATGGTTATCCATCTTCGGAAACAAAGACTTGGCTTGACGGTTTAGCCTCTCAAGGCGGAAGCGGCGCTTCCTCGCCGGCTCCTGTTCCTAGCCTGACGCCAACTGTGACTCCGACAGAAGATACCACTCCTCCGTCTGTTTCAATAACTGAACCTGCAGCAAATTCTACCTTAACCGGCACAGTTTCATTTAAAGCCTCTGCATCTGATAATGTTGGAATAATAACGAAAGTTGGCTTCTATGTTAACGCTAATCTGGTAGTTGAGGACACTACTGCTCCATATGAAACACAGATAAATACAGAGACATATAGCAACGGCGCCTATACATTAAAAGCGGTCGCTTACGATAGCAGTCTCAGTACGGAAAGCTCTTTGTCAGTTACCATTGCTAACAGCCAGTCCGATGTCGAGAAGCCGGTTGCTTCAATTATTAACCCATCATCCAATCCCTCCGATTGGGTGACTGATGATTTAACAATGGAAGCAAGGGCAACTGACAATATAAATGTCGTAAAAATGGAATTTTATGCCGATGATGAGTTTTTGGCTGAAAAAACGGGAAATTATATTGGAATTAGAGTCAGATGGTTTGACGGTTATCCCGGGGACTATATTTTCAAAGTTAAAGCCTACGACGCTGCCGGAAATATCGGCGAATCTATAGTGACTGTGAAAAAGAAGTAAATACTCAATAGAACTCACATTACAAAATGGCGCCAAAACTCTAAATTGTCTGTTTGATTCATTATTCAGATGATTGAGACTGGACAGTGGAAACTGGAAGTTTGATCTTGATGTTTGAAGATAGAAGCTAGAATCTAACTTCTACTTTCTAGTCTCAAGCTCTAGCTTCTAGTCTCCAGTGTCTACCCTCAATTGTCATCCTTTATAAAGATTCCTCCATTTCAGTCGGAATGACAGATCAGGATAGTGTCTTTTCATAATGTGATGTCTATATACCTTGATGGTTTTTATATTTTTTTACAAAGCCTTTTTTTATTTTTTTTTAAATTTAAGAAATAATCAATCCACAAGGCAATAAAACTGGTTGTTGATAAAATTATCAGTGATAACACTACATATAGTATAAAACGTACTGCGAAAAACACTACATATAGTATTAAATACATTTTAAATATTTGACCGAACATAAAGCGAATAATATAATAGGTATTACGATGCAAGAATTAAGCAAGTAAGAATTAAGTAGATAAGCCGTAAGGTTAATATAAAAACTACTTACTATTTAGGAGGGTATATGTACACAAAGATCCGAAAGCGCGATGGAAGACTTGTTAAGTTTGATATCGAAAAAATTGTTAAAGCAATAGGAAAAGCGGGACAAGCAACCGGCGAATTTGATGAGAAAATTGCCCGCAAGCTTGCTGATAAAGTATCTGAGAAATCTCCAGAGAAGATCAGAAGAAGAATCCCTACTGTTGAAGAGATGCAGGATGTCGTGGAAGAGGTTTTGCTTTCTTCTAAATACAGAGACACAGCCAAGGCTTACATCATTTACCGCCAAAAGCATGCCGAACTCCGAGACCTTGCCGAAGCGCAGAAGGTTGATCTAATGGATCAGTATCTGGAAAACATTGACTGGCAGGTTAAAGAAAATTCCAATATGGCTTATTCTCTTCAAGGCCTAAATAACTATATCGCTTCGGAAGTTTCAAAAAGCTATTGGCTCCACAAAATTTACAGTGAGGACATCCGACGGGCAAATTCTGAAGGCGATATGCACATCCATGATTTGAACATTCTTTCCACTTATTGTGTTGGTTGGGATCTGCAGGATTTACTTCAAGAAGGATTCACCGGTGCGGCTGGTAAAATTGAATGCAAACCGGCCAAGCATTTTGGCACTGCCCTGGGCCAGCTTGTTAATTTTTTCTATACTCTTCAAGGTGAATCGGCTGGAGCGCAGGCAATTTCTAACTTCGATACTTTGATGGCGCCATTTATTCGCTATGACAAGCTAACTCGCGATGAAGTAAAGCAGGAGCTTCAGACTTTTATGTTCGGCATGAATGTTCCAACCCGCGTTGGCTTTCAGACTCCATTTACAAATGTAACCTTAGATTTGCTTTGCCCCAGCACTTTGGCTGACTCCCCAGTTATTATTGGCGGCAAGCCTCAGAAAGAAACTTACAAAGAGTTTCAAAAGGAAATGAATCTGTTTAATGAGATTTTTGCCGAAGTAATCGCTGAAGGAGATGCTAAGGGTCGAGTTTTCACGTTTCCTATTCCAACTTACAACATAACCAAAGACTTTGACTGGGACAATAAGGATCTAGAGCCGGTTTGGAGAATGACAGCCAAATATGGCATTCCATACTTTTCAAACTTTGTTAATTCCGACATGAATCCTGAGGATGCCAGGAGTATGTGTTGCCGTTTAAGGCTAGACAACCGCGAGCTCCGCAAAAGGGGAGGAGGCCTTTTTGGCGCAAATCCCTTGACTGGCTCTATCGGCGTTGTGACCATCAATTTGCCGAGGCTCGGCTATCGGTCCCGCGATAAAAGAGAGTTTTTGCACAGCTTAGGCTATCTAATGGACTTAGCGAAAGATAGCTTGGAAATGAAGAGGAAAGTCCTTGAGAATATGACCGATGCCGGACTTTATCCTTACACCAAGTTTTATTTAAGAAATATTAAAAAACGCGACAAACAGTACTGGTTCAATCACTTTTCGACCATTGGCCTTGTCGGAATGAATGAAGCAGTTTTGAATCTTTTGGGCCGTGATATCGCAACAGCCGAAGGCCAACAGTTTGCCAGAGAAGTTTTGGAATTTATGCGCGAAAGAATGGTGGGATACCAGACCGAAACGGGCAACAACTATAACTTGGAAGCGACTCCAGCCGAAGGCACTTCTTTCCGTTTGGCAAAAATTGATAAAGAACTTTATCCTGACATTATGGTTGCCAATGAAGACAATTATCAAGAGTCGAAAACTGCCCCTTACTATACTAACTCCTCCCATCTTCCGGTCGATTATACAGACGATATCTTTGAAGTGCTTGATTTGCAAGATGATCTTCAGACCAAATACACAGGAGGCACAGTTGTTCACCTATTCATCGGTGAAGAGATCACCGATGTTAATTCGATCAAGTCTTTAGTCAGAACGATTTGCGAAAAATATCACCTTCCTTATTTCACTATTACCCCCACTTTCTCAGTCTGCCCGAATCACGGCTATATGGCTGGCAGAGTCGATCAGTGCAAGAAGTGCGGCGCGGATACGGAAGTATATTCCAGAATCGTCGGCTACATCCGCCCGATTCAGCAGTGGAATCAGGGCAAACGGGCTGAGTTTGAAGACAGGACAACCTACAAAATGGTAGACGGAAAAATGGTTGAAGTAAAAGAAGAAGCAGTCGCTATGCCAATGATCGGCGTGGAACAGGTAGCGCTGGTCTAGAAATTACAAAATCCAAATTACAAATATCAAATAAAAAATCAAAATCAAAACTCGAAAGTTTTTGAAATTAAATATTGAACCATTGTGATTTAATTAGAAATTAGAAATTAAGATTTAGAAATTTTAAATGTAGTTTACAGAGAAAATATTGCATGGAGTTTAAGTGCAAATAGCAGGTATACAGAAAATTACACTCATCGATTACCCTGGAAAAGTGGCAGCCACGATTTTCACTCGTGGCTGTTCTTTTCGATGTGGATTCTGCCACAATCCGGAATTGGTAATACCGGAAAAATTTAGCGGGATATTGTTCGACGAAGGAGAACTCCTTTCATTTTTAGAAAGCCGCGTTGGTAAGCTGGAGGCAGTCTGCATCACCGGCGGAGAGCCGACGATCCAGCCCGACATCAATGAATTCATTCGCAAGGTTAAGAGAATGGGATTCTTGGTTAAACTCGACACCAACGGCTCAAGACCAGAAAGACTGAAAGAAGCAATCGATTCAGGCAACATCGACTACATCGCGATGGATATAAAAACAACACTTGAAAAATATCCAAGTGTTGTAAATCCGCCCTCTTGCTTGTCATTCCCGCCCATTCGACAAGCTCAGGGCAGGCTCCGGCGGGAATCCAGTGCGCTTGTGGCGAATATTCAGAAATCAATTTCATTAATTATGAACTCCGGCACTGAAGGTCATGAGCGAAGTCGAATGATTAATTACGAATTCCGCACCACCGTCTGCCATCCTTTGCACGAAATTGAGGATTTTGGGGAAATGGGGAAACTAATCCAAGGCGCAAAGCGTTACTACATTCAGAACTTCGTCGAAAGCAAACAAATTGATGAGGAAACAAATTATAAGCCGTTTACAGATGAAGAATTGGAAGCGGCTAAAGAAGTTATGAAAAAATATATTAATAGTGTTAATTTAAGATAAAATAAGAAAATGAAGAAGCATTACAAATTATTCGTTGATGAATCAGGCACACCCAGTCCTTCTCATATGGCTTCAAGTTATTATGTTCTCAGCGGATGTATTGTTAATGTGATGAATAGGGACGAAGTAAAAGTGACTGCTGATCAAATCAAATTAAAATATTGGGGTCGAACAGACATAGTATTTCATTCGCAAGAAATCTATAAAAATATAGGTGATTTTGAAATTTTTAAAGAGAAAAGGGAATTAAAGGAAGAGTTTTTAAAAGATCTTTTCACTTTTCTTAGAAGATGCCCAGTGAATTTAATGATGGCAATTGTGGATAAAGAGCAAGCAAGGAAAAAAGGTTGGAACAATATAAAAGTAATAGAAAAAACTTCAAGCTGTTTGATTCATAATTTTATTGTTTTCTTACTAAGTAATATGAATTATCACGGAAGTATAATCATTGAATCCGCTGGTTCTTATAAGGATGTTTATTACCTAAAGGACTTTGATTATTTTCTATCCCCCGATTGTTCAAGAAAAAATGGGTTTAATCATGAAGAGGTTAGAAGGGCATTAACATCGTTATCTTTCGTAACTAAGCGAAACCTTGATATTGAAGAACAAATAGCAGATTTATTTGCTTATGCCGGAAAATGTAAATACGAAAAGGAAAAACTAAAAATTAAATTTGATATTGGCTCTTATGAAGATAGAATTTCTGCTTTATTAGATAAGAAGATAATGAATTTTGTTCAGCCTCAAGGTAATAAAACTAGGAAACTAAGGTTATATAAGACAAAATCGTTCTGTATTCTTCCGGATAACTAAAAAAACGAGCTCGAGCCATAACGGTCTCTTCCTCGTTCTTTATGAGTTAAACATACACTATTTAGTAGAAAAATTCAAATATAAAAAGTTATAAACATGACTAAAAATTATTTACCAGAATAGATATTTAGTAAAAAATATATTATGCCAAATGAAAACCTCATTCAAAAATCAAAGAATGTTTAAACATCTAATTTCCCCTCCTTACTGAGGAGGGGTTAGGGGTGGTGTGAAAAAAGAAATATTCAACCTTAAAGAACAGAAGAATTTCAGAAAGAAATTGAGAAATAATATGCCAGCTCCAGAAGCTCTGCTCTGGTCAAAGTTAAAAGGCAGTCAGACCGGTTTTAAATTTCGCCGCCAGCATGGGATCGGAAAATACATTATCGATTTTTATTGTCCGATCAAAAAACTAGCGATTGAAATTGATGGCGATTCACATTTTACCGATGAAGCAAAAAATAATGACTTTGGAAGGGATCAATATCTGGAATCATTGGGAATAAAGGTTTTGAGATATAATAATAAAGAAGTAATTAAAAATATTAATGGGGTAATAAGTAAGATGTTAAGTTCATTAAATAACTATTAACCACTCTTCAACCCATTGCTCCCACCCCCTCTAACTCCCCGCTCCCACCACCCCCAGCCCCTCCTCAGGCAGGAGGGGAGCACTCAGGCAGGGGAGGAACGCTCTGGCGGGGGGAGAAATAATTGAGGAATGCTATGCCAAACGAAAACATCATTCAAAAATCAAAAGAATACTTTTTAAGCAAGGCGTTGGACGATAAGGTCTCTGTCAAGGACCATGTTTTTGAGGCTTCAATGTGGGCGGAGAAAATTTTTAAGAAATATCCAAAGGCGAACAGAGAAGTGCTTCTGATTTCGGTTTGGCTTCATGACATTGGCTATTTTATGGGCGAAAAAACAATTGATCACGCTGTTAAGTCAGAGGGGATAGCAGATGAATTTCTGGGTGATAGTATTGACGAAGATTTGAAGAAAAATATTTTGCACTGCATTCGCTCTCATAGAAACAAAGATGTGGTGCCGGAAACTTTAGAGGCAAAGCTTATGGCAACGCTTGATTCGGCTAGCCATTTAACCGGAACTTTATATATATTTCTTTTTAATTACGGTAAAGGCCTGGACTATATTATTGATAAGATTGAGAGAGATTACGCCGATCTAAAAAATTTCCCTGAAATACAAAAAATCCTTCAGCCGGTGTATGAAGGTTGGAAGAAGCTTTTTGCTGGCTTGAATAATATTGAACTTTAGAGATAGCTCTGCTTGTAAACAGAAGCTATAAAATATTTTTAAAAAAAACGGTCCACCCGATCATGTAGTGGGTGAACCTGAAACTTGTAGCGGCGGATATGCTATTAAGCTGCTAGTAGCGGCGCCAATTTCTCAGCAACTTCTTCCAAAGAGAGGTCGGGATACTCCTTTTCTTCGGGAGTCCCCCAAACGGATAATCCCCCCAACAGTTTAACGATGTAGCTATTGCCGTGCGGATTGATCGCACAAGCCTCAATCGTTCCGATAAAACCGGCATCTCTTAGCTGCCTTATTGCCAATTCAATGTTGGCAGGATTCTTGTCTTTGTACGTCCAAAGTAGATCGACAAATACAATCTTGACCTCTTTGAGGTCAATCATTTGCAGTTCTGTCCTTGTTTGTGCGAAGATTACTTCATCTTCGCACAAATGAAGTGTCTTCGCTAATTCCTTCAGGTGGCCCAATCTGTTTCCAATCATTAAAACTACCACAATCTTAACCCTCCTCGATGCTCCAGTTGAGTTGAAAGTACAGTATCATAAATTGCTTCTTCTGTAAATAAAAAAACGCCCGTCTGGGCGGGGGTGCCCAGACGGCTGAATGTATTGCTCTTAGGTATAGTCGGTTCCTCGGTTGAACACAATGGAGAAATTCTTTTGCTTTTGAGACAAGATCACAAAATTGCTCCTAACCAGTGGGACGAACCGTAGAGTGCAAATAAAAAAGAAGAGGCGATCGGCGTGATCTCCTCTTTGAATTGGTGGGAAACGATAATTCGCTCATTCGAACGAGAGCTCCAGTATCTTCCAGCTCTCAGTTCTCATTCTCGTGCTGCTTCCTTTTGTGTGATAGCAAACATCGGTCCACCATCCGGTTTTGCGAGCGCCCCGTTCGACGTTTCGTTTCAGAATGTTAAATGTCCCGCCCATATGAATCTGCGGCTTGATACTAAGGACCAATTCTTCAAGTCCATTCTTGGCTTGGAGATAGCACGCGATGACCTTAACGTCAACGAAAGTCTGAACTTTGCCGTGACTATCCTCTGCCTTGATGCGGCAGTCTCTGCTAACGATGTCGGTTGGAAAGCCCAATGCGAGCAGATTTCCCCTTACTCCCTCGAGAGGAGCCTGTGTTGTTGTCATTTTCTACACCATCCTTGACCTACGCTCTAGAAGCAGTGATATGGTTATGCTATAATATTTCTTCTCCTTATGCAATAATTTAACCATGACTTACAAAACCCATCTCTCAACCGGACTTCTTTTTTCTTCGACTGTTTTTTTATTGATCTACGAAATAGAGCTGTCGCCAGTTTTAATTATTCTACTAATTATTTCTACAGTTTTGGGCTCAAGCGCCCCAGATTTAGATACGCCGACAGGAGAGCTTTGGCATAAAGTTCCCGGCGGATCACTTATTTCTCGAATTGTTCATCCGGTTTTCATTGGAGGCCATCGCCATTTATCCCATTCAATTATTGGCCTCGGCATATTCACAGGGCTGTTTTATTTATTAACTCACCTTACGCACTAACTTCTGATATAATTAAATTGTACCCCATTAAAAA
>CAYIJI010000013.1:0-22228 GCA_964363695.1 uncultured Candidatus Saccharibacteria bacterium
GAACTGCACTTTTATCTTTTAAATGGTGCACTTTTAACTTTTAATTAACACATGTTTGACCGTAACTACTCACTGTCATTCCAGCCTTGAGCTGGAATCCAGAAATGTAGATAATATAGCTCTCTGGATCCCAGTTCCCAAGCTTACAGACTGGGATGACACAGGGACGGTGAGCAGTTTCAATTAAACAACTTATTTTCCACAACACTTCTTATACTTTTTCCCGCTTCCATCCATCCTTCATTCAGGTTCGGCTCGAGGGCTACGTCCTCGCAACCGAAACTTCATTACGGAGGACTCCGCTTGATTTCATTTTAATTGACGATTATTTTCCGTGACAATGTTTGTACTTCACTGGTCTCCCATCCGATTTAGTCGCTCCGCATGGACAGGGGTCGTTTCGGCCGACTTTGCTGCCGGTTTTTACTTGAGACATTGGACCGGATTGATAATCGCCCATTTTCTCATAAACAGATTTTCCTTTTTGGCGAATTGTAGTCGTCACGTCTGTATTGTTCCGAACATTTTCAGCCATAGGCTGATCGGCCTCTGGCCGAGATTTTTGAGTTTCACGTTCAATTTCCTCTGCTTCATCTTCGACTCCTCCGATTGCATCGAGATCCGGTGCTTTATATTCAAGCGGCTTTCTTCTTACGGTCGTTACCGCCGGCATCTGAACTTCAACTTTAAAGATAGTTTTTGCAACAGAACTTTCGATGTTACCCAAGAGGGACTGGAACAATCCATACGCCTCTTGTTTGTACTCGACCAAGGGATCTCTTTGTCCGTAACCTCGAAGGCCAATGCCTGTGCGAAGTTCATCCATTGTAGTTAAGTGCTCAACCCATAGCATATCAATCGTGCGAAGGTAGACCGCCCTTTCAACATTTCTCATTACGGGAGAAGTAAATCTGTTTTCCCGATCTTTATATAGCTTGCGAGCTGCTTTTTTTGTCTCTTCAATGTCCAAAGAAGCTGGAACGTTTGACTCACCAAGCAGTGTGCCAAGTTCTGCCTTTGCTTTTTCTTTGTCTTCAATATTTAAGTTAACAATTGCATCAACTTCATCATAAATAATTCCTAACACCTCATCCTTAATTGTCAAAGATTCTTCAATATTATTTGTCATCCCGACCAACGTGGAGGAATCTTTAGCAGGAGATTTCTCCGCCCTCGAGGAATCTCGAGGAGTCGAAATGACAGAAAGGGGGGGTGACTGCCGTTCATCTTCAACTAAACTGCCCTCAAGAATTTTTCTTCTTTTCCGGTAAATAACTTCTCTGTGCTTGTTCATCACATCATCATATTCAACAAGATGTTTTCGAATATCGAAGTTCTGGCCCTCAACTCTTCTTTGAGCCGATTCTATTGAACGGGAAATCATTTTATTTTCAATCGGCATATCTTCGTGTAAACCTAAAGAGTTCATCAAATTCTTCATCCTCTCGCCGCCAAAGATTCGCATTAGGTCGTCATCCATTGAAACATAAAATTGAGATGAACCCGGGTCGCCCTGTCGACCAGCCCGGCCTCGAAGCTGATTGTCGATTCTTCTTGATTCATGCCGTTCAGTGCCCAAAACGTGAAGCCCTCCAAGTTCAACTACTCCTTCTCCAAGCTTAATGTCCGTTCCTCGCCCAGCCATGTTGGTAGCAACAGTAACCGCTCCTTTCTGACCTGCCTTCATTACAATTTTTGCCTCGCGTTCATGATTCTTAGCGTTTAAAACCTCGTGTTTGATGCCAGCACGTTTCAAGAATTTGGCCAGAAGTTCGTTTTTTGAAACAGAAACCGTGCCAACCAAAACCGGCTGGCCCTTTTCCTGCCGTTTTTTTGCTTCTTCGACTATCGCTCTCAGCTTACCTTCTTCTGTCTTATATATCCGGTCTGGAGAATCTTGCCTCACCACCACTTTGTTTGTCGGAATTTCAACAACATCCAACTTATATATCTTATAAAATTCCTCTGCCTCGGTCGCTGCAGTACCGGTCATGCCGGCAAGTTTTTTATAGAGCCTAAATAAATTCTGGAATGAGATTGTCGCCATTGTCTGCGATTCTTGCTTAACTTCAACTCCTTCTTTCGCCTCAATCGCCTGATGAAGGCCTTCTGAATAACGGCGCCCTACCATCAAACGGCCGGTGAACTCATCAACAATTACGATCTCGCCTTCTCGTACAATATAGTCCTTGTCTTTTTTGAATAATGTATGAGCTTTCAAGGCTTGTTCAAGGTGATGCACCATTGAGACTCCGCCAGCCTCGTAAATATTTTTAATCCCGAGCATTTGCTCCATCTTCTTAATTCCGGCATCTGTCAGAGAAGCCACTCTATCTTTCTCATCAACAATATAATCATCATTGGCTTTTAACTTCGGAATAAGTCCGGCAAACTGCTGATACATGCTTGCAGATTCCGCCGCCGGAGCCGAAATAATCAAAGGAGTTCTGGCTTCGTCAATTAAAATCGAGTCAACCTCATCGACAATGGCATAATGCAAACTCCGCTGAGCACAATACTCTAAAGCAGGCGCCATATTATCACGCAGATAATCAAAACCAAACTCATTATTTGTTCCATAAGTGATATCGCAAAGATAAGCTTCACCTCTAGAACAAGGTTTTAAATTGCTACCATCGCATTCTGAGTAATGCTTATAGTCCTTTTCTTTAACAAACTTGTGTGATTCTTGGCTACTTTGAATAATGCCGGTTGAAAGACCCAGAAAATTATATGCCTCGCCCATTCCTTCGCCATTCAATCGAGCCAAATAATCATTGACCGTAACAAGATGCACTCCCCTGCCAGATAAAGCGTTCAAGTAAAGAGAAAGCGCCGCTACGATGGTTTTTCCCTCGCCGGTTTTCATCTCTGAGATTTTACCTTGGTGGAGAACAATTCCGCCCATCAGCTGAACATCAAAATGGCGCTCTCTCCAGACACGCTTCATCGCCTCTCTCATCACAGCAAAAGCCTCGGGGAGAATCTCGTCTTTAATCTTCTCTTCCTTCTCTAAATTTCCCTTGGCCGAGGCGAGTTTAGATTTGAATTCTTCCGTCTTGCCTTTAAGCTCTTTATCCGTCAGTTTCTGAAGCGAAAGCTCAAAAGAGTTAATTTCAGAAACCTTCGCTTCTAACTCCGAAAGCACTTTTTTATTGGCATAACCAAATACTTTATTTAATATAGACATAATACAATAATTATTAATTCTTAGTTCTTAATTTTTATTCAATTTTTAATAACCTAATGTTTAAAAATTTAAAATTAGAATTTGATTAGAAATTTAAAATTAAAAATTCACTCACTCTCTTCTTCGACATCAATTTTTTTATTTTTCTTCAGCTTGATGATTCCTAATACTTTTTCCCATCGTAGTCCACCCGGCTTTTTACTTCGATCGGTCCGTCTTTCATGAAAGCGCTCAAGATCTCTTTCAAACCTCTGTAATGCAATAGCAAATGCCTTCATAAGCCTCTCATCAACTTCTTCAATATAAATCTTTTCTTTACCAAATGTTGCGATGAGCTTAACCATTTGATCCATTCCGCCTTTTTCAGAACTCGATTCGTCCTGTAAAATAACATCAATCATTACAGGCTCGTCTGGGATATATTTTTTAGTTCGGAGAATCTTTTTCTCCATCTCCGCTTTTTGTTTAGAGGTTAATATAACATTATTTGTATGAAATTCTATTTTCATTGGAAACTCCGTTATAATTTAAAATTTAAAATTTTTCACTTCATGACCCCTTCGGGGCAATTTAAAATAAATTTTCAATGTTACAATTTTCAATGTTTTTAAATTTAGATTTTTTTAAATTCAATTTAAATTTTAAATTTTAAATTGAAAATTACCTTTTAATTTCCTTAAACTGCAAATATTTATGCAATACCAGAGGAATAACAATACTGCCATCTTTTTTCTGAAAATTCTCCAGTATTGCAATGATCGGTCTGGTCATGGCAATCGATGTGCCATTAATCATATGTAAATATTTCTTCTCACCGGTTTTTGTTTGATATTTAATATTCAAACCGTGGGATTGATAGTCGGTACAATTCGAAGTTGAAGTAATTTCAGCCCAATCGCCCAGCTTTCCTTCTTTGTTCGGCTTTCCAGGCATCCAAGCTTCCAAGTCATAAGTCCTGTAAGACGGTGCGCCCAAATCTGCTGTGCAATGGTCCATTACACGAAATGGAATTTTTAATCCTTCAAAAATTTCCTTCTCAATCTCCAGTAATTCTTTATGTGCTTCCTCTGATTTTTCCGGCATTACGTATTCAAACATTTCTACTTTCGAGAACTGATGTACGCGAAAAATTCCTTTAGAATATTTTGAATAAGCGCCTGCTTCAGTTCTAAAACAATGCGATAACGCAACGTACTTTTTAGGCAAATCAGATTCTTTTAATATTTCGTCTTTATGATACCCGCCCATTGTAATCTCGGCCGTACCAATCAAGCTTAAATCGGAATTTTCGATGTTATAAACTTGCGTTGATTCACCCCGAGGATTATAGCCCATTTTATCCAAAATTTCTCTCTTGGCAAGATCTGGCGTTACAAAAGGAGTAAAACCATGCTTTACAGCAATGTCGAAAGCGTAATGGGTTAATGCAAGCTCAAGAAGTGCAACTTCATTCTTGAAATAATAAAACTTCGCTCCCGAGACCTTTGCCCCTCTCTCGAAGTCTATCAGATCCAGCTTTTCTGCCAATTGCACATGATCCAAAGGAGTAAAATCAAATTTGGTTGGTTCGGATTTCTGTTCTAAGACAACATTATCTTCTTCATTTTCACTCACCTTAACATCCGGATGAGTCAAATTTGGTACTTGTAAGAGAAGTTCTTGAAATTTTTCGTTAATCGGTACCGACTCTTTTTCAAGTTTCTGGATTTCATCTCCAACCCTTTTCATCTCTTCGATTTGTTCTGGAGTCGGCTTTGTTTTTGAGGCAGTATTTCTTTTAGCCCGTAATGTGTCGATTTTGGCTTCAAGTTCTCTTCGCTTTTTATCCAGATCTAAAAGCTCATCGATATCAACATTGGATAATCGATTTTTAGTATTCTTTTTTACTAGTTCTGCGTTTTCTCTAATGAATTTTATATCTAACATAGCGCTCCTTATTTTTCATTTGCCATTTTTCATTTATCATTTAATTTTCAATGATAAATTTTTCAATTGGTAAATAAATGAGAAATCGTTAAATGATCAATGATAAATTATTTCTCCGGTCTCAAAAGCGGAAACATTTGGGCTTCTCTAGCCGATTTATCAGCTAAGAAAGAAAACAGGCGTTCTGAAAAACCAAAGCCGGTGGTTGGAGGCATTCCATACTCCAAAGCCTCAACGAAGTCTTCGTCGTGCATTTGCGCTTCTTTATCTCCGGCTTCGCGCATTTTCGCTTGTTCTTTAAATCGATCAGCCTGATCTATTGGGTCATTTAATTCTGAATAGCCATTGCCCATCTCAGAACCGGCCAAAACAACTTGATATCGTTCAACCAGTTTCGAATCATCTTCTTTTCTCTTAGCCAACGGACTTACCTCAACCGGATGATTGATTAGAAATACAGGACCGGCGATTTCTTTTCTAATTTGTTTCCAAAGAGCGTCTATCAGTCTTCCTCTGCGATCGTTTGGATTAAATTTAATCTTTAATTCAGAAAGCTTATTTTTAATCTCTTCATCCGTTGCTTTTTTTACATCTATGCCCTGTTTTGATTTTATAGTTTCAACATAATCAATCTTATCCCAATTTCCGCCCAAATCAACGTCAAATTCGCCAGCTGGCGAACCGATTTTAAACTTTAAGGTGCCAAACGCCTTTTCAGCAATATACTTATACAACTCTTCAACTAGTTTCATAGAGTCTTCGTAGTTGGCATAAGCCCAATAAAATTCCATTTGAGAATAATCTTGTAAATGCTCTCGAGAAATACCTTCGTTTCTAAACTGGCGGCCGATCTCAAAAGTTTTTTCAAACCCGCCGACCATCAAACGCTTCTGCCAAAGTTCTCCCATTGAAATTCGAAGATATACATCAATATCCAAAGCATCATGATGAGTAATAAAGGGATTAGCGTCAGCTCCGCCGGCTGTATTTTCCAAAGCCGGTGTTTCAACTTCCAAAAAACCTTTTTTGACCAGAAAATCTCTCGTTGCCTGCCAAAATTTTGCTTTTTTGACGAATAGTTCCCTAGCTTCATGATTGATAGCAAACTCTAGATATCGTTTTCGAAGACGAGTTTCTTCGTCTTGTATCCCATGCCGTTTTTCCGGTAGCGGCCTTAGCGCTTTTGATAAAATCCTAAGGCTGGAAGCCAAAACAGAAGTTTCGCCCGCTTGAGTCACGAAAACAGTCCCCTGAATTTCAATAAAATCTCCAAGATCAAAAAGGGAAACTAAATCAAAATCTTTATCTAAGGAATCAATTTTTAATACCGCTTGAATTTTGCCCGATTCATCCGAGATGTCGGCAAAAACAAGCTTTCCGTGCCCGCGAAGAGCCATCAACCGCCCTGCTACAATAACTTTTTTTTCAGAAGCGATTAGCTCTTTTTGTTCATCTAAGATTTCTTGACAGGCATGATCTTTGCTTGATTTTGAAGGATAAGGATTCAAGCCAAGCTTTTCTATTTCCGCCAGCTTCTTCTTTCTAAATTCAATCAGTTCCTTCTCAGTTGTGCCAATATTGTTATTCATACTTTGCCTTATATAAAATAAATGAAAATTGAAAAACGACAAATGATAAATGCGCGAAGCGCTTTGCCTTCACTATATCATAACCTCGAACCTGTATCTAGTATTTATAAAAAGTGTGTTTATAAAAAGTGACCACCCCTTTCGAGGTGGTCGTGTCATTGTATTTGCGTCATTGGAGATCAGACACCTTGGGCGATATCTTTTCGATAGGCAGTGTTCTTGCCCAACTTAATCACTTCGACCGCATCATAAGCAACTGCTCGTGTAGCGGCCATGTTCTTTCCAAGGGCTGTAGCCGCTAGAACACGTCCACCATCTGTCACAGTTTCATCTCCAACCAGCTTAGTGCCGGCATGAAAGATGATCGCACCGGGAGCAACCTCTTGAACACGATCGAGGCCGATAATCACGTCTCCTTTCGAATAGTCTCCAGGATAACCCTTTTCAGTCATGACTACCGTTACGGCCACCTGATCGCTCCATTCGAGTTCGCCTCGGTACTGCTCGCCTCCGGCCATCGGATAGAGAACTTCTACCAGATCAGTTTTGAGCCGAGGAAGAACAACTTGCGTCTCCGGATCTCCCATCCTGACATTGTACTCAAGTACCTTCCAGCCCTCAGCTGTCAGCATCAGACCGATATAGAGGAAGCCAGTAAAACCGACTTCAGCGATCATGGGGCGATGCTTGGCGATGATCTCTTCGATCACCTCGGGGGTCAGGTGTGACGCCGGCGAATAGGCTCCCATGCCACCGGTGTTCACGCCAGTGTCACCATCGCCTGACAGTTTGTAATCTTGAGCCGTCTCAAGGGGAAAGATCTGGCCGTCGGCACCGCAGAAAAGGAAAAAGGACGCTTCTCGACCTCAGAGTCGTCTCTCAACAATGAAGCGCTTCGCCGCATCGCCATACTGACCCAAGAGGTCAATGGCGATTCTCGTCTCCTGTTTGGTCGCATTTACGGTTACTCCCTTGCCACCAGTAAGACCGTCCGGCTTAGTAACAACCCAATCATTCTCTTTCTGGCAATCCAACCAGGCCTTCGCTGCATCGGGACTGTCGAAATACGCCCATGGTGCTGTTGGAATACCATGCTTATCCATCATCTGCTTGGCGTGAACCTTACTACCCTCAAGGAGAGCAGCATAAGAACTTGGCCCCCAGATCCGAAGACCGGTTGGCCACTGATCGACAATACCATCGATAAGCGGAGCTTCCGGGCCGACGACTGTCAAATCAAACTGTTCCTCTTTGGCCAGTTCGATCAGTGCAGAGACATCCGTTGCCGCAATGCTCACATTACGACACTTTTTCTCCTTTGCCGTGCCAGCATTTCCTGGTACACATACAATCTTAACAACACGGAGACTTTGCGCTAGTTTCCAGGCAAAAGTATGCTCACGCCCCCCATTACCGATTACTAGGATTTTCAATTCATCGATTTTCAACTCATCTTCTCCTTTTTGGATACGATCATCGCATAAAAGATCTTCCGTTTTTCACTATACATAATTATTTAATCTTTACAAAACAAAAAATCGCCCCAATTTCATCGCGGGCGATTTTTTGCTTAGTACTTAATTCTTAATTCTTAATACTTAATACTTGTATTAAGCGATATTTAATATTTTGTATTTGGTTTCACCGCCTGGAGTTGATACTGAAACTGTATCTCCGACTTTGTATCCAAAAAGAGCGGAGCCGATTGGAGAGTCGATCGAGATTCTGCCGTTCACAGGGTCAGATTCATCTGAACCCACAATTTCAAGTTTCATCTTTTCGCCATCATTCTCAACTTCAACCACAGAACCGGCTTCTACCTCGCCGTTTAGTTCGTGTTTTTCTATAATTTTAGCATTTTTAATTTTTTGTTCAAGATCCATAGATCTTCCATACAAAAACGATTGCTCATTTTTAGCTTCATGATATTCGGCATTTTCAGATAAATCGCCCAGATCTTTTGCTTCTTTAATCCTGATAGCTACTTCTTTGAGTTTGATATTCTTGATCTCATCAAGTTCTTTTTTAAGTTTTTCTAGCCCTTCCCTGGTCAAAATATTGCTCATGGGGCACCCCCAAAAAATAAATAATACACAAGTAAATAAATCTTGTGTAACTTAACAATTAACACCAAGATATTACCTTATTTGACCAATTTTTGTCAATGGTACAAATTGTACAAACCTTTAAATGAACTCGTCCCGGCTAATTCCAGATTAACCCTCAATGTACACCTCGTAGGTGTACATTGAGGGTTAATCGATTTCACCTTGTGAAGTAATACTGCAAAATGTCTCTTGCTACCGGGGCGGCGATTTCGTGGCCGCCGCCGCCGCCATCGATCAGCACGACAACCGCAATTTGGGGATTTTCGTATGGAGCATAGCACTCAAACCAGGCATGAGTTTTTTCATTGTTTAAAAACTGAGCAGTCCCAGTTTTACCGGCCACAGAAACTGGAAGATCGTTTAGGTTCTGAGCAGATCCGCCGGTTACCGTAAGCCTCATCCCTTTTTGAATAGTTTTAATTATACTTGGGCTGATAAAGTTTTCTCTCTCTACTTTTGGACCAAACTCTTCGATAACTTCACCTTTCTGGTTTGTTATCTTGCGAACAAGTTGAGGCTCTAAAAGTTTGCCTCCATTGGCAATCGCAGTAGTTGCCCTAAGCATTTGTATTGGCGTTACCAAAAGATCTCCCTGTCCAATCGAAACATGATAAGTGTCACCAATATACCAACTTTCATTTTTTACCTTTTTCTTCCATTCAGGATCAGGAAGGAGGCCTTCTGCTTCACCGGGAAGATCGATACCGGTTTTTTCCCCTAATCCAAAAAGCTTCCAGTACTTCTTAATATTATTTATTCCAATGCCTTTTATTTTATCAAACCCTCCACCGATCGAATAAAAGAAAATATTGTTTGATTCCGCAATAGCTCTCTCAATATCTGTGACTCCATGATCTTTCCAGTCAGGGAAAGTATAGTCGCCGATTTTGATCTCCGGCGGAGTATCAAATGCAGTATTAGTTGTTATAACTCCTTCTGAGAGCCCTGCTGCTGCCATAACGATCTTAATAATAGATCCCGGCGGGTACGTTCCTTTAATCGCCCTGTCAAACATCGGATAAGATTCGTCCATTACTAATTTCTGGTAATCCGTTGAAGATATTTGCGTCGAGAAAAGGTTGTTGTCGTAGTCAGGAAGAGACACCATGGATAAAATCCCCCCCGTATTAACATCCATGGCAATCGCCACGCCTGAATTCACTTCGTCATTTCCAGTAGCTTTTTTTGATTCTTCAATTCCTTTTGCTAGTGCCTCGCCGGTCTTCTCTTGAAGCCCCCGATCCAAATAGAGCGTAGTGTTGTAACCGGATACCGGTTCCCTGCTTCCGTCCTGGACCAAAATCCTAACAATGCTTCCTTTAGAGTTTACTTCTATCTGCTCGACCCCATGTTTTCCTCTAAGATACTTTTCATATTCACTCTCGATCCCTGTTTTCCCGATTCGATCAGATAAAAAATAGTCGGGATTTTTTTCAACCTCATCGGGAGAGATTTTTCCGGTATATCCTAAAATGTGGCTCAATCCCGGCAAATTAACATATTCCCTACTGGATTTTTTTGCCACAACCACTCCCTGTAAGCCTGCTATTTTTTTCTCCAAGATCAAGGCCTCGTCATGAGGCAGATTATCTTTGATTGTAACCATATCGAGCGACAAAAGACCGTTTTCTTCCGAAGCGGAGCTTATCTTCTCCGCCGATTCACCTGATATAGCGGCGAGTTTGCCATATATTTCATCCCTTTCGGCTCTTTTCTTTGGAAGATCGGAAGGATAAACCGCTAATGCAAAATTTGGTTTATTCCGGCCCAGCCATACGCCGTCTTTATCTGTAATTATGCCTCTGTTGGCCTCAATTATTCTCGGCCGGATCCTGTTGCCCTCGGCAAGTTTTTGATTTGACTCGCCTTTAACTACTTGAAGAAAAAAAAGCCTTGCGCCTAAAATACAGAAAAATAAAAGCAAAATTGCTTTCATGCTTCCCGAAGATCTGGATGAAGAAGTTTTGTCTTCAACTTCACCAACAGTATTTAGAGCGGTTTGGGAGTAAGAATAATCCAATTCGCCTTTTCTTTGCACATATCTTTTGCCCTTGTCGCCCTTTAAAATTGAGAAATTACCAAAGATATCCATTAAAACTTGATTTCCTTTCGGGTAATTTTTCTTTTAATATTTCTTAATAGATAATAGATCAGAACCCCAAACGCCGAATTTATAGCAATAAAGTAGAGAGAGGCAATAGTCCCTTCTCTGTTCCAGCCGTTAGTATAGATTAAAGAAGTGAGAGCAAATAACAGAGTGCCGGAAACAAAGAAAGCAAATGACGAAATAACCGAAGGTTCCGGAAAATATGTTTTTTTAACATAAAACATAATGGAAGGGAAAATCAGAAAAACCATGACAATCAACCATACCGGCAAAGAAGAAAAAGCAGAGAAAAAGAAAATGACTGCAATCGTAAAGATTAAAAAATCATTTATTTTCTCCGCGATAGAGAAATTTATGATAGCGGCATAAGAAGAGATAATAGTTGTCCCCAAAATCGGTATGAAACTAAAAAATGAAGTATCCAAAATAGAAAGGATGAAAGCTAGAGTAATTAATAAAAGGCTTTTAGTAATGTTCATTTTGTTCAATCCATCTGTCATTCCGGACTTGATCCGGAATCTATACAATTAACAATTCGATTCATTTCGCTATAAAAACTAATTCAAGTTTCGATAAGTCGGCGACCGGTTCTACTGAGATATTTTTAAACAATTCCGAGGACGAGGACTGTAAATTACCGGCCTTTCCAATTAGAATACCATCTTTTAATTGTCCGTCCAGCCCTGAGGTTACAATATAATCTCCCGGTTGATATTCAGCCTCCCTCGTAATATCCTCGAGCACAAGCCCGGAAATCCCGCCCCGCAGAATTCCCTTCGACCGGCTTCCCTGAAGCATCGCTAAAACTATCGAATCTTTGCTTGTAATCAAAGTTACTTTAGATTGATTTTCATATACTTCTTTAACCTGTCCAACCAGAGCGCCGCCCGACAAAACTGCGGCTTCCCCTACAACTCCATCTTTTTTTCCCTTATCAACCATCACATAATCCAGAAAGCTCGTTGGCTCCCGACCGATAATTCTCGATGGAATAACAGAATAGTCCTTGTTGCTTTCCATGTATCCGAGTTCTTTTTTTAAAAGGGAATTTTCGTACTCGAGTTCAGAGATTTTACTTTTATCGACATTAAGCGAGAGAATTTTTTGGGATAAATCTTTGTTTTGTTTTTTTAGGTTTGATATCTCAAAAATTGCTGAGAATAAACTTTTGGTCTTTCTGCCGGCGGTAGAGAGGCCGCTCGCGGCACCGCGTGTTTTTTCAACCACAAACTTATCAATGGCTTTTTTAAGCGGAAAAGCCAGAGCTACTAACAGAAATAGGATGACTAAAAAAAACTTTGTTTTTTTCATGGTTAATGTTTTATTTACCAATAGGCTAAGTCTTCTGTACTATTTCCCAATTTTCATTCCCAGTTCTCAACAAATTATCAGTTTTCAATTTACATTGCGGGAAGTTTAATCGGAAAATGGTAAATAAGATAATGGCAAATTAATGAAAATTGAAAAATGGAAAATTACTGAGGGTATTATCTTCCGAATTCTTTCGGCAAAAGTACATTTGAGAGTAAATCCAAGTCTTCAAGAACAATCCCTGTTCCTCTAACTACCGCAGTTAAAGGATCGTCCGCAATATGAACCTGAGTTTGCGTCTCTTCAGATATTCTTTTATCCAATCCGCGCAAGAGAGCGCCGCCGCCAGCCAAAACAATACCCTTATCCATAATATCTGCTAAAAGCTCAGGAGGGGTTTCTTCCATTGTAACCCTTATGCTTTCCATTATGGCGTTAATTGATTTCTTTATCGCCTCTCTGATCTGCTCATCGTTCACTATTATCTCTTTTGGGAGCCCTGTAACCAGATTTCTTCCCCGCATCGGAGCTTCCAATTTTTCTTTCAATTCGTATGCCGAGCCAATTTTAATTTTTATTTCCTCAGCCGTCCTCTCTCCAAGGACCAAATTGAATTTCTCTCTGGCATATTGAATAATATCATCATTCATCTCATCGCCGGCAATCCGAAGAGACCTCGAAGCGACAACACCGCCCAAAGACATTACAGCAACCTCAGTAGTACCGCCGCCGATGTCAATAATCATACTGCCCGTAGCCTCCTGGATTGGCAGCCTTGCCCCGATCGCAGCAGCGATCGGCTCTTCTATTAAATATACTTCTCGCGCTCCGGCATTAATTGCCCCTTCTTCCACTGCTCTTCTTTCTACCTCAGTCACGCTATGAGGAATGCCGATCACCACTCGGGGACGCGGCAAAAGAGTAAATTTTTCCTTATGCACCCGGTCAAAAAAGTAGCGGAGCATTTGCTCTGTTATTTCAAAGTCAGATATTACTCCGTCTACCAAAGGCCTAATAGCCACAATGTGGGCCGGAGTACGGCCGACCATTTTTTTGGCTTCTTGGCCGATTGCCAAAATTTCCTTAGTTCTCTTATTGATCGCCACTACAGAAGGCTCTTCTATCGCTATCCCTCTTCCTCTCACATAAACCAACGTATTGGATGTCCCTAAGTCAATGCCAATATCATGAGAAAACTTGTTAAATATTGCACTAAACGGATTTTTCATTAAAAAAATACCCCTGAATTATTTCGACTGTTTTTAGCATAGATAAAAATAACCCCACGGTCAAGCCGAGAAGCAAGCGAGTAAGCCTATAGGCAAATAAGCGGTAAGCAATTCTATGATTTAAATATTCCCTCTCCTTTTCGGTACGGAAGGAGAGGTTAGGTGAGGTTGCTCTGTACGTAATGGTATCAAAATAGAACGGCCGTCTTAAAATGACACCGTTTTTAATAAATTCTGGCAGAGCTCTCTAGGTTAGCAAAAGCTTGCCCCCACTAATTAGTTAATTCAATGATATCTTTTTACTTCTTTATTCTAGAGATGCTGAAATCATCGCCTCTATCAGGATCCCATCAGAAAGCGGGACAAGTTTCAAATGATTTGATAAAATAAAATTATGAAAACAGATGAAGTGAAATCGGTATCTTTTTCCAAAACGTTTACCTTGAAAGACTTGTTTTGGATTGCACCTTGCTTCATAATACTTATGTTTTCTTTGTATCTAATTATTGTTAAGGCAACGCTAGATAATTCTAGTGCTCTTATTGGTATCTGGTTCTTTTTTCTTATAATTTTTCTTTTGATTATTATTAGGCAAGTACAACAAATAGAAAATACAATTTGGCAATCATTTCTTTCTTCGCATCAATTTATTCAAAAAGCAACCCCTTCTACTCCTCAAATTTCCAAATATTCAATTTTTCAACTCGGTATTAGACGAGAAATTGATAATTATTACACAAATAATGAGGCAGAAATATTTTTTCTTACTGCTCATACGAGTGATAATCCGAAGATGGATGCCACGACTACTTTTAAAATTTTTACAATTCACTTAAAGAAGTTATACCCTTTTAGTCAGGCTATTCAAAAAGGCCGACTTGATATTCTTGGCATTAAACCAAAAATACCTGGAAACTCACAGCTACATGGTACAGAGAGTATACAGTTTAACAAAAACTATGATTTAAATGCTGAAAAACCTCAAGATGCCTTCTATGTTTTTAACCCAAAAGTTATCGGCATACTCTCGGATAACTCAGATTGGTTTAGCGTTGAGATTTGCAACGATTATGTTGCTATCTTTACCACAAAAGAGATAAGAACTATCGATGATTACAACACAATTTGGCAAAAACTTGAGCAGATTAGAGACACTTTGAATGTATAAAGGGTCTAGGGGGGGTCTTTCCAGCAAGTCTTTTGTTATCTGAATTTCAAGGAGTCGATAATCTTATTAATCACGATAGAATCAACGCCAATAATAGGATATGCGATTGTTAGTACATTTTGACCATTGGATATATAGTCAGTATTGATTAAGTTTACTAATTCATAGCCGTTAGTTGTCTTCCCTAAATCCTTAAAGTCACTATCATGTACCGCTGAATTGGATTGCTGCTGATTCTGTCCGATAAGATATTTAAGCAGGGTAGTATCCTGCGATTTCGTGCCAGATTTTTGGATAAAGATTGGATTTTCGAGACTCTTGCCATTTGCATTTTGTGTCTCTGCGCTTGCTATACTGATTACACCACTTTGATCTTGGACCACCCATCCTTTAGGATAAGAAAAATTTATATTAATTGAAGTTGCTTGATAGTCGCTGAATTCTTGTACAGTTTGAGAACTTATTGAGGCAGAAGATGTTTTATTTGATCCCTTTGAGCTTAACGACATAATTGTTAATAATAAGCCAATAGGCAGAATTACAAAAATAAATGTTAAAGCCCATTTGAAGCCTTTGCTCCAAGGTGCGGCTATCCACATGTAAATTAAGCCGATCGGAAATAGAAACAATAAAAGCAAAATAGCAATAATAGAACTTGCACCGCTATTACCATTCTTGGGAGAGTTAGGCTGTTCCTGTGGTGATTTATTTTCTAGTATCGGTTGGTTTTGTTCTGGAGTCATCCCCTGTTGTGTTGTCTGGTTATTTTCTGCAGACTGGACTGGTTGTTGAGCTTCAACTGAATTTATGCTCGTCTGATTTTGATCAACGCTCAGATCGTTATTATTGCTTTCCATTTCCTCCATTTTTGCTCCTTTAGTTAATTATTCCTATTTCTTCACTCCCAAAATATCTCTTCGATTTTTATTATGCCCCTCAAAAGTTTCACTTGGATAGATCTTTCCGTCATTCTGCAGAAAATAGAGATATTTATGTTTTGAGTAATTTAGCGTGCCTTCAATACTCTTGATGCCGGGATTACAAATCGGCATTGGTGGAAGACCGGATATTAAATAAGTATTATAAGAAGAATCAACCGTTTTGTAATCGGCAGAAGTTATCGGTTGCCAAAATTTATATTCTTTCTTAGCTGCACTATCTAAATTTTTGATCTCCAAATTATCTTTGCCGTATTGAACAGTCGGATCCGCTTCCAATTTCATTTTAATCGCCAGCCGGTTTTTGTAGATGCCGGCAATAAGAGGCCTTTCCTCGTCCTTTACCGCTTCACGCTCGACGATGGAAGCGATAATTAAGTCTTCACTTGAAACTTCCAAGTCTTTAGTACGCTCTGAAAAATTATCAGTCATCATTTTCACAACATCGGAAACCTCCGTGCCGGTCGGAAAAAAATACGTATCAGGAAAAAGCTTGCCCTCATATTTCTTCGCGCTTGAGAGAAAACCCTCATAATCGACTACCTTTTTCTCATCCAACACCTTTGCAATTTGCTCCGTCCGATATCCTTCCGGAATCGTCACCTTTACTATATTTGTATCACCAGAAGAAATTTTATTAAAAATGTCCAGCATTGTCATACTAGGAGACAGATTATAATAGCCGGTAACAAGCGGCTTCGCTTTAATCTTAGAATTAATTAGGAACACCCAATCCGAAGTGATTAGATTTTTATTTTTAAGCCTCTCCGAAATTTGAAGTGTACTTTCACCTTTTTTAACCTCAAATATCTTGTATTCATTGCTGTCTTTTTGAACAGGCAAGTGAATAATCCAATTTAAATAGAAAAGAAAACCGGCGACCCCCAAAATAAGCAATATTAAAAACAAAGTGATTGTAGCTTTTATTGCTTTCCTCATCACTTTTCCCTAGAACTATCTAAATGATTGATATATTGCTCTAAAATTAATATGGCTGCAATCTCATCTGTTTTTCCGCTTTTCCTATCATATCTCTTCCCGCTTTCTCTGATCATTTCTTCCGCTTCAACAGATGTAAACTCTTCTTCTTCAAAATGAACCGGCAGTCCAATGTTTTTCTCCAGCTTTCCGGCAAACGTTTTTATGTCATCAGCCAACTCGCCGAGATCTCCGCTCGGTTTTTTTGGTAGACCAATAACAATATCTGAAACTTCGTTTTCTGTGCAGATTTCTTTAATCGCCAAAACAATCTCATCCATATCCTTAGTTCCATCAATAACACCTGCTCCCTTGGGAATCAACTGCCCTAACGCCAACCCTATTCTTTTTTTTCCAAAATCGATTCCTAAATACATATGATACTAAAACTGAGTTTAAAGCCCTCTAAAATTCTGGTAAATTATTCCGCGAATCCAAATTCTACCTTTATGCAGCTGGTAAGAAAAGGCACTTGTTTTAATAAATTGGGCCAGATACTAACCTCTACCTTCTCTATATCTTTGTTATCCAAGATCAAGCTTTCCGCTTTAGCAATGCCTTTTCCTTTGACTTGTTTTTTTATCACATCTTCTTTAATCTCTGGGCCTGTCTTTCCGGCAAATTTCGATTCAATCTTTAAGACTCCATTGTCAATGTCGTTGTCAGTTAGTTTATATGAAATTTCAGCTTTATCAGGGCTGACCAGCATCCTGTCTGCCTTTAAGCTCTTCTCGGAAGATAAAATCAACATATTATCCAGATCGCTTTTTGCATACCCGATAACATAGAACTTCAACTTTATATTATAATCAAACTTATCAGCTTCGTCATTAGCATTCTTGGAAGAGCTTGAGGAAATTATCTCACTTTTAGTGCTATCCTCAAAAATATTAAGCTTTTCTTTCTTAGCAGACTCAATTAAATCAATATTGGCTAATTTTGATGTTTCCTCTTTTATGCTTAATTCAGCCTTGGCCAGGTCTTCCTCCGTAACCAACTTAACCTCCCTTGATACACCGCCCGTTGTCTCCCCCAAAGCCGTAATCAAAGGCTTCCCTGTTACCGAATAAACTGTTGTCGAGGGCAAATTGCTCTTTTCTCCCGGATTTTTAGCCGTCACTTTTCCGGTTGCCTTGCCTGCATTAAGCTGGAGCTGTCCGCCGGCACTTACAGCTGCTGTTGCTTTTGGAACAGTAACCGCTTGATCAACGGTGAATTCAACTCCCCCTGAACTTTTTACCGTTGCGCCCGCCGCTATTTGATCGTCGATGCCGGCGTTATTGTTAAAAGTCAGAATTCCGCTCGCGTTTGTGCCAATGTCTTTCTTTCCCGTAGCATCAAACTGCTTAGAAACCTCTTTTTCAACAGAGATAAGCTTTCCTGGGATGGTTAAATTATCAACATCACTGGCTGTCGCATTTCTATCGACAACGATTTCTTTCTCTGCAGAAAAATCGTCAGTTTTTAACTGAATTTTAATAGTTGCCCTTGGGACAAGTAAGTAAGCGGAGGCAAGTAGAAGGATAAAAAATATTGCAATGAAGGCAATAAGCGGCTTCTTTGAACCCCTTATGTTGGTTGAATGATTTCCTTCCGGTTTGACTGAATAAATTCCTCCGCCATTTTTCGGCGGTTCGCTCTCAATGTTTTCGATTGGACGCTTTTTGATTTCTACGCCTTCTTCATCAATAGAACCATCCTGTTCGGGCTTTTCTCTCTCTTCGTCTTCAAAATCGTCCACATCTTCTTGCATGTGTTCTTCTGCAGGCTCGTTCGCTTCCTCTTCTGCCATTTGTTCCAGATCCTCGGCTTCCTCTTCATCTTCTTCAATATCCTTGTTTCGATAGTAGTTATTTACCCGAAATTGAGAATTATCCTCGGCTTCGCTATTTTCATCCGGTGTAGCGGCAGGAGTTTTGGGCCTGGCTTTCTGCGCTTCCGAAACTTTTGAATAGACTGTGAGGCCGATTTGGGAAGCCAAATTTCTTGAAATTCTATCAATTGCCACCAGCGAAATTTCCTTCTTCATCCCTTCTGCGCTCTTCTTTAAGAGTTTTAGATTCACAATACTTTGAGCAATCGTTGCCCCGCGAGGGATCACAAAAGAAGCACTGTCTCCCGGCAAAGTCCTAATCTTGTCGATCACAGAGGTAATTTCTTCAGATGGCTCTAAATAAATAATTTCATTCATAGAAATATTATATCATTTATCATTGATCATTTGCCATTGATCACTCATTTTTCATTTAAATATTTATCAATTGATGAATGAAAACTTATTAAATAAATGAAAATTGAAAAATGGAAAATGAAAAATAGCTTTAGCTTCTGATTCCGTCCACAATTTTATCAAGAATGCTGTCAACCATTCCCGGATCGCCGACTAAGTCTATTGCCAGGTTGGCAAGCCCCATCGGAGTAATGTCTTGGGATCCTTTTAGCTTTCCCGTTTCATCCTTAACGTGCGTTATGTTTCCAGGTTTTACAAAATCGACTTTGGGTTGTTTAGCAAACGGCAGCGTTTTCAGCCAATTTTTTGTCTCCAGATATTCTTTTATGTCCGGAAGGAGCGACCCTCCTCCGCAAAGGAGTATCTTGGAAGGCAAAAGGTCGACATTCGAAAATTCTTCGAGCGCAATTTGCACTCCCGCCAGCCAGACTTCACAGTCGTTTTTCAAGGCATTAGAAATCTTTTTATGAGTTTCGGTTTTTTCGCCGAGCTTTCCGGTTGAATAGTCGAGTTTCAATTTCTCCGCCTCAAGAAAAGTTAAATCAAACATATCGGCGATTGATTTTGTAAAAACCCGCCCGCCAATAGCAAACATTCTCGTTCCTTCTACTCCTCCGTTCCGAACCACTGCAATGTCGGTAGTTCCTCCGCCGATGTCTATGAAAATAGATGAGAATTCGGCTGAATCCTCAAGGCCGACGCATTGGGCAACCGCGTATGGCTCGGCTGCGATAGACAGAAGATCCAAATCCAGCCCTTCCGCGATTGTTTGCAGGGCGCCCAAGTGAACAATCGGCGCAAAAGCGTTAAAAATTCCAACTTGAATGTCTCTTCCTTGAAAACCAACCGGATTTGTAACCTTATACCCGTCGATTTTAACATCGACGACGGCAGAGTTAACCAACTTAACGTCAATTTCCGAATGGCCGGTCTCCCAAGCCAGCTCTGACCTCGTTTTTTCAAAAGACTTCGCCTGCACCTGCTCAATTATTTCTTTTAATTCTTTGACCGTAATCCTAATTTTGGAATCATTGCGTTTATAATAAACTGTGGTAGTCGTGCCTTTAACCAATTCGCCGGCAATACCAATCACACATTGTCTTGGAGAGACACCGGCTTCCTCAAATGCTTTATCTAGAGAGACCTCACAGTTTTTAATAACTCCGGAAATATCCGTAACGCGGCCGCCTTGCATATCGGAAAGACTCTGACGCTGCCGGCCGCTGCCGATAACAAATGCCTTATCTCCTTCAATACGAAAAACCAGAACTTTTACAAACTCAGTTCCGATGTCAAGAGCAATCGCATGATTTTGCTTCGATTTTTTAAATAGTTTAAACAAGAATATATCACCCTAATTCTTGACTGCCATACCACTCCACAAATCGTAGCCCAAACTTTAGTTTGCAGATAATACGCTAAAGCGTGTCCTACAAAATGAGTGAACAGTCGCTGTTGGGATGCCCTCCACCTAAAAATATGCCATCTACATTATAGCAGACAAAAAAAGCAGTTGTATATAACACACTGCTTACGAAAACTATATTCTAAGACTGCCTTAATTCTTCTTATTCCGGCGCTAGATGACTCTTCCTTAACTATTTTGAAATGCCCAAGCTCTCCGGTGTGGCTGATATGAGGACCGCCGCAAATTTCCCGAGAGAAGAATTCTCGAGGTCCTGTCTTCGACTCTGAGGGATGAGCCCTCCCGTTCGACGAGCTCAGGGCCTGAGTGGAAATCGAAGGCAGGCTCAGACTCGAATGAGAGCTTGTCGAAGGATTGCCGATTGTATAAACCTTAACTCGGTCGCCATATTTGTGTTCAAAAAAGCCGAGGGCGCCTGAGTTTTTGGCTTCCCCTATCGTCATCTCCTCCATTGTAACCGGCAAATCTTTTTCGATTTGCTCGTTCACGATCTTTTCCACCTCAGCGATCTGGTTAGGCGTCATTTTGTCCGTGTGCGTAAAGTCGAATCGCAATCGTTCTGCATTTATATTTGAACCTTTTTGCTGTACATGCTCGCCCAATACTTCTCTCAAGGCTTGATGAAGTAGGTGGGTAGCAGTGTGGTATTTAACCGCGATTTCGCCAGCATCAGCCAGCCCGCCCTTAAACATCCCGGCCGAAGCAGTGCGGGAAAGTTCTTGGTGCTCTTTGAGTAAATTATTATATTGCTCTATTGTTTCATTGCTGATTTCAACATTTATACGTTTCAGTTCTTCTGCGCTGATCTCCAAAGGAAGCCCGAAGGACTGATATAAATCGAACAAAACCTTGCCCGTAATCTCTTTTTGTTCGTTAATGATCCTTAGTCCTTCTCCTAGAGTTTTCTTAAATTGATTTTCCTCTTTTTCTAGTTCCTGCTTGATGTCATTTCGACCCCGCGAGCTTTGTCGAACGGTTGGAGAAATCCTGTCAAAAGATCCCTCGACTTCGCTCGGGATGACAGAAGGGACGCTCGGGATGACACTCTCAAAATAAGCCCCATCATATATACCAAAAACAATATCGGCTAATTCTGATGTGAAATTATTTTTAATTCCCAGTTGCTGTCCTTTTACAACCGTGCGTCGAATCAATCGACGTACAACATACCCAGCGCCTTTATTGGAAGGCAAAACTCCATCATTAATTGCAAAAACCGCCGCTTTCACATGATCAGCTATAATTCTGAATTCTTTTTCATTGTCCTGATATTTTTTTCCTGAAATCTCCTCGAGTTTATTGATTATCGGTTCAAATAAATCTGTTTGATAAACATTATCATGATCATTTCGGGTGGTAAGCAACCTTTCCAATCCCATGCCTGTATCAATACCTTGATTCTTCAATGCTATCCAACCACTCCCTTGCCATTCCCACTCATTAAAGACTAAATTCCATACTTCAATTTTGTCAACATAAAATTCAACTGTGGGACCTCCCGGACTTCCAAACGTGCCCAATGACCACCAATTATCTTTAAAGCCCTGACCAATAATTTTGCCCTCAGGTAATTTCGTAATTTTAGTTAGATATTGTTTTGATGGCGTGTCTTCGCCTGTCCCTGTATTACCATCGCCATTAAAGTATGTGGCATGAATCCTATTTTTATCAAACTTCAAAACTTCTGTTAAAAATTCCCATGCAAATTTAATTGCTGTTTCTTTAAAATATGATCCCTCTTTAGTTTTAGCCGGATAGCCAAAAGAAAAATTACCCAGCATTTCAAAGAAAGATAAATGAGTATTGTCACCCACTTCATCAATATCTCCAGTACGAATACATTTTTGGGAAGAAGTTGCACATGAAAATTGAGCTTCGTTCGGATTTGAATAAAACCGCTTAAATTGCTGCATTCCGGCAGTCGTAAAAAGCGTCATATCGCTCTCAGTAATATCTTGCTCTTTTGGCACCAAAGAAGCAGAAGGAATCACCTTGTGACCCCTCTTTTCAAAATATTGTAAGTATAAT
>CAYIJI010000014.1:0-22201 GCA_964363695.1 uncultured Candidatus Saccharibacteria bacterium
GCAAAGAAGAAGCTACTTTCGGGGACGCTATAAGAGTGCACAAAGACCGCGCCCGTTCTATTTTCGGGAAAATATTTAGAAAAACCCCAGACATAGACACGACGTCCCCTGCATCTTCCAGCCCGGAAGGAAAAAGTTCTAATGATAAAATATCTCTGGTTGATTCCGGAGTCTTTCAAAAAGAATCAAGTTCAGTGCCGGTGAGTCAGTCAGCAGGGGCAAAAAAAATTGATAATATAAAGACCGAAATAAGAAGCGCACCCTGTGCCCCCAATCTTTCCGGAGTTCAAAGAAAATCAGCCGAAAACGAAAAAGAAGATCTGAAACCTGCCGAAATCACACCTTTTTCAGAAGAAAAAGCGGATATTTCTTTTATAGACCTTTCAAAAACAATAGTTTCAAAGGACATCTTGCAGAAAATACCCGAGAAACTGGCAAGAAAATATAACCTCGTGCCGATTGAAGAAAACGAAAAAGGCCTCGTGGTGGCAATGGCTGACCCGCAGGATTTGGAAGCAAAAGAGCTGATTAAAAAACAAATCCAAAAGCCGATCATACCCATCTTGGCTTCCGGCAATGACATCACCATGGTGCTTGATCAATACAACGGCCTTGAAACGGAGGTTGAGGAAGCGATCGAGACAGCAGACAAAGAAAATGAGATTGAGATCGGAAAGACGGAAAAAGCAGATTTGGTAGAATCAGTATCTGACAATGCTCCTGCTTCAAGAATCGTCACTTCTCTTTTACGGAGAGCCGTTAGAGATAAGGCTTCAGACATTCACATCGAGCCTTCGGAAAAAGAAGTGGAGGTAAGGTTTAGGCTGGACGGAGTTTTAAAGAAAAAGATCACTCTGCCAATGGATATTGAACCGGCAGTGGTATCAAGAATAAAAATTCTTTCAAATTTAAAGATAGATGAGCAAAGATTGCCGCAAGACGGCCGCTTCTCCATTAACTTTGAGGATAGAAAAATCGACTTTCGTGTCTCAACAATGCCTGTAGCCAATGGAGAAAAGATCGTTATGAGAGTTTTGGACAAAATGACCGGTATTTTGACTGTGGAAGATCTTGGCGTAAGGGGAAGCGGCTTAGCTGTTCTCCAAGAGAGCATCAAAAAGTCGCACGGTATGACCCTGGTTACAGGTCCGACCGGCTCAGGTAAAACAACCACCCTCTATGCTCTAATAGATAAATTATACAACGAAGGGGTTAATATCGTAACACTGGAAGATCCGATTGAATACAGAATGCCCGGCATAAACCAAAGTCAGGTTAATGCTGCGATAGATTATACTTTTGCTTCCGGGCTTCGCTCTATCGTCCGCCAAGACCCCGACATAATTATGATCGGCGAAATCCGCGATAAAGAAACAGCCGGGATGGCGGTTCACGCCGCACTCACAGGCCATATCGTCCTTTCAACTCTTCATACAAACAACGCCACTGGGGCTGCTCCGAGATTAATGGATATGGGGGTCGAGCCGTTCCTTCTCACTTCCGCTTTAAATGTGGTGGTGGGACAACGCTTAGCCAGAAAGATTTGCGCAGAATGTAAGGAAGAAATAAAAATCGCTGAAGCGGAAAAGGGGAAAGTTGAAGAAGAAATAGAAAAAATGCCGGAGAAAGAAAAGGCTGAAATTCAAAAAAAAGGCCTTAAATTTTTCCGCGGCAAAGGCTGCAAGAACTGCGGCGACACCGGGTATAAATCAAGAGTAGGTCTTTATGAAGTGCTTAGTATCAATGAAAATATTAAAGAAATGATTTTAAACAAAAAACCTTCTTCGGAAATCCAAGCCGAAGCGGTGAAGTCCGGAATGGTTACAATGCTGCAAGACGGGATACTAAAGGTAGCCGACGGCATCACCACAGTGGAAGAGATCTGGAGAGTAACAAAAGACTAGTTTCCAAGAAAAAATGGACAACTAACAAAACAAACCACGAAAAGGCTCCAGAATTTAGCCCGCGTTTAGCTGTCTGTATCATTCTCTATCCGTTCCTGAGCATTAGTATTATCTGTAAAATTAGTCATCCGTTCTTGAATATGCAGTTCACATACAAAGCAAAAGACAACAAGGGAATAACTTCAAAGGGAGTCATTGAAGCTGATCAGTCATCATCAGCTTCTGCTTCGCTCCGGGAAAAAGGGCTTTTCATCACAGAAATAAAAGCCAAATCCGGCCAAGGATTTTCTCTCCCTTTCCAGAAAAAAGTGGCAGTAAAGGACAAGATCATTTTTACCCAAGAACTGGGAATAATGTTAAAGTCCGGTCTTTCTATTGTCGATGCGCTCGGCTCACTGAAAGAGGAAGTGGACAACCGCTATTTTGCAGAGGAGATCGGCAAGATATTGCTTGATGTCAAAGGAGGCGCTCCTTTCTCAAAAGCGCTCAAGAAGCACCCAAATATTTTTAATGAGATATATGTGAATATGGTTAAATCAGGAGAAGAATCAGGGAAAATTGAGTTGGTTTTAAACCGCTTGGCACTTCAAATGCAAAAAGAATATGAGCTTAACCGCAAAATTAAAAATGCTTTATCATATCCGGCATTCGTCATGGTTGCTCTGGTTGGAGTTTTAGCCCTTGTTATGATAGTGATTATTCCACAATTGAAATTAATATTTGATGATGCGGGCGTACCTCTGCCGATTCTAACCAGAATAATAATAAAAATAAGTTTTGCGCTAAAGAACTACGGCATTTACATTCTGGCTGGTTTTATTGCTTTTATAATATTTATCGTTCAATTTAACAAAACACCTGCAGGCAGACTGGGAATAGACAAGCTAAAACTAAAAATTCCCGTGATCGGTTCACTCCTCAAAAAATCGTATATCTCCAGATTTACCCGGACATTTGCTTCTCTTACCGCTTCCGGCCTTCCGTTGGTCGAAGTTTTTGAGGTATCAAGCAAAGTCGTAGGCAATGTTATTTATGAAAACGAAATCTGGGCAATGGCTGAAAAAATAAAATCGGGGCATTCAATATCTTCAACTCTTAAAGACAGCAAGCTTATGCCGAAGATGATCGGGCAGCTCTCCTCTGTGGGAGAAAAATCAGGCAATGTCGACGAGGTTTTTGATACTTTGTCTGATTTCTTTGACAGAGACATTGATTCGGTAACTGCCAATCTTTCTACAATGCTCGAACCAATACTGATGGTTGTTATGGGTGTCGGAATCGGTATTATTATAGTTTCTGTTTTACAGCCGATATATGGTCTGGTAAATGCTATTTAGCACCCACCTCGATCATCTACCCTGATTATTTGGCTCCCCTGCGTAAAATTGGTAAAATTAAATAAATAAAAATTGATGCTTGACGCTAGATGTTGGAGATTAGAATTTGAAATTAGAAGCTAGACATTCGAACTTCAATCTTCCAGCTTCAAGATCAAACTTCCAGTTTCAAGAGTCTAGACTCAAATATTAGGAATATATCATAATGTTCAATTCTTCATCAGTATTTAAAAATGACTCCGTGTTTGGTCTGGATATTGGGTATGAAACCCTGAAGCTTGTGGAGTTAAAAAAGAAAAAAGGCGGAATTTTTTTAGTCGGATCCATTGAATTGCCCTTGACTGAAAGAATCTTAGAAAAGGACAGCTTCAAGAACAAAGCTCATACAGCAAGCCTTATCAAAGATGCTTGCCGGAGAGCCCTGCCTTCTGCAATAAAAGCCACGAAAATTGCTTCTGCTCTTCCTGAAACTTTTGTTTTTTCAAAAACAATTCAAATGCCGAAGATGACTATGAAAGAATACGAAAAAGCAGTGCCGATCGAAGCTGCCCAGTTTTTACCGATTCCGATAGAAGAAGTTTATTTGGATTATCAGGTTTTGATCACCCACCCGGAAGAAGCACTTGTAGATATTTTAATTGCAGCATCTCCCCGCAAGTTGGTGGACGATTATGTGGAAATGACAAAAATGGCCGGTTTTGAGCTGGAAGCGCTTGAAACAAAACCAATTGCGGTAGGACGCGCAATAAGATCCTACATTCCCCTAGACGGTTCTCTCATCATTGAGATCGGCACTGAGATCTCCCGAATATCGATTTGGGACAACAACAGCATCAGGCTTGCCACCACGGTAGCGACCGGTAAAAATCAGATTGTAGAGAACCTGCGTGCAATTGGGCACAGAGAAGAGAAAATGGACGGCATAGTTATAAGAGAAACAGATTTTCCTGAGTTATCTCAAACTCTCCTTAACATTTCCGATGAGATCATCAACGCTATCAAATACCATCAAAACCGGGACTATAGACCAAAACCGGTTAAAAAAATACTTATCTGCGGTTCCGGGGCAAAAATAGGAGGTATTGATGCGTACATCAGCAAAGAAACAAAAATGGAGACAGAGATAGTAAAACCAAATTTGAAGGGAAAAGCCAGCCTAGGAACAGAGTTCATCACCGCCTTCGGCTTGGCCCTCCGAAATGAATATGAATGAAACAACACAGTCAAAGATAAATTGATGCTTGACGCTAGATGCTAGAGATTAGAATTTGAAATTGGAAGCTAGACATTCGAACTTCAATCTTCCAACCTCAAGATCAAACTTCCAGTTTCAAGAGTCTACCCTCAATAATTAGTTATCAGTGAAAAGGAACACAGTCAAAGATAAATTGATGCTTGACGCTAGATGCTAGAGATTAGAATTTGAAATTGGAAGCTAGACATTCGAACTTCAATCTTCCAACCTCAAGATCAAACTTCCAGTTTCAAGAGTCTACCCTCAATAATTAGTTATCAGTGAAAAGGAACAGTGTGGTAATCAACCTTCTGCCCCCAAAATTTAAGCAAGAGAAAAAGATTAGGAAGTCAGTCAAAACTGTTTCGATTTTTCTCTTGACCATATTTATAATTCTTCTTATTTTAACGGGGGGTATTTTGGCGGCAAGTTACTTTACGAAAGAAGATCTTAAGAAAATCGATGCTAGAATCGCCGAACAAGAGAAGATTCTTTTTCGCTATAAGGAAACTGAAGATGAAATTAAAACAGTTAATACAAAATTGAGCAAAATCGAATCAGTGAATAACAACAGAGTATTCTGGAGTATTCTCCTAATAGAACTGTCTAAATTAACACCTTCTCAAGTTCAAATAAAAACACTGACTATGGACCAAAAGAACAAGAAAACAACTTTAACCGGCTTCGCCGAAACACGAAATGACATCGCTCGGTTTAAGGAAAAAATGAGCAGCTCCAAGTATTTTAAGAATGTAACGTTTTCTTCTTCTGTGCACAATGAAGAACAGAGAAATTTTAGCTTCAACATTTCTGCTGAGATCGGAGAAATCAAATAATGTCCCGAGTATTTAAAAAAATTATCATTACAGCGAGCATTTATTTAGTCATTTTTATCGCGGTGATTGTTTTTGCCCTCAATCCTTCAATAAATAGTCTAAAGCAAAATAAACAAAAGGTGGTAAGCAATCAAAATAAGCTTGACCAAACTTACCTAAAACTAAACACTCTGCAAAAGATTGAAAAACACCCTGAAGAGTTTAAAGCGGCAAGGGGTATGGTGAACAATTCTTGGCCGGACAATCTTGATATCAGCCATTTTATCGTTCAGACCGAAAACTTGGCTAAGAATAACAGTATTATTCTTGAGAATTTATCAGTGGCTGAAATTAAAAAGTCATCAGTAAAAAGTGCTCCAAAAGAAGATGGCGGTTCGGAAAAAGCCACAACTGAGAAGAAAAAGGATGCCGAAACAGGCACTCAATTTACCTTTGGATTACAAGCGCCTTATAGCTCGGTTTTAAGCTTTATAAAAGGGATGGAGACTCTCCCTCGATTCAACTCTATATCTTTAATCAATCTGAGCGGCGACGATACCGGCATTATCAACCTAAGAATGACGGGGAGCATTTATTATGGAAAGTAAAATAAAAGACAAGTTAGCAATAATTGTTTTCGTCGTTTTAGTAGTTGCAATCGGTTTGTTCTCCGCTAAATTCGCTTTGAAGAATATCTCCTCGGATCAAACTAAACAAAGCACTAAAAAAGAAGAGGTCGGAATAAATAAAAAAGCGTATGAGGCAATTGCCAAACCGTCAAATTACGATTCAAACATTTCTCTTGAGTCCGGCTTCGGCAGAGAAAACCCTTTTGCACCGTATAAGTAGTCAGGTAAGCGTATAAGCTAGTAAGCGGATAAGCTCATAAGAGTTCTGGGAAATCTAACTACGCTCAATTCGTCATTGCGAGGAGTGAGTCTTGCGACGAAGCAATCTGTTCCAAGGATTGCCACGCCCTTCAATCACATCGGGCTCGCAACGACTACTGATCCTAAAGTCAGCTAAAATTTGGAAATCAATGATGTATTCGTTACTTTAAAAAATCCCCGAATTATTCAGGGATTTTTATTAGACATACAAATAGCTGACTTGCTGATAAGCTGATAAGCTAATTAGCTTACTTAGATACTTTAGCCAGCGACTCTTCGACTTTGGTAACAACATCTTTCGGCATAATTTCACTTTTTACTAAATATCCGTCGCCCGGCTTCATCATATCCTTAACTTTTCCTATCTCCTGAACCAGAGCGGTCAGAATAATGATAGGAATTTTTGCAGTTTCCTCTTTTTCCCTGAGCATTTTCATCACATCTATGCCGTTGATTTTCGGCATCATAATATCGAGAAGAATTAGATCCGGGTTTTCTTTTACTGCTTTCTCTAACGCCTCTTCTCCATCCGAAGCCGACAAAATAACATAGCCTTCCTGCTTCATCCGCTCTTCATATAGTTCTCTTAAAGTCAGGTCATCGTCAACGATCAAAATTCTTGCATCTTTACTCATAAGAGCCTCCTAATTGGCTTTATAAATTACGTAGTCAAATAAATCATATAGCGTTCCGGACTGGCGGTCAATATTTGCTTCAAGTTTTCTGGTAACCCCGCCGTAATAACCGGTTGTTTTGATACTGCTGTAGGGACCGGTAACAATTTTATCTCTATCGCTTTTGCATGTATTAGTATCGCTTGAACAGCCACTGGTTATTAGTCCAATTTTAGCATCATAATTTAAGGGTTTAATAAACATTGTTACTTTATTATAACTGGATAATGGAGATTTGCCATACTGTGTAAGAAGAGTAGAAAAAATGTTATCGACTGAATAATAGAAATCATCCACGCCATCTGTAATAACGCTTGTAGAACCTATAAGGTTGCTAGGTGCTATTCCCAAAATTCCAGCGCATACACTTACATTGTAGGTTGTTAGAGCCTTGTATTCATTTACAGCGCTGGCGGCAGTCTCTTTAACTTCAAACTTTATTTCCGCGGCAGCATTACACTGAGGATTAGAACTACCAGTATTGAACAAGAGTGATAAGTTAAGTTGCTGATGCATTAAATCCAGATTGCTTAAGTCAAGCTTTATTGATTCATCTTGATTTACATTAACAAAACTGTAGTCTCCTGTTCCATATACACTATTAAAAGCATCGCCAGATGATAGATAGGGATGCCCGACAACCGCATCGTGCCCATAAAACGGCTCGCCGTAGGTTCCCAAATACCCCATGCGCAGGTCGTAATATTGTTTGGATGCATCAGATACAATAGTCGTGGGACTGTAATCATCTACCGCAGATACTAATGATTTGTCACTTAAATTGCTTCTATAAACATAATTATGGGCTGGATTTAAATCCCAGTTGCTAAAAGGCACTTCCGCATTCTGGTTATAGCGGTAGCGCAAGAACCCCTCCTCTAAGCCAGACTCAGCTGCATAGTAAGCTATTGCCCCGTTCACATAGGTTGAGGCGGAAGAAGATTCAATATAAATAACACGGCTTATACCAAAAGCGATACTGCCGACTGCAGTAATCAAAAGCATTGCAATAATTATCGCCGATCCCCTCGCTTTCATAATGAGTGAACCCTTTCAAGCTACTTGATTGTCATCCCCGCTTCTATTTGTCATCCTCTATGCCACCTTTGTCATCCCCGCGCCTCTTTGTCATCCCCGCGCAGGCGGGGATCCAGAATAGAATTTATACTGATAGATTCCCGACGGATTTTTCCTGATAGCTACCGGGAAGGAACAATTACAATTATATTATACACCCTTTTTCTAATCCGCCAACTTTGTTGTGCACAGGGTCGCCATATTGACTTTTTGCCCGCTTTGCAGTAAAGTATTTGAGTTTTGTGCATAAATATGCAAGGCGGAAATGACGAGGTAAACACGGCAACACCCAAGTGTTTGTCTCGTGATTCTGCTTCCGAGCATGGAAGCTAAGGAGGGTGACCAAGGTGGGCAAAGGAAATGGCTGGCATAAACCTGTGAAACATATACAGGAAGTGGTGGCAAAGATTACGATCAACGGCACAAAGAAGCTAATTGTTGGACCAGAAGATAAGATTAGAGGGTTGATTCCCGAGGGTGCCTGTATCGTAGGATACGACAAGACATACATTGGCATTTTACGTGCCAAGAAAGAGCAACAGCTGACAGCTGTTGTGTGAACTCCAACCGGCGGGCTTTATTAGTCCGCTCTATCGCGCCGAAGGATCATTTCCCTTCGGCGTTTCTGTTTGTATAACGATTTAATATTTTATATTTATCCTTTTCTTTTCGTGCATGGGTTCTCAATCCCTTGTCACAATAAAAAGACCAGCAAAGCTGATCTTTTTATTGGTAGCGCCAAGGGGAATCGAACCCCTGTTACCGCCGTGAGAGGGCGGCGTACTAACCGCTATACGATGGCGCCAAAATGAAGAAACTATGTAAAATGGTAACATAAAATCTGTGTTTCTTCAACACAGATCACGATCATCTAGCTAGAAAGCATGCTCACGATTTTTTCGGAAAATTCTTCTGCCGCAGCCGGACCATTTGCAGTCACGATGTTTTTATCAACTGTCACCATCTGTGCCGTATAAGTTGCATCGGCCAATTCGAGATCTCTGACCGCCCCGTTCCAAACAGTCGCTTTTCTGTTTCTCAAAACTCCGGCTTTCGCTAAAACAACCGGCGCCCAGCAAATAGCGCAAACCAGTTTGCCGGCATAGTTGAACTCTTTAGCTAAATTCAATGCTTCTTCTTTATCAAAATACAACTCGATCCCATCTCCGCCTACAAAAACGATTGCGCTAAAATCATTCATATTCACGTCTTTTAGTGAAAGATCGGACTCAACGACTAGATATTTAGAACCATAACATTTTCCGCCCTCCAGAGAAGCAACCTTTACCTCAAACCCACTTTCCTCAAAAATCTTTCTCGGCACAGAATATTCTGTTTCATTAAAATCATAGCTCGAGACAACAATCAAAATACTTTTATTCATTTTTCTCCCATCTTTTGTATGTTCAAATTAATTCTCCTTCGGTATTCGTAACATCTGTCTTATTCGTCATCTGTTGTTATATCAATCATCAATCTTTCTTCCAGCATCTCATAACTTTCTTCTCCTTTAAACAATCCATACTTTTGCCAGACTTTCTCTCTCTCCCTGTATTTGTTATCGTATATCGAATATTTTCCAGCGTATTCTTCTGGCGTTAAATTGAACATGAGGGCGTTTGCCCCCGCCAAAAGCCCTCGATGCCGACCGTTCTCTGGGTCTAAAGTTTCCAATGCAGTGGTTACAGGTATTTTAACTTCAGGCATCATAAACCTGGCAACTGCAATATACTTTAAATAGAGTTCCTCTAATTTTTCATTTGTCATTTGATCATTCGAAATTGATTTTAAACCTGCCCGTCCGGCAGGCGGGTTTGAAATTTTAAATTTTAAATTTGCCAGCGGCGACCCTTGCGCTGGCAGCCACGGTCCCGAAGAGATCATTAGGATACCCAACTTTTTTGTAAGCAGAAGATCATCGGCAATGTCTGAAACAGATTGGCCAGGAAGCCCTACCAGACTGCCAGAAGCTATATAATAGCCGAGCTCCTGCTGATATCTGAGCAACTGTAATCTGTTATCTAGACTATCTCCCGGGTGCATTTTTTTATACAATTCCGCATTCGATGTTTCAAAGCGAAAAAGCGTGCCTGTTGCACCGGCCCTAAAGGCATTTTTGTAGAATTCCCTGCTTCTGTTGCCTACCGACAAGAAAATAAAAACTTTTGCTCTTTTTTTGATATTTTTAATCAATTCTATGAGCTCATCATCTGAATAACTCATGTCCTCGCCGCTTTGCAAAACCAACAATTTGTAGCCTTCTTTCTCGACTGCATTCTTGGCGATATTCACTATGCTTTTCTCATTTATACGATAACGTTGTATGTTTTTATTGTCTTTTCTAATGCCGCAGTATAGGCAATTGTTCCGGCAATAGTTTGAAAACTCAATTATGCCGTGGATACATACAAAATCATCGATCCTGTCTTTGCGCAAAGTGTTAGCCTCAGCAAAAAGAGTCTCTAAATTGTTCTTTCCCTTAAGATTCAAAAGATATTCAATCTCTTCTTTTGTTAAATCATCATTGGGCCGTTCCCCTCCTGCCAGAGGAGGGGTTAGGGGTGGTGGGAGCAAAGAATCTGAAGTATTATTAATGTTATCTGTATTCTTACTTCGCACTTTAAATATAATTTTTTTAAATTCTAACGGTAAACGACTGACATCCACAGGATGATAGTTATCTTCCAATAGAGAAATAATCTCTTTCGCATCTGACTCAGAAATCAGTTTTACAGCCCGATTTGTGGCATAAAGCACCCAATCCCCAACCTTTGCGCCAAAAACTAACCCTAGGTCAATCTGGGCTTTTTCTCGGGCACTTTGAATAGTAGCCATCCCCTCATTTATCGATAAAATTTTCCCCGGTATGGTTAAACACATATGAGCTTAATATAGCAACAGCTTGAAAAAATAACAAAGAAAATCCCCGAGGAGACATTACCTCGGGGCGATATTTTCATGGGCAGAACGGCGCTATTCGGCTACTTACCCTTTTTGGATATTGATCTGTACCCAAAAAATGGAGCTACGAGTATTCCGGTTATGACCGATAGGACGGCCCCACCAAACATTGCGATGATTACTACTGCGCCGGCGCTGTCATTGCTGGCCTTAGTTACTGCCATGCCAATCACCGCTATAATAGCTCCGTAAAAAACCCACAATGCTATGAAAATCGATTCCATTACCCACCTCCAAGATCGTTGATTATCTTATATCATAAAGCGATAAATGTGTAAATAAAAAAACCGCCGTATATTTTTACACTTAAATAGTCCACTCCTCATAAACCGATAATGGCAACATACCGGACTCTTGACAAGCAACTTTAACGGAGTACATTGGAATTCCTGATAGAAGGCAAAGTAAGGAGCGTGTCTATCGATACACTCCCCCGAGTTAGATGCAGATGCCGGTCATTCGACTCTGAGGCCTAGAGCGGCCTCGCCGCTCAGACTCGAAGAGCAAACCGGCCAGAAGCAATCTATAAATTGCTTGCAATTTAAACTAACTCTAAATGCTTACCTCCCATCACGGTCGATCCTTAAATTTCTTACTATGAGAAAGGAGAAGGAATGACATGATGAAGGGAAAAAATACATAGAACTATGAAAATCGCCCGATTATTCGAGGCGATTTTCTTTTTTGTAATTTAAAACAGCCCCGGAGGAAGAGGGCTGTTTTAAATTTTATGATTATTTAATACATCTAATCTTTATCGACCCATTTGTGGCCCATCTTAGCCGTTCCCATTCCAAAGCCATAAGTTTTTAGCTTAGAGAAATCGATCCCGTTGTCGCTGGCCCATTTCTCCATTTCGGCTCTTTTTTGCTCTTGTTCTTTTTGATTTTGAGCTTGCTTGTCTAAAAGTTTTTGTTTTTGTTCGGCTGTAATAACTCCGTCTGATACTGCTTTATCCAAATTAGCGCTCACCTCGCCCCTTCGTTCCGCTTGTCTCTCTTCATGAATCTGGCTCATTGCTGTGTCTACCTGTTCCGTATTCACATTCAACTTCTGGGCCAACTCCTCAGACATTTTTGCTTGATTCGCCCCGTTATGGGCGGAAGCATATTTTGTAGAATATACACCTGCTCCGCCAAGCAATATACCAAGAGCCAAAACTGGGAAAATTATTTTTGCATTTTTCATTGCATCACCTCCTCTCAACTTAATTAAGAATAATCTGATTGTATAGGAGGCAGCTGAGAACAAGCTTAAATAACAATAAACAATGAAACCACCGATTTTTTAAACAAAAAGATTGCGTTGTTGTTTAAAATATATAATTGAAATATAATGAAGACTGTCAATTGTTACGCTGTTTTCATTGACAAATGAAATTAACTTTGATAGAAAAAGAGATCATGAGCATAAAAAAACAACTGCAAGATTATTTAATAAAAATCACTCTTGGAAAAGCAATCGTGCCAAAAGGCATGTATGAAGCTTCCCAATACTTTTATTGTTACGGACCAATAAAGTTTACAAATGAACATATTGATGGATATATAATTGCAAAAAGTACTAATTTCAAATGGGGAACAATTATCACCGAGGCTAGAAACGAAAAGGAATTGGATAATAATATACAAGATGCCATAATGACTGCTTTTGAGATTCCTTCTTCTTATGCCAAAGAAGTGAATATTAAAAAAGTTAGTTCAGAAAAAGAAAAGAAAGAGTATGCCATCGCTTAGCGAACTACCTTCCGATCTCAATAGGACTAAATTAGCCAAGGCATTATCACGTCTTGGTTTTTGTTTGAATTGCAAAGGCGGCAAAGGAAATCATTTTAAACTGATATGGCCCAAAAACCAGAAGTGCATTACTTTACCAGAAATTAGACATAAAAAAACACTCTATTATATTCTTCGAGAGGTGGAAGAGTATTCAGGAATCACATGGCAGGAAATAAAAAAATATTTATAACCTGTCTATAGTTTAACTACAAAGACACTGCCTTTCCCCGGTTTGGAAGTGACGGAAATATCTCCGCCATGAAAGCCGGCAATTCTTTTGGCGATTGATAATCCCAGACCGTAACCATCAATTTTTTCTTTTGAACGCGAAGTATCCGCCCGATAGAACCGATTGAAAATATAGGGCAGATCGGAAGCTTTAACTCCAATACCATAATCTCTTATGCTGACTGCAACATCATTCTTTTCTTTTCTTACGCGAACCAATACTTTAGATTTTTCCGGACTGTACTTGATAGCGTTATCAAGAAGAATAACAAAGAGTTCGACTAAGCTTTGCCTGTCTCCTCGTATAAAAACATTTTGTAAATTGTTTTCAAATAGAATTGATTTTTTATTCGCAAGCGATTCAATTTTCTCGTAAGCCTCAACAAGCACATCTTCAATAGAAACTTTGCTGAAAGATGCATGGGAGTCATCTTCAAATCTAGCTAGTTTTAAGAGAGCGTTCGAAAGTGATTCCAGCTTTTCCGTCTCCTCCAGATTGCTTTGAAGCAATTTTTTGGCTTCCGCTAAATTAAACTTTTTATCTCTAAGGCCAACTTCAATCTCAGTTCTCATCGCCGTCAATGGCGTGCGCAGTTCATGAGAGGCGTCGGCGGTGAATCGATTTTGAGCATCCATTGCCTCTCTTATCGGCTCAAGTGTCTTTCTGGCTAGAAGATAACTTGTACCCGAAGACAAAAGCAAGATTAGAAAGTTAAAATAAATCAAATTAAGCCTTAGTCGATCTTTGCTTTCTTCGAGCTGGTCAAGCCTTATTTTTTCCAGATCAGGCCTTGGCCCTAAAATAATTTTTTCCATCTGAATATTTAGCAATAGATCGGTCTGCTGCCCGAGCCCGCGGCCTAATTCCCGAGAAGAAATATTATATATGGCAATACTAAAAGCGATGCTGATTACCATAGCAATCAGAACATAAAAAACAGTTAGTTTTAAATAAGCAGTCTGAAAACGCATGCGTTTATTTTTCATTTACCATTTATCAGTTCTCATTCATTTTTCCATTTTATTATTTCAACAAAACAAATGAACAATTGAGAAATGGTAAATTAATGATAATTGGAAAATGAAAATTGATAAATTAATTGTCGCTTGCGACAATTTTGTATCCAAACCCCCTCACCGTATGTATTAATTCCGCCTTGCCCTTAAAAGGCTTGTCAATTTTATTCCTCAGATATCCGATGTAGACCTCAACCGTATTAGGAAGGATATCGGCGTCATAATCCCACACATGAGAAATGATATTATCCTTCGTCAAAATTCTTTTGGGATTTCTCATTAGGTATTCAAGAAGGGCAAACTCTTTGCTTGATAATTTGATTATCGATTTTCCTCTTAGTACTTCGAATGTTAAGGTATTTAACGATAAATCATCAATAGCTAAAATATTTTCCACCTTTTTAGAAGGTCTCCTAAGCAAAGCCCGTACCCGAGCCAATAATTCTACAAAAGCAAACGGCTTAACTAAATAATCGTCAGCACCGGCGTTCAAACCTTCTACTCTATCCTTGATCTTATCCTTTGCGGTCAAAAATAAAATCGGCGTATCTTTCTTCTTTTTTCTTAACACCATACAGATCTTAATTCCATCCACCTCCGGCAGCATCCGGTCAATAATTATAAGGTCATATTCAACCGTCAAAGCAAAGCCGAGGCCGTCTTTGCCGTTATAAGAAACATCTACAGCAAAAGATTCCTGTTCTAAACCCTTTTTAATCGCATTGGCAATTTTGTGATCGTCTTCGATTACAAGTATTCTCATAATGTAAGATTATAGCACAAAGCTGAGAAAAAACTGAGAACATTTCTAAAGTGTAACCACTCACTGTATTGGAATTTCTACCTTTGTCATCCCCGTGAAGACGGGGATCCACGATAGTAAAATCTTAAAACTATCAGTAGATTCCCGCCTCCGCGGGAATGACAGTAGTGGGTTACTCTAAATTACTCTAAATTAATTTGACAAATACAACACCAAATGGTATAGTTACAGTGGAATATAGTTCTGGAGGTTAGTATGTTGGAGAATATCTTACTTTACGTGGAAGGTGGTCTGCTAGTTATCGTGCTATGTGTCGCCGCTTGGCGCGAGATCGGCGAACCGCTTCTCAACGCTCTGAAGGGCGAACCACCATACATCCTTGAAGATGAAGGGTGTATGTGGTAGTCCCTACCGCACCAACATCTTGCGATGATCTGTTTTATTTACTGGTTCGGAGACAAGGATTCGGACCTTGATTGACGAGCCATTGAGCATTGAGGCATTGAGGGGACGGTTCTCTCGGGAGCACTGTTTTACACTTTCTGGTCTTTGTGCTTGTATTTTTTCTCTATCTCTAATAGCTTTTTTACCTCGCGGTCGAAATCGGAAACATAACGCCCATCCTGCTTAACCTGATATTTTTCATATTCGCCTTCTGCCAGTTCCAATGAAACTTCGTGGCTAATTTTGTCGCTATCTTGTAAAATCGCTCTTTCATTGAACTGGAGAAACGCATCCAATTTCCTAACCCAATCCTCCATACGCATCAACACGCCTTTTTTCGCTTGCATTTCAGCGTAATCGAGATACATCGCAACTATTCTGTTGAGCTCATCCAATTCCCGCTCATCAAGGTAGTTTTTGGCAATATTTACATCAGTTTTTCGAATGGCTCCTTTGGGCGCATTTTTCCATGTTGTCAAGCCCATATTTGGCTTTTTGCTATCAACTCTGCCAGAAATAATTTCTGCCGCTGTTTGGCCGCTGATGGCAAAATGGAGCTTATTTTGAACAGTTGCGAAAAATTGTTTCGTAATTTCTTCATTCGGATTATAGTCGGCGCTGCATTGAGCATAAATATCTGTGATTTTCTGATAAAATCTTCTCTCGCTAGAACGAATATTCCTAATTCTCGCCAATTGTTCTTCGAAATAATCTTTGCCAAAAATATTGTCAGGTTCTTTAAGCCGCTCATCGTCCATAGCAAAACCTTTGATAATATACTCTTTCAGTATTTGAGTCGCCCAGATACGAAAATGTGTAGCATGGCTGGAGCTCACACGGTATCCGACAGAAATAATCGCATCAAGATTATAAAAATTAGTAGAATAGTTCTTGCCATCTGCGGCAGTTGTTTCCAAAATGGAAATAACTGAATTTTCTTCTAGTTCTCCTGATTCAAAAATATTTTTCAAATGCTTGTTTATAGCAGGAATACCAACTCCAAAAAGTTCGGCCATTTTTGCCTGTGTAAGCCAGACCGTTTCATCGCGCAAAAATATCTCCAGCTTCATTTTGCCATTTGGCGTAGTATACAATAAAAATTCTGTAAAGCCATCTTGTTTAACAATCTGATTTTTCTTTTTCATAATAACCCCATTTTACCACTGTCGGCATATTAAAAAAATGACCATCTTCTGACGCTCATTTCTTTCTTGGTTCCGAGACTAGGATTCGAACCTAGGTAAGCAGATCCAGAATCTGCTGTCCTGCCGCTAGACGATCTCGGAACAGTAGAGAGAATGTATCATTTTCCTCTCATTTTGGCAATAATTCAGAGCGAAACCCTATCGTCATCCCAGCCTGCAAGCTTGAGAGCTGGGATCCAGAAAGTCGATTTACTTGTGTAATTTCTAGATTCCAGATCAAGCCTGGAATGACAGCAAAAGGAGCTATTCAGTAAACAAATTAAGATAAGCCTTTTCCAACTCTTTAACAATTTTCTTCCAATCAAAATCTTTCACCCGTAAAAGCCCCCCTTGTTTAAGCTTGGCGCCAAGCGCCATATTCTCAAGAATTTGCAAAATTACCTTTGCAAGAGCGTCGGAGTTTCTAGGCTCTACTAAGAGTCCGTTCTTTTTGTCGGTAATAATATCTTGTAGTCCGCCGACTTTTGAAGCGACGACCGGCACCCCAGAGGCCATTGCTTCTAGTGCAGCAATTCCAAATGGTTCTGATACAGATGGAAGAACAAATGCCCGCCAGTGTTTTATATATTTGTATCCGTCTTTCTTTCCGCCGAGCAAGGACACATTGTGAATTAACCCCAACTCTTTTACCTTCAATATTAGTTTATTTCTTTCCGGTCCGGCGCCAATTATTTCGACTGAGATAAGAGGGAATTTTTTCTTAATGATTGGGATGGCATCGATTAAGTACTCAAATCCTTTTGTCGGATTTAAGTTGCTAACCGACCCAATCACAGGGTGATTATATTTAGAAGCTACGGGCTTTCCAACTTTGAATTGGTCAACATCCACACCATTTGGGATAACAATAATTTTATCCGCCGGCACTAAGCCATTCTTAATCAAGGCTTTCTTGACTGAAGAAGAAACGGCAATGATTAAGTTAGCCTTAAAGTTTTGCTTCTTAAGGAAAAATCTCTGCAAGTAATCATTAATCGGATTTTTCAGCCGATAGGACTCGTCATAAATATGCTCGGTATAAACAAACTTAACCCCATTTGGTAACACAAAATTGGCAAGAAGGCCCGCCCTCGGACCGTGAGAGTGAACTATCATTGGACCAAAAGGATTGCCATCTGCTCTGATTTTTTGCAGTTTGGATTTCAACTTCAAAATTGATCCAATATCGAACTTTGACTTCATCTCAATATTGAAAATCTTTAAACCTGGTATCTTTTCCGCTTCGTCGGACAAAAATCCCTTCGGGCAAATTAAAAAACAATCGAACTTCTCTTTGTCGATCTGTCGGAGAATACCTAAAATATGGCTCGGCCCGCCTCCGATCTTAGAATCAGCAATAATTTGAACAAGCTTAATTTTGTTCATTCAACTAAAACCCCTCCCAGCTCAATTTAAAATTTAAAATTTAAATTCAATTTAAAAATCTTAATTTAAAATGTTTAAACATTTATCATTTTCTCATTAGAAATTCACTTTAAATTTTAAATTAACCAAGCTTGCGAATTGCTTTTTTAATTCTCTTCATCGACTCTTCCTTCCCCAAAGCAATCGCCAGCTCCACTGGACTTGGTGATTTTTCTTCGCCCGATAGAGCAACGCGGACCGGCCAAAATACATCTCCGTTGGCCAAATCATTTCTCTCAACAACCAGCCCCATTTGCATCTGCAGTTCCTGAGAGTTCCAATCCTTTTCGTTTGTTTCTTGTAACTTGTTTCTTGTTTCTTCCAAGCCGAGCAAAGTGCTCTTCTTGGTCGATTTTTTGAAAATTAATATTTTTCCATCATATTCCGGCTCTTTTCGAAGCTCTAAAATATATTCCGCAGCCTGCTTCAAAGTTGAACATCCTCCGCGTTCTAATAGCTCTGCCTCGCCTTTCGATAATTGATCTACCCCAAAATTCTCCAATAACTGTATTCTGTTATCTGTATTCTGTATACTTTTTCTAATATATTTTTCGTTTATATCGTTTAGTTTTTCAACATCAAATATCGCCGGCGCTTTGTTAATATTTTCAATTTTAAATTCTTTCTCGAGCTCTTCTAAACTGAATAATTCCCGTTCGTCCTTTGGATTCCAGCCTAAAAAGGCTAAGAAATTGACCAATGCTTCGGGTAAATAGCCTTCTTCCTTATATTGCATCACGCTGGTTGCGCCGTGGCGTTTGGAGAGCTTCTTTTTATCCGGACCCAGTATCATGGAGAGATGGGCAAATTCGGGCGCTTTCCAGCCCAGCATTTTATAGAGAATAAGGTGCTTTGGAGTTGACGAAAGCCACTCTTCAGCTCTAATAACATGAGTAATTTTCATCTCATAATCATCAACGACAGAAGCCAAATGGTAAGTTGGATAGCCGTCCGATTTTAATATTACCTGATCATCCAGCAGTGAAGCGTCAAATTCCACTTCTCCCCGAATTAAATCATTGAATTTTATTTTTCCTTTATTGGGCATTTTCATGCGGATAACATAGCCGTCTTTGAAGTCCGAAATATTGAGCTCAGCCGTACGACAATGCCCTTCATATCTCGACGGGGTTTTTCGCTTTTCCTGTTTTTCCCTATCGGCCGCCAATTTTTCCTTTGAGCAAGTGCAAATATAGGCATCGCCGGATTTAACTAAATCAAAAGCAATTTTTTTATATTCTTCCAACCGTTCCGACTGGATCACTATTTTTTTGCGGTTGTCTGGGTTGATTCCAAGCCAATCCAACGATTCTATAATGCGCTCCACAGAATCTTCGACATAGCGGGTTCTGTCCGTATCTTCAATTCGAAGCAAAAATTCTCCTTTTTGCGACTTCGCAAAAAGATAGGCAAAAAGCGCGGTTCTAACTCCGCCGATATGAAGCTCGCCTGTCGGGCTCGGTGCAAATCGTGTTCTAATCATTTGTCGTCATTCCATGTTTTTGTCTGTCATTCCCGCGAAGGCGGGAATCCAGTATTAATAATAATTTAACTTTATAGCAAATGAGCTAAAAAATAAAGTTGATATCTACAAAAAGTTCACCAATCGCTTGACATATTAATACAATGTATTATAATAGCAACATCTTATTATGGGAAGGAGAGTCAGGATGACTCGAGTGAAGATTGCAAGCAAAGAAGTAAGATGCAAACACATTCGGTGCCGGCTAGGAGGAATAATAAAAGCCGGAGAGAAGGTTTATGTGAAAAACACCGGTGATTGCTATCACCAATGGTGTCATGCTGAAGCTTTCCCCGTCAGAGAAAAGTTCAGCGGCAGAAATGATCGATGCTACGAGGGAGTAATCTGCGGCAGCTTCAAATACGAAGGCTTGCAGATACCCCTGCGAGGCACCTTAACCGGTGCCCGCTAACACAACTTCGGCGAGCGGACAATTCCTGTACGCTCGCTTCTCCATATATATATATAAATTTTATTAGTAAACATATTTTTTAATAAAAAAATTTTTCACTAGCTGAGTTGTGAAAAGATAAACTGCCGAAATGGCGATAAGAGAAATAAACAAAATCGGCGGCAGGGCGACAAAGCCGAAATACTTACCAATTGAAGAAAATACGATAATAGAGCCGGCGATAACTACGGCAAGGGAAGAATAAAGAAGGAGGCTGGAAGGACTGCTTTTTATGAAAGGGATTTTCTTTGTTCTAATTATATGGATGATTAATGTTTGGGTGAAAAGTGATTCTATAAACCATCCCGTATGGAACATTTCGGGCGAGGCCCGGAAAACATACCAGAGCAGCCCGAAAGTAATAAAGTCAAACAGCGAACTGACCGGCCCCATTACAAACATAAATTTTTTAATGAAATCGATGTTCCAAGGAGTTGGCTTCAATAAAGAATCTTCATCGACATTATCGGTTGGAATAGTAATTTGAGAAAAATCATAGAGCATATTGTTAAGCAATATTTGAATAGGCAGCATCGGTAAAAAAGGCAGCAGAATACTTGCGCCTACCATGCTAAACATATTGCCAAAGTTTGAACTCGCGCCCATTTTGATATATTTCACAACATTGCGAAAAGTTTTTCTTCCATCTGTTATGCAATCCTGCAGAACAGTTAAGCTTTTCTTAAGCAAAACAATGTCAGCTGTGTCCTTCGCAATATCAACTGCATTGTTGACCGATATGCCAACATCAGCCGCTTTCAGCGCGGGAGCATCGTTGATTCCATCGCCCAGAAAGCCGACTACGTGTCCGCTATCCTGCAAAACTTTAATTACTCTTTCTTTTTGCAAAGGGGATAATCTGGCAAATACTGATGTTTTACGAAGCAGGGTTTTTAATCTATCATCAGAAAATTTTTCTAACTGGCTGCCCGTAATTAAATTATCGGTATCTATTCCAAATTCAGCGCAAATCTTCTTTACCACAAATTCATTATCGCCTGATAGAATTTTTAAGCCTACTCCCATTGCTTCCAACTGTTTCATTGCTTCTAGAGCTGTTGGCTTGGGCGGATCGAGAAAAGCAACAAATCCCTTAAATATCAAACTCTGCTCATCTTCCGGCAAGTAGTTCTTTTTTTTCTGTTCAATTATTTTATAAGCAACCGCTAATACAATGAGCCCTTCTTGGCTTAGCTTTTCATATTGCTTATTTATCTTTGCTTCAGCGATAGATGTTAACTTATGCACGGAATTATCCATCTCGTAACTTGTGCATCTCTTAATAATTTCTTCGGGGGCGCCCTTGCTGATCATTCTTATGCTTTTGCCCGTCTCCTCTACCACCGACAGCATTCTTCTGGCATTGTCGTATGGAATCTCATCAATTTTTTCACTCTTAGACGCTTTCTTTGAAGCCTCAAGAATCGCTTGATCGAGAATATTGTTGACTCCTGTCTGATGCAAGCTGTTTAAATAAGCAAGCTCCAGCACTTCGTCCTCTTTTTCGCCTGCAAAATCGCAGTATTTTATTAGAGTAATTTTATCAAGGGTGAGGGTGCCTGTTTTGTCGGTGCAAAGTATGTCCATAGCGCCAAAATTCTGAATTGAGTTTAAATTCTTGATTATCACTTTCTTCTTTGCCATATCTATCGCGCCTTTGGAAAGGTTTAAATTAACCATAATGGGCAGCATTTCAGGCACCAATCCCACTGCCACCGCCAAAGAAAAGAGTAGCGACTCAACAAGGTCGCCTTTAAATATTGCGTTGACTAAAAAGATTACCAAGGAAAGCAAGAGTATGAGACGCAGCATCAGCCAAGTAAACTGCTTAATTCCTTTGTCAAAGCTGGTCTCGGCAGGGCGTTTTAATAGTTCAAGGGAGAGTTTGCCAAATTGGGTATTTTTTCCGGTTTTTACCACCAATCCAAGCCCGCTGCCGCCGACTACGCTTGATCCCATGCAAACAATATTGCCAATACTAAAGATATCAAGGGATTTTCTTTCTGACTCGGCTTCTGTCTTTTCAACCGGCATTGATTCGCCGGTCAAAGAAGACTGGTTAATGAACAAATTTTTATTTTGGATGATTCTTAAATCAGCCGGCGCCATATTACCGGCAGACAGGCTGACAACATCCCCGGGCACAATTTCAGCTACATTAATATCAATGAGCTTTCCGTCTCTCAACACTTTTGACTTGATGCGAACCATATTCAACAATTTTTCAACATTATTCTGGGCTTTTGTTTCCTGAATAAATGAAAGCAAAACACCCATAAAAGCCATAGTCATTATTAAATAAGCGCTGATTTTTTCACCAAAAAATAAGGAGAAAAGAGCAATTATCAACAAAGCAAGCACCAGCGGACTGGCAAAACTAAAAACAAACCGCCTGGCTAGGCCGGTTTTATGATTTTTTGCTATTTTATTGGAGCCGTAAATAAATAACCGTCGTTTCGCTTCGCCAACAGAAAGACCCTTTTCACTTGATTTTAAG
>CAYIJI010000015.1:0-3903 GCA_964363695.1 uncultured Candidatus Saccharibacteria bacterium
CGAGGATGACAAATTGAGAATATTAATCCCCGAATTAAGTAAACTTGGTCCCGAGCCTTTTTCAAATGAGTTTACAGTCGAATATTTAATTAAGCGTGCTTCCAAAATTCCAAACAGAAAAATCAAGCAATTTATAACCGATCAAGAGATAATCGCCGGAGTAGGAAATATTTATGTGGATGAGGCGCTTTTTTACGCTGGGATTTTGCCAACTAGGGCAGTGAAAGATATTCAGTTGTCGGAGTGGAATAAAATTAGAGAATCAATCCTTCGGGCTTTGGAGCTCGGCTTGAAATACGGCGGTTCTTCCGAAGACACATATGTCGACGCGTTTGGCAATCAGGGGACAATGAACGAGCATTGCAATGTTTATCGAAGAACAGGCCAGAAGTGCAAGAGAAATGGTTGTAACGGGGTGGTGAAGCGAATTACTTTAGGCGGCAGGGGAACACATTATTGTGAGAAGTGCCAAAAATAATAATTTGTGCATTTGACAAAAGACTAATTAAGAAATAATATAGTTACATAATGTTTAATTTGTGCACCACAACCTATTCAATGACTAAAGATCTTCAAGTAAAAGATCTCATTATTGATATGAAAGGAGTTGGCGGCAAATATTAAATATTTAAAATAGAAATTTAAAATAATATAACCCGCCAACAGGCGGTTTTTTGTTTATTTGGAAGGTTTTGGTTTCTCTGAATAACCAAGACCTATCAAAATGAACGAAAAGGGGAGGCTAAGGTTGGTTATGAACGGTCGTTTGGATCATGCTTCTTTACTGGTCGGCAGCAATAAAGCTCTTGATGTTGCTGTCAGATGCGCGTTCCGAATTGAATGCCTGGATAGTCAGGCGATTGGTCAAAAATCAATAGTCGAACAAGAAATCCAGAAACTTGGAAAATTCACGGAGGTGTGTGATGAGAGAAAGTGAAGAAAGCAGAAAAGAGGTTGCAGTTCCCGGCGAAGAGAGCAGCTCTTTGACGCCCGAGAAGGACGAAGAGCCGCAATGGCCCGAAGACGTGATACCAACAGGGAATCCGTTTTACGGGCAGGAAGAGTGTTTCGGGTTCTACTATTAGACGTGGAAAGGGGGAACTTATCTTGGGCTGGCGCTTGTTGTGCCGGCCCATTTTCTATATTGCAATGTTTTAATATTTTACAGGACTTACGCCAATTGACTTCCAATTTCGTAGTTCAAGCTTTAGCTTGTGGTAATCAACTTCGATAATCTTAACAAACTGAAGTTTGGGCTACGATCTTGCGTAAGTCCTGTATTTTAGCTATTATTAAACAAATGAATTGTTATGCAAAAAATTACTTTTTTGGATTCTGGTTTAGCTGGTACTCGGCCAAGTAGTTTTTTGTTTTAGATAATATTGATTGAAACTACTGGCAGAAAAGCCAGTTTTTTTGTTTTTAAAATATTGTAGATCAAGCTTCAGCTTGTTAAGTATCTAGCAAACTAAAGTTTGGACTACGGTTAATGGGGGAATGAAAAATGGTTAATAATATTTTGTTTATCGGCTAGCTGATGGATTTAATTCTATCGGCTGGCAATATGAACGAAAACTGAGAAGGAGGTCGTAAGAAATGGAGAGAGATAGAGATCACGGAGGTTTTGTTGGGCGGCTGGTTCCTAAAGGCTTAGCAGCGGAGATCTGCCCGGCACATAATCGCGTGATGATGCGAGTGCCGGAAGGATCGAAGACTGACTTTGGGGGAAGTATTCTCCAGTGTGGAAAGGCGGGCTACTATTGCCCTGCTTGTAATGCATTCCGTCCAGATAAAGAGGTGGTGAGAGGAGAGTAATACAAAATGGATAAGATAATCGAGAATTTGCGTCCAGAACTTCTAGATTTGGCAAGGGAGTCGAAGAAAGACCCCGTGAGGGGAACCCATAAATTAATGGGTTATGTCGAGAACTATCCCGAGGAAGAACTGCTTGCTCTTTACCAGGAATGCATAGAAGAGGTTGAGCAAGAACAACAGGCTGCAGCTTAGATCCTACAAAATTGGCCAGATGGCCGAATCGGCGCTCTGATTAATCGGGGCGCTTTTCTTTTTAAAACGATTAATATTTGTTATACTTCGGGTGAGTTTAATGTCAAATATCTAGATTCCGGATCGTGGTCCGGAATGACAGAGGAGTATTTTATGAATAAATATGCAGCGGTTATATTGGCGGCGGGCAAAGGCACTAGGATGGGAGGCGGCGTTGCCTCAGATATTCCAAAAGTGATGTATGAGATAGCCGGAAAACCTATAATTCATTATAGCGTTGAAAATATTAAACAATCAGGAATCGATGATATCGTCTTGGTTGTCGGCTATAAGAAGGAATTGATTGAGGAATATTTTAAAAATACTGTGAAATATGCTGTTCAAGAAGAGCAACTTGGTACCGGCCATGCCGTAATGGCGGCAAAAGAGATGCTGGCTGGGAAGTCGGAAGCAGTTCTGGTTTACTATGGTGATATGCCTTTATTTAAAACAGAGACTATCAAAAAATTAATCGAAACATTTGAAAAAGAAAAGCCAGCCATTGCACTGCTGTCGGTCAATTTTGATGACCCGATGCATTGGGCATTCGGGAGGATTATTCGAAATGAAAAGGGAGAAGTGATAGATAGCATTGAGCAAAAAGATTGCACTAATGGAGAGAGAAAGATTAAAGAGTGCAATACCTGTTTTTATGTTTTTGACTCAGAGTGGCTTTGGGACAATATTTCAAACTTGAACCAAGAAAATGCGCAAAAGGAATATTATTTAACCGATCTAATAAAAATTGCCCGCGAACAGGGTAAAAAAATCATTGCTATTCCTGTCTCGGGAGAATCCGAAGCACTCGGCATAAATACAGAAGAGCAATTAAAAGAAGCGGAAACAGTTCTCACTAATCGCAAATAAATATCGTCATCCCAGACTTGATCTGGGATCCAGAAATTATTTATATAGATTCCGTATCAAGTACGGAATGACAGAGCGGAATCATGAATGTAAAAACTCAGGGTATTGTACTAAAAAGAATGAATTTTGGTGAAACTGATCGGATATTGACGATTCTTACGGAAAGATTCGGCAAAGTAAAAGCTATGGCCAAAGGAGTTCGCAAAGGAAAATCAAAGCTGGCGGGACACCTTGAGCCATTTATGCTTATTGACTTGCAGCTTCACGAAGGAAAAACATTTTATATTGTGACTGGGGCGGTCATCAGCTCTGATTTTTCAGAGATTCATAATGAATTAAAGAAAACATCGCAAGCATTTTATTTGGCGGAGCTAATTGATAAATTTTTGCCTGAACATCAAAAGTCGGAAGAGGTTTTTTATCTTTTTTGCACAGCGCTAAAATATCTAAACGAAAATGAGAAAAGTTTATTTCTCCGAATTTTTGAATTAAAAATTATTGAAGCCTCCGGGTTTCATCCGGAATTGTACGAATGCGTTCATTGCAAAAATAAGTTAGAGGACGAAAGTAACTTCTGGGATGCAGTTGAGGGAGGAGTAATTTGTGGAGATTGCCAAAAAAAGTTCCAACATGGCAAAAGTATCTCAAATCAGCTAATAAAACTCCTTCGCTTGATTGAAAAGAGCGATTTTTCGATTCTGCAAAAGTTAAAGATATCAGGTGTCTTAGAGGTCGAGGTAGAGGAAATTCTTTCCGGATATATTCAATCAGTTTTAGAGAAAGAATTAAAAAGCAAGGGGTTTATGAAGTTGTTAAACAAGAATTAGAATTAATATTCACTCTTATATCTTTCTTAATACCAAGATAGCGTTCCGTGAAAATACACGATCGTGTATTTTCACGGAACGACGAAGAATATCTAATTTTATCCTAGAGAATTATTGATTAATTACGCCATAATAAAGAGAAGCGGCCCCCCCCCGAGCGGGC
>CAYIJI010000015.1:3913-20456 GCA_964363695.1 uncultured Candidatus Saccharibacteria bacterium
CCGGATGAGATCCAGTCGGGGCGCGCGGTGTGTGGTGGTGAGGGCGTTAGCCCTCGACAAACAGCATAGCGCTGTTGCGGGGTGAGAAGATGGGAAAGCCGAGTTCTTTCCCTTTGCGGCGGTACCATTGGTCTGAGGCAGCCCATGAGTGGTCGTTGAACTTACCATTGACAAGGAACGGATCGATTCGTTCTACGGTAACAGTTTGTCTGATATCCTCGATTTTGTTCGAGGCTGAAATCTGATCTGAGATGGCATTCATCAGATCAAACCCTTGTGTATACCAGATTGTCTGAATGGTATACGCCTTGAACTTTTCGGGGATCTCCGAAAGTTCGTAGTGGCTTCCACCGATACACGGACCGACCCAGACTCTCGTCTCTTCAGCCTTGGCTGGCCACAGCTTAAAGAAGTTCTCGATTAGGTTCAGCTCGGCCATTATTTCAGGTCGACCGACGTGCATGTAGCCGATCCACCGATCAGACCGAACAACGATGCAGGCGCAGTCGCCAACGAAGGTCTCGACAACGAAGGGTGATTCGGAATTGCGGGGAATTATTAATCCTCCGCAATCGTAGCTGACTGACGGACGTTGTCTGCCTCCCAATTGTTTAATTACATCTTCGGGCTCTGATTCCACCACTATCACGCTGTTGCGATCATCATTGAAAGAAAGTCGGAGATGATAGATCAAACCAAACTTTGTGCCCAGAGTTTGGTTAATCACATCGCGTCCTTGCCCCTCAGGTGTGTTCTTGTCGGAGATGTAACCGATCGGGAATTGTTGAGTGGCTAACGGATATACGACACGGAGTGATTGTTCGGCATCGATATACCCAAAATCCTTGAACTGTTCCGACCCAAAAAGGGCCTTGAAGTCATACTCTACTAGCGGCAATTTATCGCACCCCCTTCATATGTAGTATGTGCATTGAGCTCAAATGAGCAGATTGCTTTGCTTACGCTCGCAATGACTACCAATTGAACATCAACCGTATATTACATCATAAATATCTGGAAATATCAATAGTGAAGAAATAAATTGGATGTGGTATATTGTTTTTAGTTCTCATTATCTTTTATGTGATGGGATTTCTCGCCTCCCTCGATCCACCCAGCGGTGGGCTCGGGATGGGTCGAAATGACAATAAAGTTCTGGTTTCCAGCTTTCGCTGGAATGACAATACGAGGAAATATATTATGGCAAAAGAAAACTTAGAAAATAATGAAAAACCACAGGTCGCTTCCTCCTCCGCTAAAGCTACGGAAGACAAGAGAGCTACGGACGGCAAGATGGATAAGATAATTTCGCTTTGTAAAAGGCGAGGGTTTATTTATCCTGCATCGGAGATTTATGGCGGTTTCGCAAATGCTTTTGATTACGGTCCGCTTGGTGTGCAGTTGAAGAAAAATATTAAAGACGTTTGGTGGCAGAAGTTTGTAACTGAACGCGATGATATGGTTGGTCTTGACTCTGCAATTATTCAAAATCCAAAAACATGGGAAGCTTCAGGACATCTTGGTTCCTTTACTGATCCGCTTGTAGAGTGCAAAAAATGCCATAAAAGATTTCGGGAAGACCATATACAAGAATTAAGAATAAAGAATTATGAATTAAGCAATTTATCACAGGAACAAAGGGAAATGCTTTATTGCAAGGGCAAAGAGGAGCATGATTTTACGGCAGCGAAGAATTTTAATCTCATGTTCAAGACTTTTATTGGTGTGACGGAAGATTCTGTTTCAACGGCATATTTAAGACCGGAAACAGCGCAGGGTATATTTTTGAATTTTAAAAACGTTTTGCAATCGACTCGAGTCAAGATTCCATTTGGAATTGCTCAAATTGGAAAAGCATTTCGCAATGAAATCACGCCGGGTAATTTTATATTCAGAACTAGGGAATTCGAACAGGCTGAGATTGAATATTTTATTAAACCAAATAAAGAAGAATCACAAAAACACTTTGATTCTTGGATAAAACTTTGGAAAGATTTTTTTATTGGATTGGGTATTCAAGAATCAAATCTTAGCATTCGAGCTCACAAGAAAGAAGAGTTATCTCATTATTCAACCGGAACGTCCGATGTTGAATACAGTTTTCCATTTGGAGTTTCAGAATTGGCTGGTGTGGCGCAGAGAACTGATTTTGATCTAAAACAGCATGAGAAATATTCTGGTCAGGATATGAAATATTTTGATGAAGCTACGGGTTCGACAGGCTCTCATTCGAGTCTGAGCCTGAGGGCTCATCCCTCAGAGTCGAAGACAGGGCAGGCGGGAGAAAAATTTATTCCCTATGTAGTTGAGCCTACGCTGGGTATTGATCGAGCTGCATTGGCATTTTTAGTAGATGCTTATGATGAATCAGATGGAACAGACGGGCGAGCGGAAGGAGAAATAACACTTCACTTGCATCCAAAATTGGCTCCAGTTAAAGCGGCGGTATTTCCTCTTATAAAAAAAGAAGGTCTGCCGGAGGTGGCAAAAAAAATCTCTTCTGACTTACGAAAGGCCGGAATTGAAACTTACTATGATGAAAGCGGATCTGTTGGTAAGCGATATCGAAGACAGGATGAAATCGGCACGCCTTGGTGTATTACAGTTGATTTTGATACAATAAAAGATGAAACAGTTACTATCCGCGATCGGGATACGATGAAGCAAGAGAGGATTGGCATTGCAAATGTTGCTCAGCATATTGTGGATAAACTAAAATGAATATGCGGTAAATGTTCACCGTCCCTGTTGTCATCCCAGACTGTAAGCTTGCCTTCGATTCAACTCTCATTCGAGTCTGAGCCTGAGGGCTCTTCCCTCAGAGTCGATGACAGGCCCTGAGCCTGTGGTTCGATTGCCACTCATCACCGTGAGCGAAGTCGAATCGGTCGAACGGGAGATCTGGGATCCAGTTATGCAAAGTAGCATTGCAACTTCTGGATTCCAGCCTTCGCTGGAATGACAGTGAATGGCTAGCACAAATTTCTAATTTCTAATTCCTAATTTCTAATCATAAAGGAGGAGGATGGGGCGAAAATATAAAGGGTTTACTCTAATAGAAATTCTAATAGTTGTCGCTATAATCGGTATTTTGGCGACTATTGTGATGCTGAGTTTAGGCGGAGCTCAGGCAAGGTCGAAATACGCAAGAGTCGTGTCTGATATGACTTCTATAGCTAAAGCAGTTGATCTTTATCAAACTCAGAATAACAATGTTTATCCTGCTGATGTAACTGCAGGAGTAATGCCTATCGAACTAGCAGATTATCTTTCGACTTGGCCAAAACCGCCATGCAGCGATATAGGCTATCAATATGATTATAATCTTCAATCAACAGGTGAGGCTGGTCTAATTTATGGCTATTATTTTTGTGCTTCAGGACAACAAGGGTGTCTTACTCCTTCAATTAACCAAGGATTTTATTATCGCAGTATTTTAAATTGGCCCCCAGGAGCGGCAGTAAATCCTATCTTCTATGGTACTAAAATTGAAGATGCCAATCCGCAGCAGATTACTTGCAAAGAATATGTACCCGCGTAATAATGAATTATTTACATAATTAATTAGTCCAGAACTAATAAAACTGACTAACCAAACAAATTGCCCACAGGTCTGTGGGCTTTTTGTTATTGACGGCAGGGTTTTGGGGACTTAGAATGTGAAGTAGTGGGAATAAGTGGGATAAAGTGGGCATCAGTACGAATGGCGAATCAAACGAATAGAACTAATCAGGTGAATGTTCGTTTATTGGCTTTATTAGTTTAATTAGCTATTAGTCCTGGAAAATTATGTTTATCGGAGAGTATTCACACAGTTTAGATGACAAAGGCCGCGTCTCTCTTCCGGTAAAGTTTCGGGGGAAGTTAGCTTCCGGCTGTGTCGTTACTAGAGGACTGGATCATTGCTTGTGGGTATACTCTTTAGAAGAGTGGGACAAATTGGCGCAGAATTTAGCGTCCCTTCCTATCACCTCTAAAAACGCCAGAAGTTTTTCACGGTTAATGCTTGCCGGAGCGATGGATCTGAAAATTGACAATACAGGACGAATAAATTTACCAAATTATTTGACAAAATACGCTGGGATCAAAAATAGGGTTGTGATTACCGGAATGTATAACCGGCTGGAGATATGGCCGGAAGACGGTTGGAATGAGTTCAAGAAAGGGATGGAGGAAAATTCAGAAGAGATCGCAGAAAAGATAGAAGAGATTGGATTCTAAAAACAACAGATGACAGATCATACAAATAACAACAGATGACAGATCAGACCAAAAACAACAGATTACAGATCATACAAATAACAACAGATGACGAATTAGACAGATAATACTAATTGCGAATGTTTGCACCTTTACAATTTTATTGAAATAAGTAGCCAACCAAAAATCTGCTGTCCGCCAGCTGGCGGAGGCGGAGCTATGATACCACGGAGGAGGGCCCCGATTCAAAGAATCGAGGCACAATGGAGGGCAACAATTTGGGCGCGTCTTCACTAAGATGGGCTCGACAAAAACAAAAACTTTAAAAAACAGTTGGCTACTGATTTCAAGAAAATTTTAAATTAAACAGTAATTCTTTGGAGGTAAGGTGGGGAGAGTTTTAACTATTACGCATAGCGGCCATAATATAGCCGGTGTTAGAAAAAAGACAATAGGGAGAGAAATAATAATAGGGCCAAACGCGATTAAATTTGTTGCGGTGGCTATTTTTGCGGTCCTAGCGATTGTGTATTTAACGCAATCAACTTCCGGGGCGAATCGAAGTATTAAAGTGAGAGATCTGGATGACAAAAAAACGCAGCTGCAAATGGAAAAAGAGCGTCTGCAGGTTGAGCAGACAAGGTTAAAATCTCTTAAGGAGATTGATGGAAATGTAGAGAAGAACATTTTGGAACCGGCAACCACAGTCGACCACATAAATACTCCAGCGGCAACTCCTCCAGTGGCAAATTAACCTAAAGTATCCACTCACCGTCATCCTGAGTGGAGCTTGCGAAGGATCTAGTGAAACGATCTAATAGTAACGCTTCGCTAGATTCTTCAGCCTAAAATCGGCTTCAGAATGACGATGCAGTGAGCAGTTACAACCTAAAGTACATAAAGATTGCATTAGACTATAAACTACAATATTATTATAATTGGCTATGTCAGAATATCAGAAGACAATTGAAAGACGCCTAAGAGTTATGGGCGTTATTGTTGTATTAATTGCCGTTGTGCTCGCTTTTAGGCTGTTCGATATCCAAGTAACAAAGCACAGCCATTATTTGGCATTAGCTCAGGGTCAGCAGCGATTTGAAAAAATAGAAATGGCTCAAAGAGGCAAGGTTTATGTTCACGATTCTTTTTCCGATCCAAACTCATACTATCCCTTAGCGTTTGATGTGAAGAAATTTGCGATCTGGATTGTGCCTCATCAGGTTTCAAAAAAGGATGAGCTATCTAGGTCTATTGCAGAATTAACAGGCCTTCCTTCCGAGGAGATTTTTGCAAAAATAAACAACGACAAACTCTACATTCCGCCCATAAAAAGAGGACTTTCTTTGGATGAGGCTAAGAAAGTCAAAGACAAAAAACTTTCCGGAGTATATGTGATGCCGGAATATAGCCGCTATTATCCGGAAGCGACGCTGGCCTCTCAAGTTTTAGGATTTGTGAACGCCGAGGGGGATGGGAAATATGGGTTTGAAGGCCATTACAACAATGAGCTAAAGGGAACGGCGGGCAACGTAAAAGGGGAAAAGGATACTCTGGGCAGAATGATCAATTTATTGGACCAAACCAATCCTAAAGATGGAACAAGCTATGTTCTAACGATTGACCGGTCGGTGCAGTATTTTGTAGAAAAGAAATTAGCCGAAGCTCTCACAGAGTACCAAGCTTCTTCGGGCAGTATTGTGATTATGGATATAAAAACCGGCGGAATTGTGGCGATGGCAAGCGCTCCAAGCTATGACCCTAATAATTTCAAAGACTTTGCCAAAGACAATCCAGGGATATTTGTTAATCCCTCAATAGCTCACCTTTACGAGCCGGGCAGTATCTTTAAACCGCTCACAATGTCGGCGGCAATTGACCAGGGAGTTGTGACACCTGAAACCAAAGGTAATTTTGATTGGCATGTGTGGGTTGATGGGTATGAGATTAAAACGGCGGAAAAAAAGGCTTTTGGCGAGGAAGATATGACACAGGTTCTTCAGAACTCTGATAATGTAGCGATGGTTTGGCTTTCTGAAAAAATGGGCAAAGAAAATATGTATAAATACATAAAGGCTTTCAATATGCTAGATAAAACAGGAATAGATTTGGACTCTGAAACGTCGGGTTATGCGCCTGAACTTAAAAGATGGCGCGATATTAACAGGGCAACGATCGCTTTTGGGCAGGGCATTTCGGTGTCGCCCCTTGAAATTGTGGCCGCATACGCTGCTATTGCTAATAAAGGAGTCTATATTTATCCTCATATTGTTGATAAGATGGTTTTTTCTGACGGCGCTGAAAAAAAAGTCGAGAAGCAGGAAGGGGAAAGAGTAATAAAATCAGAAACGGCACAAGCTATGGGCGAGATGCTATATAATGTAGTAGAAAAAGGGCATAGCTGGAGGGCGAAGGTTCCGGGTTATAAAATTGGAGCCAAAACCGGAACGGCCCAGATTCCAAAAGCTGAAGGCGGTTACGAGGAGTCGGAGGATGGATTGGGAATTTACATTCATTCGCTTGCAGGTTTTGCCCCGACTAACGATCCAAGATTTGCTATGCTTGTTAAGTTAGACAGGCCAAAATCAGCTAAATACGCTGAAAACACGGCTGCGCCTTTGTTTGGCCAAATCTCTTCTTTTTTATTAAACTATTATTACCGGGTAGGGCCAACCGAACCAATTACACCGCCGAGTTATGTTTCACCGACGGCGACTCCTTCACCAGCACCGCCGGCTCCATCAAACTAATTGTTAAATCATATGAAGAATGCATACTTAAAACTTATTTATAGAATCTTAGCTCTCTATGCCAGAAAGCTAATCACCGAACATAATCCTTTTGTGATTGCAATTACAGGATCTGTTGGAAAAACTTCAACCAAAGAAGCAATTTACCGAGTCTTAAATGACCGGTATAAAAACATGGTCCGGAAAAATTTTGGCAACCTAAATGCCGAATTGGGCGTCCCATTAACGATTTTGGGTTATGAAAAAGTGCCCAACAAGTTCATCTGGCCGGTTTTTCTGTTTCTTGCTTATTTTAAGTTAAAGGTTAAACAATACCCCAAGTATCTCATTTTGGAGATGGGCGTGGAGCACCCAGGCGATATTGATTATTTTTGCTCAATTGTTCGGCCTGACATTGCGATAATTACATCGACTTCGCTTGCCCATACCGTAAACTTTGACAGTAAAGAAGAGTTTAGAAAAGAGAAAATTTCTCTTCTTGGCCATCTAAAGGAAAACGGCCGGGCGATATTAAACTACGATGATCCTGCTCTTTCAAAAATTGCCGGCGATAAGATTTTATCCATAGCAGTTAAGAAAGATAAGGCAGATTACCGGGCAGAGAACATAAATATTTCTTTAGACGGAACCGAGTTTAGAATAGTTAAAACGGGACGCAAAATCTCAATCAAATCAAAGCTTCTTGGGATCCAGATGATCTATCCAGAGCTTTTTGCTTTCGCCGTGGCCGATATTATGGGCATGTCTTTGATTGAAACGGGAAAATCTTTAGAAAAAATGTTGCCGATTCCAGGAAGGCTAAACTTGATTGAAGGTAAGGACAATGTGACAATTATTGATGATACATATAACTCTAATCCGGCTTCCTGCGAGCTGGCAATTGATTTTTTGAACGAAGTACCGTTTAATGGTAGGAAAATAGCCATTTTGGGGAATATGAATGAATTGGTAGACGAAGAAAAGTTTCTCCATGAAAAAATTGCTGAATATGCAAAAGATAAAGAATTTGACCAAGTTTTGTTTGTAGGAAAAAACTCATCGCATATGCAGAAAAAGCATCTTGGCAGTTCGATTTCCATAAAGACAAGAAAAGAATTATTGGAAAAGCTTAATGGTATTATTAAAGCGGGCGACCTTGTTTTGATTAAGGCTTCGCAAAATGGCAATTTCTTAGAGGAAGCGGTGAAAAAGTTGATGAAAGATCCGGGATCTGCAAAAGAAAAGCTTGTAAGGCAAAGCAGGGAATGGATGGCTAGGAAGAGATAGCTGCCCTGCCCTGCTCGCTTGCTGTCATTCCCGTGAAGACGGGAATCCAGAAACTATCATATGGATCCCCGGGCACCACTCTCGAGCTACACCGCTGGTCCCGAGGATGACAAGGAGAGGTGAGTGAGCAGTTACAAATAATTAACGGAATGTTAAAAAGAAGGAGTACTATGGAAATTCTGACAGTTTCGATCTACGATTTAACAAAAATGTTTTGGCTTGCCCTGCTGGCTTTTATAATTGCAATTGCTTGGACACCAATCTTGACCAACTTTTTGTACAAGAATAATCTTGGCAAGAGAATCAGGAATAGTAAAGATACACCGATATTCTCCAAGATGCATGAGAAGAAAAACGGAACCCCGACAATGGGTGGTATCTTAATTTGGGTAACTGCCGCTATTTTAACCCTACTATTCAACTTGGAGCGGACCGCAACATGGCTTCCTTTGTTCTGTCTTGTTTCTGTCGGTTTAATTGGCATTGTTGACGACCTCTGGAATGTGCGGGGGAAGGGACCGAATGGGGGAGGGATGCGTTTTAGGCAAAAATTTATCCTTTACACCGCAATAGCTTCTGCAGGCGCATGGTGGTTTTACAGTAAACTTGGCTGGGATTCAATTCATTTGCCGGGGTTGGGAGATTATGTAATTGGACTCTGGTATGTGCCCCTTTTCATTTTTGGTTTGGTTTGGATGGCATTTTCTTCCAATGAAACAGATGGATTGGATGGATTGGCGGGCGGAATCTTTGCTTTGTCGTTTGGCACTTACGCTATCATTGCATTATTGCAGGGTAAATCAGAATTGGCTGCCTTTTGCGCCACAATTATGGGCGGACTTTTAGCTTTTTTATGGTTCAATATTCCACCGGCCCGCTTTTTTATGGGTGATACCGGTTCAATGTCCTTGGGGATGACGTTGGGAGTAGTAGCTTTTTTGACGAATACAATTGCAATATTGCCGCTAATAACATTGGTCTTTTTTGTTGAAGGCATGAGTTTTATAGTACAGTTTGCTTCTAAAAAAATCCGGGGCAAAAAAATCTTTCTATCATCGCCAATACACCATCATTTTGAGGCGATCGGATGGCCGGAGTATAAAATCACGATGCGTTTTTGGATAATTGGAGCGATAGGAGCGGTGGCCGGTCTTATCATCGCAATTATCGGAAGCGGCTAACTCTGGAATTATTTAGTAATTTGGCCTAAAATAAGATTATGAGCAATCTCGATTTAAAAGATAAGAAGGTCGCTATTTTAGGGTTAGGCATTGAGGGGATGGCTCTTTTGAAATACCTCGATAGCAAAACTTCAAACATAACTATTTTAGATCGTCTTTCTATTTCGGAAATTATCCAGAATTTAGAAGAAGGCGAAAAGGCTGGTGCGGAAAATTTGATTAAAAAATATAAAACCATATCCGGTGAAAAATATCTGGACGATCTTTCTGGTTTTGACGTGGTATTTCGTTCTCCGGGGATTTCTATTGATAATCCCAAACTTCAAGAAGCAGTAAAAAACGGTATTATTATCTCAAGCCAAATTAAACTATTTTTTGATCTTTGCCCTTGTAAAATTATCGGGGTAACCGGAACAAAGGGAAAAGGAACGACTTCTTCATTGATCTATGAAATCATGAAGAAAAATTTAAAATTTAAAATTTATAACCTTGCCTATCGGCAGGCAGGTTTAGAATCAAACCCAAATGACCAAATGGGAAATGGGAAAATAAATGACAAATGGGAAATGAAAAAATGATAAATTGCCACAAGTTTACCTTGCGGGTAACATTGGTTATCCGGCGATAACATTGCTTTCTAAATTGAAATCGTATGATATTGTCATACTAGAACTATCTAGTTTTCAGTTGATGGATCTGGGAAAAAGTCCGCATATCGCCTTGGTTACCAACTTAACGGTTGACCATCTTGATTATCATAAAGACATCGATGAGTATCAAAAATCTAAATTTAATATTATAAAGTATCAGAAAGAAGATGATTTCGCGGTTCTAAACCGAAACTCGACTTATGCAGAAGAAAATATTTCCAAATTAGAATCACAGATAAAATATTTTTCTAGTGAAAAGGGACTGGATTCCCGCGAAGGCGGGAATGACAATACGGAGAATTGGGATGATGGGGTAGATGCGGTAGTTAAGGACGATAAAGTCATCTTAGATACAAACGGTAGGAGTATTACGATTTGTGATAAAAATAGCATAAAGCTTTTTGGTCGGCATAACCTTGAAAACATTGCTGCTGCATCTATAGTAGCCGATATTTTGGAAGTGGATCCTCTGGTTATAAAAGAAGCCGTAAAAGAATTTCAAGGATTGCCTCATCGGTTAGAATTGGTTACGGAAATTGATGGTGTCAAGTTCGTCAACGACTCCTTTGCCACCAATCCAGAGCCTACAATTGCTGCCTTAAACTCTTTCTCTGAAAACAAAATTCTTATCCTTGGAGGCAGCAGCAAGGGAGCAAACTTCGATGAGCTTGCCGGCCATATTGTAAATACTAATGTTTCGGCCGTCGTGTTGATTGGTGTTGAGGGCGAAAAAATCAAAAATTCCTTACTAAATAAAGGATATGGCGGTAAAATTATTTCCAGTGGAAATTCAATGGATGAAATTGTTAGTAATGCAAAAAGTATTGCCCAATCCGGTGATATTGTTATATTATCGCCAGCCTGCGCCAGCTTTGATATGTTTAAAAATTACAAGGATAGAGGAGAAAAATTCAAAACTGAAGTTTTGAATTTAATTTCTAAATCCTAAATCCTAAATCCTAATTTCTAAACCATGGGTCAAGCAAAAAAAACAAAACAAGATTACCTAATTTCTCTAGCGGTTTTTTCGCTTGTTGTTTTTGGTTTAATAATGATCTATTCGGTTTCCAAATATTATTCACTGCAAATTACGGATGAGAAAACAGATAAATATTTCTTAGTAAAGCAGTTGAAATGGCTGGCAGCCGGGATTCTGGTGTGGATTATTTTTCAATCGATAGATTATCGTTATTGGCAAAAAAAATCAGCCTCAATGCTTTTTGTCACGGTTGGCCTGTTATTCCTTCCTCTATTACCGTTTCTCCATGAAGGGGGTGTGGGGCAAAGATGGATTAATTTTGGGTTTGTTCAATTCCAGCCAGCTGAAATCGCAAAATTAACATTAATTATTTATCTTTCAGGTTGGATTGCAAGCAAAGGTGAAAATCTCAACAACATAAAGAAAATGTTCTGGCCGTTTGCCCTTATCATAGGAGCGATAGCATTTTTAATGCTGGTTCAAAAAGATTTGGGAACCTTAGCTATTATAGTTTGTATTGTGGCTTCAATGTTAACGATTGCAGGCGCTCCTTTATATCAGTTAGCCGCCGGAGGCGGTTTGACTGCATTTCTTTTATGGCTAGCGATAAAGATCGAGCCATATAGGCTTGAGCGGTTTTTAACCTTTTTGAATCCGGAAAGCAATTCACTTGGAGCGGGATACCATATCAAAAACGCTCTGATAGCAATCGGATCGGGAGGATTACTTGGTTTGGGGTTTGGTCAAAGCAAGCAAAAGTATCTTTACCTTCCAGAGGCTCATACCGATTCAATTTTCGCTATCATATCAGAGGAACTGGGTTTTTTGAGAGCGGCTGTTATAATTATTGTTTTTGCGTTTATTGCAATTAGGGGGTTTAGGATAGCAGCAAATGCTCCGGATACTTTTTCAAGGCTTGTTGCAGGCGGAATTACAACTTGGTTCTTGGCACAAATGTTCATAAACATAGGGGCTATGCTTTCAATACTTCCTCTCACCGGCGTCCCGTTGCCGTTCGTCAGCTATGGAGGTTCATCACTCGTCATACTTTTGGCGGCAGTTGGTGTTTTGGTGAATATATCAAAAAACCAATCATCCAGCCGTGTATTTAAAAGGGGAGCGGAATAATGAAGGAAAATAAAACAATCCTCTTAGTAGGCGGAGGCACGGGCGGCCACATAATCCCAATTTTAAATATTCAAAAAGAGTTTAAACGTAGATACCCAAAAGTTCGAATTGCAACCGTCGGGGGAAAAACTAATATTGACAGAAAACTGTATGGAAATAGCATAGACCATATTTCTTTAACAACCGGGAAGTTACATCGCAGCGTTACCTTAAACAACATTATTCAATTTTTCTATCTTGCCTTTGGCTTTTTGAAATCTTTTTTTATAATTTATGGATTAAAACCGGATATTGTATTCTCTAAAGCAGGCTATGTTTCTTTTCCGATAGTATTTTGGGCAAAGGTTTTTAAGATTCCATATTTTATCCATGAATCTGATATAATAATGGGAAAAGCCAATAAACTTACAGCCAAAGATGCTTTAAAATTTTTTGTCGGTTTCCCGGCTGAAAATTACCCCGAGGTTTTTAAAGATAAAATCATATTTGTGGGACAGATATTGAGGCCGGAAATTTCTAATCTTTCCGATCACATTTCTAATTTTGAATTTAACAATATTAAGCCGGTGATTTATGTCGTAGGAGGAAGTCAGGGTTCGAGGAGCATCAATGATGCAATATTCGGCTCTTTGGAGACACTATTATCTAAGTATAACTTGATTCATCACGTTGGAAGTCTTGATTACTCTAAAGCGGTTGAAATTAGGTCGAGCTTAAGCGAAGATCAAAAGGGGTCGTACTACATTTCCGAGTTGCTTACGGGCGCCAACTCCAAAGACTCTGTTCTCTCCGCCATAAACCAATCAGAATTAGTGGTAACAAGATCGAGCGCCACGACAATGGGAGAGGTTGCCGCTTTACGAAAACCAATTATTGCAGTACCATACAAACACGCTGCTTCTGATCATCAAACAAAAAATGCTATGTTTTTTCGATCAGCAGACGCAGCAATAATTTTAAATGATGATGAAATTAAGGACAAGTTAATTAACGAGATCAACCGTTTATTTAACCATCCAGATGAAATGAAAGTTCTTGCAAAAAATGCTTTTGACTTACTACCCAAGGATGGGTTAAATAAAGTGGTTGAAGAAATAGCAAAAATTTTGAAAGTATGAGGAATTATGAAATATCATCTAATTGGTGACCAGGGCGTTTCAATGCGCGGAATTAAAAAATATTTAGAACATCTTGGTCATACTGTGACTGGATCTGATTTGAAAACCGGCGGACACAAAAAAGAAAATGTTACTTCTGATACAGACCTTTTGGTTAGAACTTCTGCTGTTAGTCCTGGTTCAGAGGGCTGGGTTGAAGTTGAAGCTGCTAAAAAGTTGGGAATTAAAATTCTAAAACGGTCGGAGTTATTGGGGGAGCTAACAAAGAATAAAGAGCTGATCGCTGTTTCTGGCATGCATGGTAAGACAACAGTAACTTCAATGATCGGGCTGTGCCTTGTGGCTGCAGGTTTCGACCCAACTGTCTTAGTGGGTGAAGATCTAGTGGAGTTTGACGGGGTTTTGCGGTTTGGCGACTCTTCTTGGTTTGTAATGGAAGCGTGTGAGTATGATAGAGCTTTTCTTGATTTTTATCCTAAAATACTTGTCTTGACCAATATTGAGGAAGAGCATTTGGATACTTATCCCAATGGTCTTTCTGAAATAAAAGAGGCTTTTACTCAGTACATTAATCACGTGCCAGATGACGGTTTGATAGTTGCTTGCGGAGACGATGAGAATGTTGAGGATGTTTTGTCAAAAGTGAACACGAAGGCAAAGGTTATTTATTATGGTTTTACTACCTCTAAATATAATGACCTGGATTTTAAATTATCAATACCGGGCAAGCACAATGTTTTAAACGCGATGTCTGCTCTAGCCTTATGCGATTACTTGAAGATCGATAGAAAAGTATCAGAAAAAGTTTTGGGGGAATTTAAGGGTGCGCATCGCAGATTTGAGCATAAAGGGAGTTTTAAGGGGGCCGAGCTGGTTGATGATTACGGCCATCATCCGACTGAAATTAAATCGACGATAGAGGCGCTGAACGAGAGATATCCCGAAAAGAGAAAAGTCGTAGTCTTTTGGCCCCATCAGTATAAAAGAATCAAACCTTTTCTTAATGACTTTGCGCAAGCTTTTAAGGGAGCGGATGAGGTAATCATTAAACCGATTTTCTTGGTTCCGGGAAGAGATGAAAAACTTAATGTGTCTTCTGGAGACATTGTTGATTTAATAAACGCCAAGAAAAATATTGCCAAGTTTTATGAAACGGATTCAGAAATTGTTAAATATCTGAGTGAAACCTTGGATAGTGATTCAGTACTTTTAACAATTGGCATCCCTCCTGTTTATATGATTGAAGACGAGCTTTTAAAATTAAAGTAAATAACGAGGTCAAATATGGCCGATGTTGAGGCAATCCTAGAAAAAGAGCTTGGTGAAAGGCTCCAAAAAAATGTTTCTCTTCGAGAATATGTCAGTATCGGTGTTGGCGGTATGGCTGATTTCTTTTTTATAGCTAAAAATATCGATGAGTTGGCAAAATGTGTAATGCTGGCAAATGAACTAAAATTAACCTATTGCATTCTCGGAGGAGGTTATAATGTTGTTCCCTCAGACTCCGGTTTTCCCGGTATTGTGATAAAAAACGAATCGAATAATGTGGCTTTCAGCGGGGATAATTCTCAGGTGATTGTTGATTCAGGAGTGAGCGTAGGGAAGCTTATCAATCTTGCAGCGAGCAGAGATTTGGGAGGATTGGAGTTTTTATTTGGCGTGCCTGGGACTGTTGGCGGAGCGGTATATGGTAATGCTGGAGCTTTCAGCTATGAAATTGGAGACTTTGTTAAATCGGTTATTTTACTTTTGCCCAAAGAAGACGGAGAAATGGCGGTGGTCAACAAACTCTGTGAATGGTTTGATTTTTCCTATAGATCTTCCAAATTGAAAACCGACTACAATTCAGAAAAGTTTAAACCGATTATATTGACAGTTAAGCTGCAATTAGTGAAAAGAAGGAAGAATGAAATTCTTGGTCTAATGCAGCAAAATATGGCGAGGAAGAAAGATGCTCAACCTCTCAACGAGAAGAGCGCCGGAAGCTTTTTTAAGAACCCTGACACAAATTCAGAAACAACCGCCGGATATTTATTAGATAAATCAGGAGTAAAAAAGTTGAAGGTGGGCGGGGCTGCTTTCTCAAAGCAGCATGCTAACTTTTTGGTTAACCGGAAAAACGCATCTGCTTCTGACGTTAGAAAGTTAGCAGAGAAGGCAAAGGATCTGGTAAAAGACCGCTTCAATGTGGACTTAGAGGAAGAGGTTGAGTACATTGGAAAGTGGTGAAAAACAACAGATTACAGATTATACTAATAATACGAATTTTAAGGTGGGGGTGATACTAAAGAGAAAGCGCAAAATTAACAAAACAATTTATGGAGGGTATAAAAAATATAGGACGCCTTCTATTTTTAGTGGAAGCAGAATAAGGACTAAAAAAGAGTTTCATTTCCCTAAGATCCTAATTAAAGCCATCTTTTTTATTGGGGTCATTTTGCTCTTAATCTTTTTTGTGTTTTTTTCTGGAAAATTTGGGGTTAAAGATGTGATGGTGGAGGGGAATAAAATGGTTTCCTCTGAAAAAATTGCCAACTCAATACCAAAGCATAGTAATATTTTTCTTTTTGGAGTATCTAAGGCCAAAAAAGAGATTCTGAAAAATAACCCGGAAATCAAAAGTGTTGAAATATTTAAAGGACTGCCCGATGCGGTAAAAATAGTAGTTCTTGAGCATGAAGGTAAACTGATCTGGCAATCCGGTGATACAAGTTACTTAATTAGCGCTCAAGGTCATGTTGCGAAGAAGATTGACTCGAGCGAGATATACGATTTTCCAAGAATCATCGATAAAAAAAGTATTCTGGTTGAAGTGGGGGCAAATTTAGTTTCACCTAGTTTCGTGGCATTTATCACTAATATTAACAGCCAATTTTTTAGCGTTACGAATATTAAACCAAAAGATTTTGAAATAAACCAAACGACATTTGATGTTAATTTAAATACCGAGGCTGGGTTCTATGTTAAATTCAGCTCTTTACGTTCAAGCGCTAAACAGTTGGATAATTTAAAACAGGTTCTAGTGGCCAAAAGAGACCAAGTTCATGAATATGTCGACCTCCGAATCGACGGCTGGGCGTATTATAAGTAGATTTATTAAATGCAATTATTTTTGTAGTTGTAAGTAGCGATAGTTCTTTTCTCTGAACTAGAAAAATATAGAAGTCTCTCTATTCGGACACCCCCTTAATCAATTAATTAATAGCTAATCAATCAGAATTATTAACTCACCTTACGCACCAACCCCCAAGATCGTCTGATTTTTTAACAATTG
>CAYIJI010000016.1:0-19612 GCA_964363695.1 uncultured Candidatus Saccharibacteria bacterium
TGGAATCGAAGGCAAGCTTGCAGTCTGGGATGACAACAGGGGGCAGTGAGTGGTTCCCTTGCCCGGTATCCACTCACTGTCATCCTGAGTGGAGCTTGCGAAGGATCTAGTGAAACGATCTAATAGTAACGCTTCGCCAGATTCTTCAGCCTAAAATCGGCTTCAGAATGACGATACAGTGAACGGTTACGGTGCCCGACATTGACATTTTGTGAGAAATAGTGTATAGTACACACAGTTACTATAAGAGCACTTTTACAACCTGAAGTTAGGCCGAAAGGTCTTATATAAAATAAAACAGCTATGTCTCAATTGATGAATGGAGGACACAGAAATGAAAGCTATACTGTTTGTAATCGTTGTCGTTTTGTCGCTCGCTCAGCCCTGCTTGGCTGAGTATAAGGCTCTTCACAGAGCCGTCGATGAGGTGATCGGAAATGCCTCGACTGATACTCGCTCCCGCGGAAACCCGCAAAAAGCGGAGATCTACAGGAACACCGATCTACTGCCGGACTTTTGGATCAAGGGAGGCGGTAGAATCGTCGTCAAGGTAAAAACTTCTGGCGGCACATGGATTGGAGGCCGAAGTGCCAGTGAGTGGGCAGAAAAGATCGCTTCTGCTGTCCGCACCCGTCTTGCCATTGAGGGTCCGAAGAGAAATCTTGATCCCGTATCCACGACTTCCCCAAGTAAGGGCGATCGTGTACTTACGCTTGATATTCATGCCATTTCCGGCAAGGATCTCAACGAAAGCTCCAGCGAGCATCAGGAGAGGTATTCTTATCGGAGATCTAGCGGATCTACTTCCTCACGGAATAGAGACGGGGAAGAACGGTTGGGAGTATCGCTCTTTGTCGGCTTAAGCCTAGAGCAGTATCAGGGCGGTACCTCGTACCGCACGCTTCCTCTCTTGGAATCAGATGTGGTTCTGGAGGAGAGCCAACTGATAGGCATGTTTGAGGAAAGCTCAAGTTCCCGCAGCGACTCTTACTCAAGAAGAGGAAGAACATCTTCTTCTTCGTCCTATGATAGGGAAAGTTCTCGCTGGCAGCGCGATCAGAAGAGGGCGGAAGCTCAAATCTTAAATCCGCAGGCGATGAAGCTCTCGGGTCTCATAGTCCGGCCCGTCTTCGATGGGATCGCGCAGGATCTCGAGAACCAAAAATACCGGTCCATTAGAGACCGGGAAGAGAGATCAAAATAAGAACAAGGGCGTCCCGACATTCCGTCGGGACGCCCTCTTTGTGCTCAAAAATCAACGACATGATCAACGACATGATTGACAAACAGCGCTCAAAGTTTTAATGTATGTGCAGATTCTGCTCCAAGGAGGTGAGAAGATGAAGCAGATATCAATCTTACTTGTTCTGACTGCTGTCTTGTTGTCTGGCTGCTTGCCCTACCGTTCTACGCAGAACGGTAGCGAGCGGGTTGCAGTCGGCCTAAACATCCGCTTCTTAAAGCCTGATCCATCATACTTTGAGGTTCAAATCATGATATCAGACGAGAAAGGCGGGGTATTGGAGATCGAGACCGTTAGGTACGATGCAAACCGGCCGGATATAAGCCGGAGCTACCAGCTCCCGACCGGCGGAAAGAGAGTGTTTTTAATTAACCTTCTAGACAAAGAACAGTCGCGCCAGACGCAGACGTTGACCATCGACTACTTAAGCAGTCCGCAAACTGTAGAGGCAGTCTTTGAATAACAAACGTTATAATCCTTAGCCCGAGTCAATCGACCCGGGCTTTCCTTTATTTTATACTGTAGAATTTGGCCGGCGAGTACTGGTTCAAGTATTCAGCCTTTATCCAGTCGCTCGACTTTGCAGAGTTAGATATTTTAACCTCATCAATAATGCCGTTGAAATAATTGTACCCAGGATACCATACTCCTAGAGTCAACGGCGAATCGGTGTCGGTTGCCGGCCTAAAACCATTAACATCAGTCGAGCCTTTTTCTGCTCCATCAATATATATATTCGCGATTCTATTGTCCGCATCAAAACTAAAGGTGGCAAAATGATACTTTTGATCGCTAAAAGCAAGGCTGCCTCCCAAGTATTTTTCGGCGGTCTTATTGCCGGTTCGAACAGAAAGGGAGCCCTTTTCTTTATTTTCGCTTACATATAAATAAAAGTGGAACGGATCAAGATATCCTGTGCCGGTTAAATAGTTTTTATTAAGAAGAGTATTTATTAAACTTTTATTGGAAGGTGCGCCGGCGTACTTAAACCAGAAGCTGGTAGTAAAGGAACCGGAAATTTTTCTGAGTGAATCGGAATTTCCCAGATCGGCGTAACCGGTTTTACCGTTAAACTTAACCGCGCTTCCAAGAATGCCGTTTGTTGAAGAGGCTCCCTCATTTAATTTGCCATTCAAATTTTTCGAAGCCGAATCTGCTAGCGAAGCATTATCTAAGTGCCATACTCCGGCGTAATTTTTCCAGACGCCGGTCCTATTGTCTAAAGGCGTTTTAACACCTTCTTTTCCATACGATAATTTGATGCCGGACGAGGTTGAGTATTTTGGACAAATTATCCAAGCAGAAAGCACTCCTGTTTTCTCGTTGTATTTCTCGATTTCAAAGTCTAAGAGCCTGCCATTTTCATCGGTAAAAGCTATATCATTGCCGTTAATAATCTTGCCGCCCTGTTGTACATTTTTCAAACTCGAATCGCTGTAAGTAAAATAAAGCGGAAAATTATCCAAAGAATTCTTTATTCCCATATCGGTAAAAGTAATTTTCTTTTCAACGCTAAATTTATCCGACGGTTTAGCGGGCGCAGGTGCTGGAGCTGGCGTAGGCGCGGGAGCAGCAGTAACGGGCGGAGTTTTTTCAAAAAGCTGTAGCCCTGAAACATCGATCCACGGTCTGGCGGCATTGGAGTAAAAAAGCGGTTTAAGGGCGATCAGCACACCGGATTTACCATTGTACGTCAGCTTCTCCGGAGTAGTAAAATATAGACTATGCGGTGTGTAGAAAGATTGATTCGGCTGCGAGCTTTTAACCGGCGGAGCAGGCAGACGGGAGAATTTTTGTCCGGAGTCCGTTATGTATCCGATCTCAGTGTTACCGTTCAAAGCCGATCCCGCTCTGGCTTTCCAGTTCAAAATGTAATCGGTTCCTGGCTTTAAATCTTGGGCCAGATAACCAACATAGGCGTCTTTTTGATTAGAATTTTTAGAAATAATGATAAGGCGACCCGTTCCGTTGGCATTGCCGATATAAGTTTCCTGAATCACCTTGTCAGGATCAAATCTCTCCCAGCCCAAAGGAGTGTCGGCGCCGTTTTTAAATTGGGCAAAATCTTCAATATTTAACTTTAGAGAATAGTCTTTCGGTATGTCGGGAATTTCTCGAACAAGCTGGCCCTTATAAAAATTGAATGAAAATACTTTTGTAGCCGCGGCATCGAACGGATTTGACTGTATGCCGTCGGTAAAGCAGATTCGGAGCCAGTTACAATCGTCGGTTCGCCTTCCTCTGTAAGCTTTTTTATAACTATCAACATTAACTTTAACTATCCCGGTAAAGTCGTTCTTAACTCCTGCGTCGGTTAAACTAAAATTTGCCGTACCGTTGACGAAGGCGCCGTCTTTGGTAATTTTTTTAACAGCGCCTTGGCTGTACTTTGGATTACTTGATCCGGATTCTTTGTAAGCGAAATTAATCTCCATTCGGTCTGCCGGCTGCTCAACTACCGAATTCATAAAGGACAAGTCTCTTGTTTTAATATTCTTCATTGCATTAAAAAGCTTGTTCCTATGTACTTGATGCTGTAGGTCGTTGGTTTGTTTCTGATAAATGGCAAGGAAGACGTCAATAATGGAGGAATACTTAAAGGTGCTGGTTATTCGGAATTGATTATTTTGATAAATTGAGTCAATATAAAGTTTGCTTTCAGGGTTAATGTTGAATATCGGATTGTTGGATAAAGTTACTTGGTCTCCCGAATCAACCAAATATTTCTGCATGTTTTTCATAAGCGGCACAAGACGATTTGTATCACTGCGGTCTGTTAGCTCTCCGCAGGCGCTGTCGGTAATCATTACGGCAGTATATTGATTTGGGTTGCGGGAAATTGAGGCATAATAAGGAGACGTTTTGAGCTTGTTGCGGTATTTTTTGTAAAAGTTATTATCTTTTGAATACAATTCGTACATCAATTTAGCAGCGGCGCTGTACCTGTCTCTGACTATTTGGTCGTTGTTTAGAGTGCGAATTAAGCCGGCAGGGTTAGCTAAAATGTCTCTTCCAAAAAAAGTGCTCCAGTTAGCTTGGTTGATGCTTCCAACCTTCATTTTTTCAGCCACAACTTTCGTTACGCCTTCAGCTAAACCTTCTTCGTAATAATCGGTTAAAAGATTTCCGTCGTTAAAACCGTGGACCAGCTCATGGATGAAGACGGGGATAATGTTATTGGCGTTTGTTCTCCCGATGATTATTAAATCCAAATCATTCATATACAGTGCGCCTGCATTGCCTATCTTCCATTCGTTAAGCGAATCGGGGTTATTAAAATCTTCGAAAGAAGGATCGTAAACCACGGTGATTTTGTTGTTATTAAAAGGCTCGCCGTAGACGCTTTTGATTTGCGAAATAATTTCCGGACTGAGGTTTTTCAATTCATCTCTTGCCTCTGCGCCGGTTTTGCCGTTTGTTGTCGGAAAGTTTTTCCAGCTGTCGCCGTAAGTATCAAAATCAAGTGAGAAGCTTGTTTGCGCTGGAATTGGATAAGCTTTTCCGTAAATTTTTTCCAATTTCTTTGGGACTACCGTTGAGTCTTTATAGAAATCATTTAAATAGCCGGCGCAAGTCCTCCTAAAAACGTCATCAATATAGTCAGCTTTATATTTTGCTTTTCCCGCAAATAAAATAAATGAGGATGTCAGAACTGCGGCAGCGATTAATAAGGAATAAGTTAACCGTTTTCTGGGCACCGATTTAAAGAATTTTCGGAAAAGATTTTTAATTTTTTTCTTCACGTGACCCTCCTTGTGCTTATTAGCTTACTGCTTAATGGCTTATACGCTGGGCTAAAACCCAATATGTGTATATGCTGTGGTTTGTGGATTGGCCCAGACGCCGGCTTGAGTATTGCCTCCGCAGATTCCGGAGATTGCAGTTAAATTGGGGTCAGCTTGAGCGCAGATGTTGGCGGAAATTGAAGCATTTAGTGCTTGGACGTCTTCATTCCGGCCGGTCATTATCTGGTTTGGAACAATATCTTCGTAAAGAGGGTTGTTCTGCATCTCCAGCATATCGGCTATCAATCTCTTCGCCTTGTACTGCGCCGCTTGGATTGATTTTTGCTGCATTGTATCTGAATTCTTGCCGTCCCATACTCCAAGATCTGTTATATCATTTGCGCTCGGGTTCGGTCTTTCCATCTTTGGGAAGTAGCCGTCAGCGCTACATTTAACTTCTGTTTTATAAACGCCGAAAGCGTTTGTTAATATAAATGTCCATTGCGCGATTATCCACATTATTGCTCCGGCGGCGATCAGGACCGGATTAGCAGTCAAGACTCCTGCTAGCATTGTTACACCAGCTGAAATAGCGCCGTCAATCAACATACTCAAGCTCCCGGGAACAAGTCCCCATTTTACTTCCAGCTCGGCGATATCCTCGCCGTACGATCGATGTATGAAATCAGTTATTTGCTTGGTTACTATTTCTATCGCAATCTGTACAAGCACGGCGTAAGCAACTGCTTTTGCCTTACTGAAGTTGCCTGCCTGCTCAATTTGCTTTGCAGCATCCGGATATTTACTAAGCGCCGCATTATACCCATCTTGGGCTGCTTGCCAAGTTTCTATTGTTGTCTTTCCAGCGTTGTACGCATCATCAACTTTATTTAAGGTATTAAAGGCTTCTTCAATCCGGTTGATTTTTTTGTAAAGCTGAAAAGCCTCGTAGAGTTTTTTTCCTTTGTCATACACATTGTAAGCCGTTCCCGGCTTCCAGCCCAATTGCTTGTCCGCCCAGATAAAACCCTTGCTTAAGGTGGCTTTTATTCCGTATCCGCCAACGGTAGTAAGCTTTAAATCGCCGAACTCTGCCTGCCCTTCCCTGGGCTTTATCCCATCGAAGCCCCAGACCCCTGTAGAAAATCCCACAATCAATCCTTCCGCTAGATCGGGGTCGATTTTGAAGCCGAACCACTTTTCTGAATGTTCCGCAATGAAGTTTTTTGTGAATCGGAAACCGTCGCTTTTGGCAAATTTCGTGAACTTTTCCGTTCTGTCACCCGGCTGAGTCAGAGAGTAAATGTAATCAGCTGTTACTATTGCGCCTATGGGATCCTTGATCTCTTCCAGCCAACTAACTTTCTGGCCGAAGAATTCGGCGTTGATCAGCCCGTTTTTAATGTAGGTTGCAATAGCGAATTGCTTTGTTTTAGCGTCGCCTTTGATAAGGGCGTAAGAGAAGCCGGGGAATACATTCTGATCGTAGCCCCAGAACATCCCGTCCATCATTTTGTATTGCAGGTCTTCCTTAAACATTCTTCTTGAATCTATTTTTGCGTTTTCTCTTGCCTGATCCACCATTTCAAGAGTCTCTAATTGATCGGCGCAAATTCTGACTGCGGAGTTGTTTTGGAATATGCCGTCGAGTTCCTTTTCAAGATCTTCGGGAGTGTTTGAAGTCAGTTTAACTCCGCTCAAATTGTCGTAGCAGTAGTCTGTTGACCCCTTGAGGTCCCAATACATTGCCTGCGCTTCTTCTCTTTTGTCGGGGGAAAAGCCATGAATCCGGTCGTTTGTTTTCTTATTGGCGCCGACAAGATTGTTGTAATCTCTCGGCAGCTCTCTCGAGCTCGAGTTATAGTCTTGGCTAGTTACGCAGTCGAGGAATGATTTGCCGGCGCAGACATCGCCGTAGCGGTAGTCAACGAAAGTTTGCTCATAGTCCGTTGTCGCCCCGCCGAGAGTGCCTCCAAGAAAATCATAAGTTGCGGCATCGGCGGCGTACTCTTCCGCCTCCGGACTCCCGACCGTCATTAAGCGGACGTCTTGGTATGAGATTTGATGGGGAGAAGGAACTCCTTTTGTTTCGCCCGGCCGGGTAGCGTCCGTAACCACGTTGGCGCCAAAGGCTATTGAGGCAGCCCAGAAATATCTCATGTCGCCGTATAAAATTATTTGTGAAATATCGGCCGGTGGCATAATGACGGTGCCTTTCGTCGCCTCTGCAATTTTCCCTGATAGTTTTACTGAGAATGCGTTAGCAGCAAGAGCCAAGGCGGTGTGAGTAGTAAAGTTTTCCGCAGACCAATCTTTCAGCGCGCCGCCTCGGTTGTTTGTCTTGCAGGTATTGTAAGCTTGATTGGCGTCGTATCTTTCCTCATTAATTTTCTTTAATTGTTCGAGCGAGTCCGAAGAAAATTTAAGATCGCTCGTATGATCAACGGCAATGTCGATATTGCCGATAGCGGCGTAGGAGCCATTGTTTACTTGAGTATCGACTTGAGAATTATAGATTGAATTCTCTTGATCTTTAAGTTCCTGCGCCCTTTCCGGCTTCATTTGAAACTCATCGCATTCACTTTCTCTTTCCGCTGCTTTGGCTTCATAGCTCCCATACAGATGAGTGAAAGACCCTTCTTGCTTCGGATCCAGTCCGAACCGTTCATCCATATTTCTGGCTATTTGAGGCAAAACGACTTGTTTGGCGTCGCGCGGATTGTTTAAAATCTGCTGGAATGAGCCTTGATCGAGGTGAGTTTTTTGATCTAGGTTTAAATTGGTAAATATTTCTGAGAGATCATAGTAGACGTCGCCATATTTTGCTCCGGTTCTAACCCATCCGGAAAAACTATTTACAATATCCTTAATGGCGTTCTTCTGTTCGTCGGTTAAGTCAGCTCCTAAGAGATCAACTAGTCCGGAAAGCGCAAAACTCTTTGCAGTCGAATTGGAAACTTTTTTCAAATAACTGTTTGGAGTGATAATTATGTTTTTGACAACGGTAACGGTTTCAATCGGTTCTTTTTTAGGGCAATCGTTTGAACTAGCGCCAACAAAACCATAGCTTTTACAGCCCATTTGGGTTGTTATAGTTATGTCATCTGTTTTCTTTTCAGTCAGCATCAGTTCAGTCAACCCTTTTGTGGTTTTGCGGTCCTGCTCCAGCTTAAAAATAGAATCAAGAGAAGAGATTTGCATTTTCATTTTTTTCAAGAGAAGACCCTGCTCGGTTTCTGGGAATGTGTAGTCGGAGTTCCACCAATCTTGGTTTGGATTCAATATGTCTTTGATTTTATTTTTTATGCCTTTGTTTAGCCCTTCAAGTGGGTCTCTTTCCTCGTCTGGGATATTGCTGTTAGCCCCGGCGTAATCTTGTATTGCTTGAAGCTTAAATTCCATCGACAGATTTTTTATGGCCTTAACATAATCGGGAGAAAATAATCCGGCGAGATATCCGTCATCAAAATTTCGTCCGTCAGGAAAAGTGATTCCGTCCATTGGGATATGAAAAGCAAGGGCAAAATTAATCGGGCCGATGTTGTCGATTAGCTCATCGACGCTTGTTCCTCGGAATGAGTTGCGGGGGATATCAAGAGTTTGTTCAATCTTTGACCGGCCGACGTTTTCATAAATATTTCCCTTTAAAGAAACGTAGTCGAGGCCGACGGCGCGGCCAAGCATATTGGCGCCCAGTTCGGAAAGGGCGCACTGCCTCATATTGGTATTTGGAGCGGAGAGAAAATTCCAAGTCGACCCTTCGGGCAGATTGAGCTCTTGATCAATCATTGCTCCGGCCACTCCGTACAAGGACTTAAAATCGCCGTTCATAATAGCGTAAAATTCGTCCGGCCCAAACAAATCGGAGGAGATATTTAAGCCGATAGCTTCAAAGAGACGGCTAGAGACGGCTTTTTTGATTGTAATGCCGCCGACTGCTTTTTTGTAGGCGACAAGAGGTTTGTTCGCATCTAAGCTTTCATACTTATTGAGCAATTTGTCCAAGACGGTTTTCGAGACGCCGGTATTTTTCTCTATTTCTTCATATTTAGCATCATTTAAATCTAGAGCCTTGGCTTCATCTTCTTTGGATAAATAATTCCAAAGCTTCGCTTCAAGGTCGGAAGCAGGGAGGCCGGTTATTCGAGAGAGTCCGCCAGATAGTTCTTGCAAATAAGTCAGTCTCTTGTCGGAATGTTCTGTAAAATATTGTTGAGCATCATTTTTGTTGCCGAAGTAGTGAGGGCCGTCTTTGTCGACGTAAAGGTAGGAGTTGTTTTGGGCGAAGGAGGAAACCATACTGCCGCCTTCATAGAACGCTTGGCATTGCTGTTCGGCCGGAGGAAGTTTGGCGTGGGGGTTTTGCCCATTGTAGCTGGTGCTTAAGTTTATTTTTTTGAGCTCTTCCTTGCCTGTTTCTTGATTTAACACCTGCAAGAACTTATCAAGGGTGCTTGGATTGATCTCCATCTTGCCGGAGAGGAGAAGTTTTTCGTCTTTAGAGAGGTTGTTTTTTGCATAGCCGGTGTTGATGTTGCGGTTGGTGATCAAATTCCTAGTCGATCCTGCTTTCAAGCCCAGCCTTTTATCAATCTCTTTTGCCCTTTTATCGGCAGTTCCCCAAGCCACAAAGTTGTTGCTGGTTAAAGAATCAAAAGTATAGGAGCCGGAAAGCCCCAGGCGGAGGAGCAAATCGTTTTCCGGAGTTCGTATGCTGTCATTCATCTTGAAAGTTTCAATGTTGGCCACAACATCGTCTATGCCGGTTTCAAACGATGCGTTGCCTCCGGCGTTATCGATCAGAGTTTGCATATCGGCCTTATACTTGTTCTGGGCTTGTGCGACCAGCCGGTTGAATTCATTCTCGTTGTTATATTTAAGGGTGATAAGAGCAAACTCTCTTTGATACAGCCGAGTTTGGTCGCTGGTGTTTAAAAGATCGGGTTTTACATATACATTGGTTGCGTATGTGCTAAAGGAGGTGGCTTGAAAATGTTTGGGCGGGGTCAAGCTAAGCGGCCCAGGGTTGTTCATTAGGGTGGGAGTTCCTTGGGTTGCCGGCGTGCTCGCAATTCCTTGATCTGTCCAGACTGCCAAGGCGTGATAGTCGGTCTTAAAGTCAGGCATATCGATGTTGCTTCGCAGAATCGGGCCTTGGAAGTAGAAGCTCGGCATTGCGAACTCTTCTTCGATTTTAGCTTGGCCGATAGAAGACATAAAAGCATCTCTATCGCCCAGCCCTTTTCTTTCATAGTTTTGTATGTAATAGTTAAACGAATTATTTGGAAGATTGAGCTCGCTTTCTATTTTTTCCGCCCCGATTGAGAGGAAGAAGTCTTTAGGGGAAATCTTTTTAGACAGAAGCGCCATCAATATTGCGCGGTTGGGGGTAAAGCCTTTTTTGCCGCCGGATGAATTAACAGATGTTGGGCGATCCGCTTTATTCGTAAATATTCCGGTCGGAATTTGCTTGATCGTTAAATTTTGCGAGGATGGCACAGCGCTGCCGTCGATAATTTCGGTGGTCAATCTAACTAGTTCATTGATATCTGAAATGGTGCCGTTTATTTTATTAATCCACCTAGATGAAAGTTTTTTAGCGCTGTTTAAATTATTGCTTAAGTAATCAGCTTCAACGGCGATTTTCCTTGAATTTTGTTTAATTGAATTTATTCCGTTGATCTGCATCGAATCATTGATAATATTTCCAATTGCGGTATTGGAACTGTTAACTAAGTCTTGGACCTGTTTATATTCGGGATCGTCTTTGGCATCTTGCCAGTTTGTCTTTATTCTGCTTGTCAGCTCTAGAATTTTTTGGATTCTAGATACATAGAACCAAAATTCAGGATTCTTCACATGAAGTTGAGGATTAACTTCTGTTAATTCTATTTTTACCTTATCGTCTGGATTTAAGGCGTAATTGGCAAAAGCGTAAAAGAGAATTTTATCGCCGACTCTTCCAAACACTGCGTTTCCGCTTGACTTGCTGCAGCCGAAAAGGCGGTACATATCGCCACTTGCCAAACCGATCTCGGTTGCTTTGTTTTCCGATAAAGTTACATTTTCGTATTTTGATTTTTCAATAACCGGATTGCCCTCGCCGTCGTATATAACTTTGCCATCCTTATCTTTTTTATAAGTATCGATTTGGACAGAGGGGACAATGATCGGATCTTGTATTTCGCATTTGTCGCCTCCCGCCGGCGATGAGTTAACATAAACCCATTCCCGAAAAGCTTTTCTTTGCAATTCGGTTGAAGTAAAGGACTTTGCCATTTGGGCGATGCCGATTTCGGTCAAGGCCTCTCCGGATCCTTGCAAAGCCTTGTCCCAAGTCCCCGGAACAAGTTCAAAGGCCGAGTCAGACATTTGAAAGTTTTTTAATCCGTAGGCAGTGTCATCCATTCGAGTTTGGCCAACTAGCATAATAAAATTGTAGGGAAGCATTTGGCCATTTTTTAATTTGTCGGTTGTCCCTAGTTCAAGGTGGAGCGCGTTATCGACATAGCTAGAGCTGGAGAAAACGAGATCGCCTCTATATTTGCCGATATTTTTTTTCACTTCCGCAAAGGAGGCGCCAAGAAACGAGCCTTTTTCAAGATTGAGAGTGTTTTCGATCACGGCCCGCCCGACAATTTCAGGCCGGAGGCCTTTATCTTGATTGGTTAAGTCTGAAGTGAAATTATCAAGATCTCCGGCATCGAGCCCCATCTCGAACTCGAGTTTTCTTTGTCCGATTTTGGTCAGCATTGAATCAAGGGTTTCGCCGTCGAAGGATCCGATCGGAATATTTAATCTTTGTTCAACCGCAGCTTGGCCGATTACCCGGGCAAATTCGTCGAACGAATGGTACTCCCGATTAATGAAGAGCTCGCGGGGAAGGCCGAGGAAATCGGCAAAGTACATACTGCCCATCTTTTGAAGAGTGTCTTCAAAGTCGTAGCCCTTTAAGTTGCTGCTCGGCGAATTGATCACTTGGGTGAACAGCGATTTGCCTAAAAGCATTGCTACATCGTTGAAGCTGGCAGAGGAAAAATCTCCTTCGTAATCCGAAATGTCTCCGCCAAACTGCTCGACTAAGCCCTGTATTCCGTCATTGGCAGCCATCTTCATCATATTCATCAGATCCTGCGCTTGTTCGCCTTGGCCTCCCGATTCGGAATAACCTTTTTGTGTCTGCCAAGCCAGCTTGATCGGGCGTTGAGCAGCTCTAAACTGATCGGTTGTACGAGTAATTTTCAATCTTCTTTTATTAATTAGCGTGCACCGTATATCGTCGATCTCCGAGATGTCTATTGCCGTGCCTTCGGCGTGGGCTGAAAGGTTGTTTTCTGATTGCTGTTTAATTTCGGCGTTTTCCGCTTGTGTCAGGTAGGCGTCATACTGAGTTCCGTCGGCGTCTTCTACCGTCCCCATCGTAGTACCGTCCTGTGTATTTGAGGTTGTTTTGCTGCCGGTATTGCTGGATTGCGTTGTCGGCCGTCTCATTCCCAATTCAGCCGCAGTCAAGTTTGCGGTGTCGTCGGTATTTTCTGTGCTGGCCGATTGGCTCCTAATTGCGTCGGATTCCCTTGAGGTCATCTTTTTTGGGTTCTTGTAGCCGGACAAAAGCCGGTTTACTCTTATTCGATAGTGGCCGGCTCCTCCTTGGCTCTTTGGGGTTACCAAATAAACAAGCGTTTTAAGGACACGGATATCAATTTGCAAAGAATTTATCGCTTCGTCAAGCTGTTCCATTAAGGAGTTGTAGCTGTCTTTGTCGGAGTTTTTGTTATCGAAAATCTCTTTTATGTCGGATGGATCAGTACCTATAACGCAGGCGATCGTTTTCTGGTCGCTTCGGATTATTTCCTTGTTTTTCTCCGGCCAATACCCTTGGGCTATGTGAGAAATTTCCTGAAAACTTTCCGGATCTTCTACTTTAATCTTTAAAATATCATCAGAAGAATTTACCGGTATTGCCTGCACTTTTTCCGACAGTTTCCCTTTGATTTCGGGGTAAAGGTGGAAGAGCTCGGCAAAGTCATTTTCAAAATCCGGCATTACTTCCGATCCGGCAAGGCAGGCAAGTGACTGAAGTGAATCATAGTCGTCGTAGTTTAAAATAATTTTCTTATCAAACACGCCGGTTATCTTTTTCTCGATTGGGATGATCGAATCATTTTTATCTTGAGGAAGCGCAGAGTTAACCCTGTTTTTGAGGACTTCGTAAGATTGAGACCCTCCACTCTTTCCGGTTAGCTCGCCGTCGGGCATACCTCCCGAGTAAGTGCCTGGTCCATCTGAATCTGGATCTGAACCATTTGCATCATTATAATTTTCATTGGCGTTTTGTGCTTGAGAAACAGAAGCATCGGCTGCTTTTGCTGTTTGATTTGCGGAGGGAGAAGCTAAGAGAGGCTGAAATATTGTACTTAAGCCGATCAAGATTATTAATGCTTTTTTAAAAGTCTCTTTCATTCGTTTATTTTGAGTTTGGTTTTAATATTGTTCCAAAGGTAAGTGCCCCAGTCCTTATTGCTATTGCTCGAAAAATCCAACCTGTCGCTAACAGATGTTGCGATACATTTGCCTTTATAAGAAACTTCCAAATGGATTCGGCTTTTTTCGTTCAATGTTCCGATTTTATCCTGTATAGTCATTGTCTTATCTTTAGCTGGAGCGCCTTCTTTTTTAAGATTGGCGTACAGGGCATAATATCCGTTATTCTCTATAATAATTTTCCAACCGCCATGCTGATCGCTTTCAGAAGAAGTTACCTTGCCTCCAAAGACTGGGTAAACGTTTGCGTTAGAAGAGCCATATAAATCTACGGCATCGCAAAAATCATTTTTAAATTGAGTATAAGTATCGTGTCCTTCTATTGAATCTCGGTATATGAGAGTTTTGCCAAAAGGGCCTTGGTTAAATCTTATGATTTTACTTTCAAGGGGGGATCGAGTTGGGCCGGCTGTAAAGACGGGGATTAGAGAATTTTCATATAGATTAAAGAGATTTTGCAAGCTTGCTATTAGTTTTTTAGCGTTATCCTCGGTCTTATTGGCCACAACATTATTTAAGTCTCCAATAACTGTTTCAATTTTATTTTTAATCTCAGCGTCGGCCGTCTCGTTCTTTAGCTGTGTTAAGTCAGATCTTAATCCTTCAAGCAAAGTAATGGACATCTTCTCTCCGATCTGTTTGTCGCCGGCCAAAGCAAGAACTTTTGTAATCCAATCTTTATCTTTGATTGGATCGGCGGCTTGAGTAAAAGTTCCGCCGGTTAAGGTATTGACCTTTTTGTTGCCGAGGAAGCTCATAGCCGCGGCAAAAAGGGCGATTTGAATAATCAGAATAATGGCTAAAACAATCCAAGCTTCGGGATGCGTTGCAAAGAGCAAGACAATTTTTTTTGCAGCTTGCAGGGCGGCTTTTTTGGCATAATCAATCGCTTTGTTAGCGATCGCGTTTCTAATATTGGGGCCTTTTTGAGGACTTTCATCTCCTCCATCGGATTCTGAATCATCTTTGTTTACCGGTCCGCTTGCCTCCGGCCTGCCCTTTGCACCTGTTTTTTCTTGTTCCGCTTTATCAAAAGGCTGGCCTGCGCTTGGAGTTTTTGCCGGTTCGTTGCTTTTATTTTGTGATGCAGGTGGAGTTTTAAGGGCATTAACAGCAGGCCCGCCCCCAAATTTATCCTCCGGTTTCTCAGAATCAAGCCCCTGGGCTTTATTTAGTTCTTCTTGTTCTCTTTTTAAGAGATCTTGCCTGACGGCGTTTCGGTCTACCGGAGCATTTGGTAATCGATCTTGATTTGACACAGGGGGACGTTGGTTTTCTATTTGTTTAATCTTTGAATCAAAAGGGACGGAAGCGACCCTTCTTAAATCTTCCTTCAATTTTTTTGCACGAACAGAGTCGTCAGCTATTTGAGCTGCGATCAGTTGATTTTGCAATTCTTTAATTTTGGCTCTCCATTTGTTCGGATCAGCCACAACCCCTCCCCGTGTTAAGTATACAGAATACAGTTAGACAGAATACAGTTAAATATTTCAACTTATTTTAGTCTGTCATCTCGAGCCATTGGGTAACTTCAAGGCGAGAGATATACAAATTATTTGCAACTCAAACGTATTAATAATTTGGAGATTTCTCGTCATTCGACTTCGCTCATGATGTCGAAATGACAACAAACTAATTTACAACTTATTTACTGATTCACTTACTACTTGATTTTCATCGCGTAAACCCCATTCTCTGTTTCATATATGACAATATTATTATCATTTGCGGTTAAAAGTGTGCTGACTTGATCGTTTTCCGGCAGCTTGATCGAAAAATCTTTCTGCTTGTTGTTTTTCAAGTCAAACTTAAATATTGATTCTTCCAAATTTTCACCATCCGCTCCGGCGGCTAAAATATCGTCCCCTCCTAAAAAGAATATGTTCTTTGCTTCCGCTGTCAGGCCTAACTCGAAATCGTTTGTGCCGTCTTTGTTTATAACGGAGACCGTCGCGTCGTCGATTAATTTGGTTTTTAAAGAATAGTACACTTTGTTGCTGTCCGGAGAAAAAACTGCGTCAAAATTATTGCCTGCAGGGGTTAGCTCTTGAAGAGCCCTGCTGTAAGCGTTGAGCAAATAGATTTTATTTGAGTTTTTGCTCTTGTTGTTTGGAATTAAAGCGAGCCACTCTGAATCCGGTGACCAGAAGAGTTTTGGATCATTTATGCCTTCTCCTTCAAGGTTTATTATTCTTTGCTTATTGCTATTGTCCAAGCTGGAAAAAATCAGCGTCTTATCTTCGGTGGAGTAATAAGCGATTTTTGAATTGTCGGGAGACCAAGCAATGTTTCCGACATTTTCTCCCCAAAGTGTTTCTGTTTGGCTGACAAAGTCGTATTTTTTAAAATCAAAAAGGTAAACGCCGTCTGATTTTCTAAAGAGGGCCAAATCTTTCTTCGGCGACCAAATTATTTCCTCTATTCCAAAAAGGTTTGAATTGGTAACTGGATCAGAGGATGTTAAAATCGTTCCATTATCGCTTAACTGAACTTTCGCTTTATAAATAGCCCCTCCATTGTTTCCAAGATAGAAAAACTCATCAGGGTTATTTCCTTTAGCTATAAATTTACCGTTTTTTGCTATGTCAACAATCGGAGGGTTTTCTTTAAGGACGATATTTTGGTTATTTGTTACTCCTCTTTTTAAGGTAAGAGATTTAATGGAGCTGACATATCCATCCAATTCTATTTTGACAAAATGGGAGCCCAAAGAGAGCCTTTTTTTGGCGAAGCCAAAGCTGTTTACATCGACTTGTTCGCCATCGACAAAAACCGAGGCTTCGCGGGGAGACACTTTGACGCTTACAAAAGAATTTGAAAGAATCCAAACTCCAAAAACAATCGCCAAAACAATCACTGCCGAAATCAGGTACGCTCGATAAGTTAATTTTTTTAAGTGAAGATTCATTTTTTATCGAAAGCCCAAAAGTTAAAGCCTGGGGATGCATAATTACTTAAATTAGTGGAAAACTCAAAGCCCATTGCATTTGCGGTTCCCTGGCCCACTCTGACTTTATTTCCTGTGGGATTATTTGTTATAAGAGAATTATTTTTGTCATCAATACCTGTTATCACCACAAAGTGACCGTTTGTATGAATGGCCCTGTTCGTCCCGGGAGGAGTATAGCCTCCACTTGAATTTATCTGCCATAGAACAGGATGGCCGGTATTTAGTTCGGATTTAATTGCATCGAGTGGGAACTCCTTTTTATCCGCGGATCCGATTTGTGAAGCTTTCATGCCATTTTGGCTCGCGAACTTAACTATTCTGTCAGTACTAAGATCTGGAGTAGAGCCGGAAATTCTTTTAATATCATTTGCTACATCCATGGGCGATACAGAATTTTTGTTGAAAAATCTATCAATCATTGCAAGGGAGGTTAAACCACATCCTTTCTGACCAATAGTATCTCCGCTCCCGAACCCCGGCCGGTCGTTTTTCCACTCTGGATCATTTTGAGTCAAGAACGGTACTGGAATGCCGCTGCCTAAATTTTGGCTGCAATGTCCATTTAATTCTTGAAAGGAAACCCAAGCTCTTTCATGATATTTTTTGGTTGTGTTCGGAGGATCTGATTGGCTGTAGCCTGAGTTCTTCCATCTCTTACACATATCCGGTCCACCGTTATATCCTGCAGCTAGACATTGGATTTCATTTTGATTAGACGTATTTATCGGAATGCCTGAAAAATGTGCAACTTCATATAATACCCCTCCTGCAGCGATTGCAGCGTCGTCGAAATTATTTGGGTTTCCATCTCCAGTAACTAATCCAAGCCGGCTCACTGTCATCCATTTATTGTCAAAGTTTTCGATTTGAAAGGGACCAATACCATTACCTCCCTGATTCCAATTGGTCTCTGTAATGGCTTTTTGTGGCCAAGAATTCCCATGCTCTGATAAGAAAACAGCTCCTAATAATGCGGGTTGAATGGGTAATTTATCGCCGACTCTTGAGAATTCATTTGCAGCTTTTTCTATCGCGTCTTTGTATCCGCTCGGTGCACCATCCCAAGAAGTACAATTTATATTACCGGCTAAAGCAGTTGTATTCGGCGCTGGTTCCCGCATCAACTTTCCTACTGATCCGGACCAGATGCCGGCAAAAGCGGCCGCCGGCAGAAGCGACAATACAAAAACAACAGCAATCCCAATTATCGTTGACCGAAGCCTATTTCCCTTTTGCGGCTCTGCTGAATTTATATTTTGTGGTGATTCTTCCTCCATCGATGCTCTCAAGAATACAGAATACAGCTAGGCAGATAACAGAACTGCAAACCTCTGTTATCTGATATCTGTTATCTGATATCTGTTAATTATTCTTCAATCATTTTACTGGGATCGGTGTTTATTATCTTGTCTTCCGTATAGGATGCTACTACTTTCATTGCCACGTGGTTCAAACCGGCGAAGAACAAACCCTCTCCCACGTCTGATTCAAGTAGCAAATATTTTTCCCCTTCGGTTAAGTTAAATACTTCCGACACAATGTCGATTGATGCGGTGGATTGCTTCATTAAGATCTGCATCGAGGAGTTGGCAACTACCGCTTTTCCGTATTTGCTGCCCAAAAAGTCCTCGACATCTTGGCTGATGATGGTTAGGCCGAGGTAATATTTTCTTGACCGCTTTGCCAGTCCGTGCAGGAACTTGGCCGAGTCTTCGTATTGCATCATCCACCATGCCTCGTCGATGATCATCACTCTTTTCTTCATATCCATTCTGATCTTGGTCCAGATATAATCGAGGATCGTGTACATAGCAACGGGGCGGAGCTGTTCTTCTAAATCTCTTACAGAGAAAACGACAAAGCCCGGGTTAAGCTGAAAATTGGTTTTCTGGTTATAGAGCGAAGCAAACGTCCCTTCAACGTATTTTGACAGGCGAGCTCGCAGTGATCCCGAACCATTCATATTAGCTAGAACATTATAAAAATCCTGCATAAGCGGCGGCTCGTTGTTTTGGCTTTCTGGGTCGGTTGTGATGTCTTTTAGTGCATAGGTTTCATACAATGCCTTATCAACTAGAGCGTCTTCTTCGGGGTTGAGCCCTCCGACCATTAAATTAACCAAGCCGTGCAGGGAGGCAATTGTAGAGCGGAGCACATCTTCGCCGGACTCCTGCGCTCCGACAGGAAGGTCAAAGGGGTTTATTCTCTTGTTAGAATTTAATGATATTTCCAAATAGCTTCCGCCGACAGATTCACACAAAGCCTTGTATTCATTCTCCGGGTCTATCACAATGACGTCTGTTCCAAGCATCAAGTATCTTAACGCTTCAAGCTTCACAAAATAAGATTTACCTGAGCCTGACTTGGCAAATACAACAGCGTTTGCATTTTCCAGATTGAAACGGTCGAAAATTATGAGAGAATTATTGTGGCGGTTTATGCCGTAAAGGATTCCATCGTCTTGGGTTAGCTCGGTTGAGGTGAAGGGGAAAGTAGAGGAGAGGGATCCGGTGTCAAAGTTGCGGAGGACATTGAGCTCGTCAACCATCAGAGGTAAAGTCGAGGTAAACCCCTGCTCCATTTGAAATAAGGCTTCTTTTGTATAGATCAAAAGCCCGCCAAGAGTGGATTCCAGCTGTTCCGTTACTGTTTTGAGCTCTTCTAAAGAGCTGGCGTAAATTGTAAAGTACAAGCCGAAGTGAAAAAGCCTTACCTCGCCCCGTTGCAGTACGTCTCGAAGAGCTTCTACATCGCCTAATGCGGTTTCCATCTCAGGGTCTCTTGGAGCGCCTTTTTCCTGCCCGATCATCATCGAGGATTCAATTTTGCCAACCTGCTTTTTAAGGTCCGTCATTACATCCTTGGACTCAAGGGGGTGGATGTGCATTCCGACATCGATCGTTATGTCGTAATTGATGATGGGTGAGAGCCAATTGGTTTCAATATATCTTGGGTAGGTAAAAACAAATAATGTTTTAGTGAATAGAGAGCCGATTTGAAGGTAGTTAGAATTAACGACAAAAGCAGCCGGAGCGATAATGTCTTTGACTGAAGATGTGCCCTGGGCCAGGTCCTCCGCGGGAATGCCCATAGCCGCAATATTCTCACGGCTTTTTATGTTTGACTGCGCAATAGCCCGAGGATCATCAT
>CAYIJI010000017.1:0-19520 GCA_964363695.1 uncultured Candidatus Saccharibacteria bacterium
CAGCAAAGATATCAGGAAGTACAAAAGATAAGCCGAAAAACCAATAAAGCCTAAAACCGAGATCAAGAGAGAACCGTCCCCTTTAGGTTGTCCCCTTTAGGTTCCCCTTTAGGTCCTTTAGGTTATAAAGCCTAAAACCGAGATCAAGAGAGAACCGTCCCCTTTAGGTTAGGTCTTTCTCCGTCCCCTTTAGGTCTTTTGGAGATATATTCTAAGTGTGCAAAATAAATTTCGAACAATAAATTATCAAATCTATAACCAAAAAATAACCACTTTAATAGATGATTATTTCTTGGTTCGGGGACAGGGATTCGGACCCCGATTGGCTGGACCAAAACCAGCTGTCCTACCATTAGACGATCCCCGAACGTATAAATATACTATCTCATTACGGCCTTTTTTTCAATAATTGAATAAACTTAACATATATTGAAAACTTATTCTGTTACGCTAAATATCGTCGATCGTGTATATTCGTCGTAACAACATATATAAAGTAACTCACTAAAACACCTCGACAAGTGTCGAGGTGTTACCCGTTGTTGGTTTCCCAATTCTGGGCCATAAATGCCGTTGCGAGGTGTTTTAGTTCCGATCTAATATCGGATTTGCTTCAAAGCAATCAATAAGCCGAATTTTGTTTTCCCCGACAAGTCGGGGTTAATGGCAATCTATCTAAGCGTGAAGACCTCTTACATCATCCGAGCAGGAATTGACATATTTGGCCCACTTCACTTGCACCGAACTAGGCTTGCCACAGACGTATGTCGCCATACGAATGCGTGAGCTCTTACCTTCCGCCAGAGGCGGATCCTGTTTATATGTCAGGACACGATTTCAACCTTACTGCCGCGCTCTGCGCAGAATTTTCATTTTTCAATTATCATTTTTCATTAAATTTTCAATGATCAATGACCAAATGATAAATAAATGAGAAATGTAAAATGGTAAATGATAACTCCGTGCAAAGCACGGTTAGCGGTGTATTTTCTGTTGCGCTATTCTTGAACCTTGCGGCCCACTCATTTTCACGAGCGTTCTGCTCTATGGTGTTCGGACTTTCCTCCGGTCGCGCGTAGCGCGACAGCAATTAGATTTTAGGTCTTTGGTCTTAGGTTTTTCCTAAGTCCCAGATTCTAAGTCCTAACAACTGTTGTGCTGCGCACAACCAGTAGCCATGTAGCTTACTTCAAAGCACAGGTATTATATCAAATTAGTCATTTTTGTCAACTAAGAAAACTGCGAATGAAAACTGCGAATTTTCTTGCGCCTGTCAATTATTTCTTGCGCCTATGCAAAATATAGAGCGATCCAAAAATTGATGACACCAAAAGAACCATCCAAATATAAAAGGACAATATAAAGAGACATTTGGTTGTGCGGTCATATTCTGAAAGCGATTCTCCTCCGACAATATAGCCGTCGCTAAAAGGAACGATAACAGTGGCAAAGCGTGATCCGCTTTCCGGTTGCCAAGACATCCGATTTTCACCCGATTTCTCGGCACTTTCCAAAACGCCGACCGGAATTTGAGGAATTCGGCCGTTGTTTAAGGTTGTCGAATTAACCGGTTTTTTGTCTTTGTCATAAATAATCGTAAAAGGGATCAGGCTTTTTTTGAAATCAGTCTTTTTTTCTCCAAAAACGGTCGAAAAATCCTTGCTTCCTTCAAGCTCGATTTTAGCTTCGTTTGCCATTCTGGAAGGTTGAATATTTGCGCTCTGCCTCACAATCAATTGCCCCATTACATAAAAGAAAAAGCTTGCTAAAGTAACAGCAGAAATTACCAGAAATAGATACTTAATTTTTTTCATATACATTTTCTTCTTACTATTATCATACTGTTATCATACTGTACGCTTAGATGATACTCCTCTTAATTTGCCCGTTCAACAAGATGCTTCCTACAGTCTTACTTGAAAATTGAACATAAAAAAGGTATTCTCGGGACAGGTTCAGGAAAGGGGGATTTATCCTATGGTACTGCCATGGCGGGCGATTGATCTGCATGTACATTGCAGAGATGAAGAACAATCGGATAAAGCAACTATTGCCAGTGTCATTACGCTGGCACATTCGCAGGGCGTCGAGATTATTGGCGATATGCCGAACACTGAGAGGCCGGTCACAAACCGAGAACGTATCTACGAGCGCCTCTTCTTGGTGCCGAAAAACCAGAAGAAGTACTATCGGCTTTATGCCGGGCTGACCGGTAGCGAGGAGCAGGTAGAGGAGGCAGTCTGGTGCTACAACTGCATTTTCCAGGTCGTTGGCTTCAAGATGTTTGCCGGCAGAAGCGTCGGCGATCTGTCAGTTATTGACACAGAAGATCAACGAATGATCTATCGTACTCTGGCGGAACAGAAGTTTCTGGGAGTGTTGGCTGTTCACTGCGAGAAAGAAGCGTTCTTGAAGCCTGAGCTGTGGGATCCGTCTAATCCGATCTCGCATACTTGGGCTCGTCCAATGGAGGCGGAGGTCAAATCAGTTCGTGACCAAATCCGGCTTGCAATCGAGGAAGGTTACGATGGTCATCTCCACATTTGCCATGTCTCTTGTCCAGAATCGGTTGCTTTAATCAATGAAGCTAGAGTTGTGGGTCTCCGCATTTCTTGTGGTGCCACTCCTCATCACCTTATGTGGGATGAGAACATGATGAATGGTCCGGATGGGCTAATCTATAAAATGAATCCGCCGCTTCGTTCCGAGCTTGCGGTACTCCAATTACGGAAACAGCTGCTGGCTGGGATGATCGACATGATCGAAACCGATCACGCTCCTCATACTGCATTAGAGAAGCAGCCCCCAGAGTGTCTCTCGGGCTATCCATCGCTCGAACTCTACAGGGAGTTCGTAACGGAGTTCTTGCCTAGTCTCGGGCTTTCGGTCGAAAAGATCAAGGCGCTGACCCGTGACAACATTCTCAAAGTATTCAGTGACAAGTTTTGAGAGAAATTGAAGCTACTTACCGGTCCGCTGCTATTAACTAGAGCGGGCTTTTCTTTTGATCTTAAAAGTCAATGAATCTCAGGTTCACTTTGTAACCATGATGTCATTTGCTATGATAAAATTGATTAAAATTATAAAAGGAGAACCAATGACAGAATTAAATCAAGTCTACAGATGCAACATTTGCGGAAATATCGTTGAAGTTTTGCATGCAGGCGCAGATTCTTTAGTCTGCTGCGACGAAAAAATGGAATTATTGAAAGAAAATTCAGTTGACGCCGCAAAAGAAAAACATGTTCCTGTTATCGAAAAAAATGGAGAAGGAGTCACAATTAAAGTCGGTGAAGTACCTCATCCAATGGAGAGCGAACATTATATTGAGTGGATTGAAATTATTATTGATGGTAAGGCAGGTCGACATTATTTAAAGCCTGGAGATAAACCGGAAGCTAGATTCAATATCTATGCAGAAAATATTAAAGCGCGAGCTTATTGTAATCTTCACGGATTGTGGACTAAATAGCAAGAGAACTTATGACAAGAGACGAAGCTTTAAAATTATTAAACGAAAAACTACAGAATAAAAACCTTATCAAGCATTCGCTTGCCGTTGAGGTTGTAATGCGGGCGTTGGCGAAGCGTTTTGGTGAAGACACTGAAGTTTGGGGTATGGCTGGTTTGCTTCATGATTTAGACTACGGAGAGACCGCCAATAATTGGAAAAAACATGGCGTTTTAGTTAAAGAATGGCTAAATGATTCGGATTTACCTGAGGAAGTTTTTAATATCATAAAAGCTCATAATTCAGATATTTTAAACATTCCGAGGAATACTTTAGCTGAGAAAGCTATTTTTGCTGTTGATCCATTGACCGGTTTAATTACCGCCGCATCTTGTGTGATGCCTGATAAAAAAATCAGCCTTCTAAAACCAAAGTCAGTTTTAAAACGATTTAAAACTCCAGCTTTTGCCGCCGGATCGAATAGAGAATATATTCAAACCTGCACCGATTTTGGCCTCAGCTTAGAAGAGTTTGTTGATATTGCCCTAAAGGCAATGCAAAGTATTGATCAGGATTTGGGGTTCTAAGAATTAGACCAAGCGTGTCTGCAATTATTTCCATATCAAATCGATATAGAATGGTCGTCATTTCGATCCATTGGGTAGCTTCAAGGCGAGAAATCTACAATTTAATGTTAAGGCTGCAATAATTTGTATATCTCTCGTCCTGATAAACATCGGGATGTCGAGATGACCAACTATTTAATTACCATCATACGTTAAACCAGTAAATAGTTGTGCTATAATAGTATTAAGCAGAGTAACATAATTAACTTGAAAGGAGCTTGTATGGAAAAGAAAGAGAAAGAAGAGAAGACATGCTGCCCCAAGTTTGACCCCAAATCTTGGGACGAGAAGGAAGTTAAATGGGACGACAAATTATTTGCTAAAGATATTGTCAAATCATTTCTCCATATTCCTCTCAATATGGGGCAGGTTATGACAAAAATGTCGGAAAAAATTGAAAAAGCGGGCGCTATGCCGGAAGACTTCCTTACTCTTTCATTTGAGAAATCTCCTTGGAAGAGTGAGCAGTATTTTGCAATAGAAAAAGATGTCCCCGGTCTTGAAAGCGCAGAGCTGTCTGGAACTTTTTTGACCAAAGTATTTGAAGGTCCATACAAAGAAGCTCCAAATTGGCATAGGGAGATGGAAAACTACGTCAAAGGAAAAGACAAAACAGTAAAAAATATTTATACGTACTATACAACCTGTCCAAAATGCGCCAAAAAATACGGCAAGAACTATGTGGTGGTATTCGCAGAGGTTTAGTATTAATAGTTTGCGCTTCAACATAAAAAAATCCGTCGCTTTCAGGACGGATTTTTTGTATACAGAAAATACTAAAAAAGGGGTCAAAATAAGACGACCGTCTTATTTTGACCCCTTTTTACTCGTGGGTAAGTTATTTATTTCCTTCTGGCTTTCAATCGTGATTGAGCGTCTAAAATCTTTTTTCTTAATCGCAGGCTCTTAGGAGTAACTTCAAGAAGTTCATCGTCTTCCAAAAAATCGATACACTGCTCAAGTGAAAAAATAGTCGGAGGAGTAAGAATAGTGGCAATGTCGGAATTAGAAGCTCGAACATTGGTTAATTTTTTCTCTTTGGTCACATTGATCTCCATGTCGTCTTCTCTTGTATTCAACCCCACAACCATACCGGCGTAAACATCGGTTGCCGGAGGAATAAAAGTAGTTCCGCGTTGCTGGGCAATATTCAATCCATAAGTAACAGCTTTTCCACCCTCAAAGGCAATTAAAACGCCGTTTCTAAGTTTTGGAATAGCGCCGCCAACCGGATCAAACCGTAAAAATAGTGAGTTAGAAATTGCAGTGCCTTTCGAAGCTGTTAGAAGAACGTTCCTTAACCCCAAAGTTCCTCTAGTTGTAATTTCAAAAACCAATCGAGTTGTACCATCGCTGTTTTCTTCTTGATGGAGCAAAATTCCCCGGCGCTTATTAACTTCGCCAATTATAGTGCTGGCGAATTCCGGCGCAACATCGATAGTTAATTCTTCGACTGGCTCACAAACATTTCCATCAATTTCTTTTGTAATAACCTTGGGTTTCCCTACTTGAAGCTCAAAACCTTCCCGCCTTAGAGCCTCAATGAAAACAGATAGATGCAGTTCGCCTCGTCCGGAAAGAATAAAGTCGCCGGTCAGGGCAGTGTGCATTTTCATTGAAATATTTGTTTCCAATTCTTTCACGATGCGGTCGTGCAAATGTCTTGCGGTTACAAATTTTCCTTCTTTGCCGGCAAAGGGCGAGGTGTTGGCGTAAATGGAAATGCTCAAAGTTGGTTCTTCGATTGTAATTTTAGGCAAGGCAGTTGGGTCGCTTGCATCGGAAATAGTGTCTCCAATAGAAGCTTTTTTAAGTCCGGCAATCGAAACAATATCGCCGGAGCTTGCTTCGCTTGTTTCGATCTTTTTTAAGCCCTCTGTAGTGTAAATTTTCTCAATTTTTCCGCTCTCAATAATCCCGTTCTGATTAACAATGACGGCCGGCATACCGGTTTTCGCGATGCCGGTTGAAATTTTTCCTATGGAGTATTTACCCATAAAATTATCCCAATCTAGGGCAGAGATAAGCATTTTTAATGGAGCTTCATCGTTCTTTTTCGGAGCAGGAATGTTGTCAATAATCGCGTCCAATATCGGCGAAAGGTCGGCTGGTGCACTTTCGTCATCCGGCAGCTTGTTCCAAGCTTTGCCTTCACGGCCGATGGCGTAATATACAGGGAAATCCAGCTGAGAATCATCGGTTGCCAACTCTAAAAAGAGGTCGTAAGTCTTATTGATTGTTTCGGGGATGTTTGCATTTACTTTATCGATTTTATTTATTAGGACAATAATCCTAAGTCCAAGCTCGAGAGCTTTTTTCAGGACAAATTTTGTTTGGGGCATCGGGCCTTCTTGAGCATCAATCAAAAGAATGGCCCCCTCGGCCATATTTAAAGTTCGTTCAACTTCACCGCCAAAATCAGCATGGCCGGGAGTGTCGATAATATTTATCTTTAAACCTTTGTAATTGATTGCCGTATTTTTCGCTAGAATCGTAATTCCGCGTTCTCTTTCTTGATCGTTTGAGTCCATTATCAAGTCTTCAGACATTGCGGCTTCGTTGTCGCGAAACGTTTTTGACTGTTTCAAAAGGCCGTCAACTAAGGTCGTCTTCCCATGGTCAACGTGGGCTATGATTGCTACATTGCGTATTTCTGTTTTCATAAGGTTACCTAGTTTCAACAAAAGTTAGGGCAATGCCTTTCTTGTCGCCTCGGCCGGTTCTTCCGATCCGGTGAACGTAATCGTTGTAAGTCTGGGGAACGGTGTAGTTGATCACGTGAGATATGTCATTAATATCTAATCCGCGAGCAGCCACATCTGTGGCAACAAGAATATTGATGGCGTTGTTTTTAAATAAGGTGAGAGCTTTTTGTCTCTGGTGTTGTTTTTTATCACCGTGGATCGAGTCGGCCTTAAAGCCTTCGCCGACTAAATTTGAAGTCAGTCTTTCAACATCGCGCTTGGTTTCAGAGAAAATCAGCACTTTTTTAAGATCGGTTTGCCTTAAGAGCTCTTGGAGCTGATTAAATTTCATTTCCAAACTTCTGACTCGCACAATATCCTGATCTACATTGGCTGCAGTTTCGCCTGATTTTATTTCAACAGTAATGGGATTGATCAAAAACTGATGCACTAAGTCCCTGATTTTAAGAGGCATTGTGGCGGAGAAGAACAAAGATTGTCTCTCTTTGGGCAATTGAGCTAAAATCCTTTTTATCTCATCAATGAATCCCATATCCAGCATCCGGTCGATTTCATCGATGACAATATTGTTAAATGATTCGAACTTGATCAAATTCTTCTCGCTCAAATCCTTTAATCTGCCGGGGGTTCCGATGATAAAGTTAGGCTCTCTTTTTAGATTGTTGATCTGCTTATAAATCGGCGCTCCTCCGACACAAACAGCAGAAAATATCTTCATTGACCATGAAAATTGTCGGAATTCATCATCGATCTGCAATGCCAGTTCGCGGGTTGGGGCAAGGATTAAGACTTTTTGAGATTTGTCTTTAAAAACTTTATCGATCAAAGGCAGTAAAAAGGCTCCGGTCTTTCCTGTGCCGGTATTAGCCAATCCGATTATGTCTTTGCCGTCGATAATATGGTTAATTGATTGGTCTTGAATAGGGGTGGGGGTAACATACTTTTTGTGCTCGAGGTTCTTTTGTATCTCTTTCGACATATTAAAATCGGCAAAAGAATTTTTAATTACTTCTGTTTTCGCTTCAACTGTGCCAGACGGCTTACAGATAAATTTTGAGACGTCAATGCTTTCGCCGAATCTTCCTCTTCCCGATCTTGAGCCCGAGCCTGATCTAAACGAAGGCCTTCTTGCGCCAAAAGACGGCCTTGCGTTTCTACTAGGCATAAAAGATGGTTTACTTTGGGTCCCAAAAGAAGGCTTAGGTGTTCCAAATGAGGGTTTTGCGTAACCGCTTCCGCTTGGTTTAGCGTTTGAATCAGGCCTTGAAACGGTCCTGGTTCCGTCGCTCGATTGATAGTAAAATGATTTCTTAGCGTTTCCCGATCTAAAGTTTCGGGAATAGCTTTTTTGGCCAAATCCAGAATTGGCAGTTTTGTTTCGTTGCATTGTTTTTTCCTTTGCGGCAAAACAAAAAAAGAGTTCCGCCGCAATAATTAATTAAATTCCTGCCTGCCGTCAGGCAGGTCGAATTGCTGTATAGAACGACGAAATTTAATTGCTTTCGGAAATCTATAGAACAATTTACTTTACTGTTCTACTATAACATAAAGAGTTTAATTTTGTCAAGCGTGAAGCCGGTAACCACTCACTGTCATTCCAGACTTGATCTGGAATCTAGAAATTATGCAAGCAGACTAACTCTCTGGATCCCAGATCTCAAGCTTGCAGTCTGGGATGACAACAGGGGGCAGTGAGTGGTTACTGAAGCCGGCAACTACTCACTGTCATTGCGAGGAGTGAGGCTAGCGACGAAGCAATCTTTCTAATAGATTGCCGCGCCGCTCTGAACATCAGGCTCGCAATGACGATATGGTGAGTGGTTACTGAAGCCGGCAAGAATGTCCGCCATAACTAGAAACAAGCCCCCATAAAGAGACTTTATGCTTTATTTGTGGTATACTGGTTCTAGGGAGCGCTCAAAAATCTTTCATTATAAAAATCTCTATTTTTTATAAAAATATTTTTAGAGATATTTTTTGTTTAAAATCATATTGATGCATTTTATTATCTCAGGTAAAAATTAAGCTGTAGCAGTTTAAAGAAGGGCAAAATTATCAAATGAATATAATAAATCAAATTCTCGATACCCAACAAAGCATAGTGCGCACAATCTTTGTATCAAGTTATATACCAAGAAAATGCGGACTTGCTACTTTTACGAAAGATTTAACAAATGCATTAAATGATCTAAACTCGGAAAGCTTGGCTGAAATAATTGCTATTAATGACGGAGAAGGCGATCTGGAGTATCCGTGGGAAGTCAAATATAAGATTTATCAAGATAAGTATGACAGCTACTATCAAGCAGCAGAGTATGTGAATCAGTCGTCTGCCGATGTAGTTTGTCTCCAGCATGAATTTGGGCTTTTTGGAGGAGAAGCAGGGGATTATATCTTTGCTTTTCTTCGGAATATTAATAAGCCGATTGTCACAATATTTCATACTATTCTCGCTAAGCCGACTGATATTCAACGCTCCACTTTGCAAAGATTGGCGGAAATTTCAGACAGTGTAGTTGCGATGATACCGGACGCCAAGGAAAGGCTTGAGAGAGATTATAATATTGATAGAGATAAAGTTGTAACTATTCATCATGGAGTATCGGATCAAAAGAAAGCAAACAGCCAGGCAAACCGCTTAAATTGGAAAGAGAGACCGGTTTTACTGTTAAGCGGGCTGATCAGTGAAAACAAAGGAATTGAATATGTTATCAAGGCCCTGCCCCAGATTGTAAAAGAATTTCCGGATATATTGTTTGTTATAGCAGGGCAAACTCATCCTGAAATTATAAAAAGACAGGGAGAAAAATATAGAAAAAGTTTACAAAAACTCGCAAATAATTTGAAGGTTAGTAAAAATATAAAATTTATTAACAAATATTTAGAACTTCAAGAGCTGCTTAATTTGTATGAAAAGTGTGATATATATTTAACTCCTCATACAGATCCGCAGCAGATTACTTCCGGTACTCTCGCTTATGCACTGGGGATGGGAAAAGCTTGCATTTCAACCGGATATCCCTATGCCAAAGAAATGCTGGCGAATAATAGGGGAGTAATAGTTGACTTCAAAAATTCCCAGCAGATTGTCGAAGCAGTATTAAAAATATTAAAAAACCCAAGCCTTAAGGCTAAGTTAGAGGAGGAGGCGTATATTCTCGGCCGAAAGATGAGATGGCCGCGGGTTGCCGAAAGATATCTAAATCTTTTTAGGTATGTCTCTTCTCAAAAATGAAAAAAATAGGATTAAAACATATTAATTTTTTAACGGATAGTTTTAGTATTTGGCAGCATACAAATGGCCATAGTATAGATCGGATTCATGGATACGCACTTGATGACGGCGCTCGCGGTTTGTTGGTAGCTTTAAAATTTAAAGATTATGAAAAAGCGGAAATATATTTAAATTTTATTAAAAAAGCAGTAGGAGACGAGAAAATAATTAATTTTCATGATTTCCAGAAGAAACCTTTAAATAAACCATGGTCGGAAGATGCTCTAGGTGAAGCTTATTGGGCACTCTCAGTTGCAATTAATGCCTCATATCAATCAAATTTAGCGCAAAGTATCATACAAAGTATGATACTAAAAGTCAGAAATTTTAAAAGCGTTCGGGGCAGGGCGTATGCCGTCCTAGGGGCTTCTCTGATGGATTTAGACTTAGCAAGTTCTCTTATAAATTCGTTAAAAGCAAACTATCTTAATAATATTACGAATGAGTGGAAGTGGATTGAGGATGAACTTAGTTATGCCAATGCTATAATACCGCTTAGCTTTTTGTGTGCTGCCGAGGCGTTGAAGCAGCCGACCTTGGAAGATCTAGGATTGGAGATGTTGGATTTTTTAAATGATATTTCAAAAGAGCAAAGTTGCCCGATTGTTATTGGGAATAAAGGCTGGTTTCCAAAACATGGGAGAAAAGCAATTTTTGATCAACAGCCAATAGATGCAGCGTTTCAAGTTTTAGCCAATTTAAAAGCTTATAAACAAACAAATAATAAAAAATATTTAAAAGAAGCCAAGATGTATTTTTCTTGGTTTTGGGGAAATAATATAATCCAACAATCACTTATCGATAAAAGACATGAGAGCTGTAGAGACGGCTTTAGCAAAGTTGGAGTTGGCCTAAACTGCGGTGCAGAAAGTACTATTTGTTATCTGTTGGCTCAAGAAGAAATTTGGCCATATCTTACTGATGAGGAAAAGAACGTATGATGATGTAATATTTTAGTACTGCTGATCGCAAATAACCGTCATTTCGAGCCCGTTCGACTGCGCTCAGGGCATGAGTGAAATCGAATGCCATTGGGCGGCTCAAGGCGAGAAATCTACAAATTATTGTGGCTAAGTTATCTATTTCCAGTCTATTTCAGCTCCATTAATTTGTATATCTCTCGTCATTCGACTCAAGTCGCAGCTCATGATGTCGAGATGACTATAATTTATTGTCTTGCGCAAGTTGAGTAACTATTATTTACTCCCTCTGGAGTTTATTTTTTAATTCTGATATTTTTGATCTAGGGAGCGAACTAGGAAAGGAGAGATGGTCTTGAGCAAGATGCTGGCTTCTAGCGTGGAAGTTGTTGCTTGGGTAAAACCCACCAACCCACCCTCACAGCGCTTAGTTCGGCTGTTTCTGGCTGGACGATGCTTCGACTACTATGATGGAGTAAGGAAAGCCAATTGCCATATCGGAGAAATGTTATGCCGATTCGGCATGGTTCGGGCCAATGGAGCCCGATTATCTATTTCCTGCATTGTACTTAAGGAGATGGTGCGAAAGCCGATTAATCGAGTCGTTACGAATACAGTCCCAATATCAAGGGGAAAATCGAGTTTATCGATCGACATCTATATGAACGGGACACGCGTTCGTTTTTTGTCGGTTACGGCTAAGTTGCGTCCATGTATTGATCCGATCTATCCTCTTTCAAGGAAGATCTTGCCCAGACTCATTTGGGCATTAATGTTTTGCCCTCGTTTCTATTGGGAGGGCTGGTGGCTTCGCCGCTACTGACAATTTCTGGCCGTGGAGTGTTTCGCTCCACGGCCGCTCTATATCATAATCAATTGTTGTCAGATAAATAATTTACTTGTTCTACTTTTTTTGAGATAGGAGTATAATAGAGAAGATTTCCCCGACGGCTTGGCCGCGGGCCCATGGTTCCTGTTCGGAAGGGTCCAGGGCTTGCCCTGGGGTTAATACCATTTATTCTTAAATAGTTTAAGAGAGGAGTTATATGAATTCTGTTGAAACAATGGGCGAGCACATTGAACAAGAAGCTGCAGAAAAAACAAACTTGGAACTGGAAGAAGAAATCAAAGACTTAAAGTCAAGAATTGCAGGGCTTGAAGCGTCAGTTGCGCGGATTTTAGATGATAGAGGGCAATCGCAAAGAACGGGTCAGTTAAATCAAGACCCCAGCAGAGCGCAAGAACAGATTGAGCAAGAATATATTGAGAAACTCAATAATTCAAAGTAATTAATATCCGACATAGGATCGACATTTTTAATTATGAACTTAAAAATATCTAAGCGAGCCATCTCAGCGCCGGCTTCTCCAATCCGAAAACTTAGCGCTTATGCTGACGAAGCGAAGAAAAAAGGAATTAAAGTTTACCATCTCAATATCGGCCAGCCTGACTTGAAAGCTCCGATTGAAATATGCTTCGCCCTGAATAAATGTTCCAAGATTGATTATTTGCCCTATGAACAATCGCAAGGCACAAAAGAACTTCTTTTGGCCTGGAGGGATTATTTAGAAGATGATGGCATAAAAGTTTCTCCTGAAAATATTTTGATAACAAGCGGAGGGAGCGAAGGTTTGATTTTGGCCTGTGCTATCGTCTGCAATCCGGGTGAAGAAATACTTGCTTTTGAGCCTTTTTACGCCAATTATCTCGGTTTCGCCAATCTGGTTTCGGCAAAAATTTCCCCGGTCCAACTTGATCCGAAAAACGGCTATCATTTGCCCGATGAAAAGAAGATTGTTTCAAAAATTACTTCAAAAACCAGAGCGATTCTTTTAAATAATCCAAACAATCCAACCGGCACTGTTTTTACAAAAGATGAATTAAAATTAATACTCAAAATCGCTAAAAAGCATAATTTATTTATAATCAGCGACGAAGCGTACAGCGGAATTTGCTTTGATGGTTGCAAATCGCAAAGTATTTTCACGCTTGCTTCCAAAGAGGATAAAGAGCGAATAATAATTATCGACAGTTTGTCGAAGAAATTTAACGTCTGCGGTGCAAGAATTGGAGCTGTGATTTCAACAAATAAATCAGTTCTTTATGCTCTTAATTGTTTCGTCCAACAACGTTTATCTGTCTCGACCTTGGATCAAAGAATTGTTTTTTCGGCTTTAAGTAACTCTAAAAAATATATTAAAAAAATAACAGGAGAATATGAAGTAAGACGCAATGCTTTTCTAAAAGAGTTAGAATCAGGGCTTAAGACAAAAATTCATTATCCGGAGGGCGCTTTCTACACCATGGTTAAGTTGCCGGTTAAAGATTCGGATGAATTTGCCAAATGGCTTTTGACTGATTTTAACGTTAATGGTGAAACGGTAATGGTTGCTCCCGGTTCCGGATTTTACGCAACTCCAGATAGGGGCAAAGATGAAATCAGAGTTGCTTTTGTATTAAATAAAGAAGATCTAAAAAAAGCAGCTAGGATTTTAATCAAAGGAATTGAAAAATATTCTAAAAATAAGTAAAAATAAGCGTCATTGTCTCGTCATTGCGAGGAGCGGATCAGATCCCTCGATGCTTCGGGACAGGCTCCGCAATCTATTTTAAGGATTGCCGCGCTTCAAAGTTGCATCGCTCGCAATGACAATGAGTAAATAATTAAGGATGAATATGGAGATAGGAAAACGGGCAGTTGGGATAATTATTAAGGACGATAAAATTCTTTTAATGCATCGGTTCAATCCGAGCTGGCAAGAGGGTTGGTATTTTGTATTTCCCGGCGGCGGCGTTGAGGAAGGTGAAACGACAGAAGAGGCAACAATTCGGGAAATTAAAGAAGAACTCTCAATTGATGCTAAAATCGATAAACTTTTATTTATTCATCATAACCCCGCTCAAGTTTATGAGTTTAAGGGCAGAGATGAATATTTTTACTTGATAACCGATTTTACTGGAGAAGTTCAGCTTGGAGGTCCTGAGAAAGAGCGAATGCATGAAGGCAATCAATTCCACCCGAAATGGGTTTCTATAAGCGAGATGAAGAATATGCCGAATCTTTATCCCAAAGAAGCGAAAGGTAAATTGATTGAGTTGTTAAGCAAATAGGTATATAGGCAAACAAGTAAATAAAGAGCGATAGATCCGTTCTTTTTGTAACCATTCACTGTCATTCCCGCGAAGGCGGGAATCCAGAAATAATATAATAAATCTAAACACTGGATCCCCGTCTTCACGGGGATGACACAGGGGCGATGAATGGTTACTCTCTTTTTCAATTACTCTTTTTTTGTTGCCTAATAATTGATTTTCTGTTATTATGAGCCGGAAATTTGGATTGCATGAAAGTGCGGTTCAAGTTAGCACAAAAGACAAGTAATTTCCCGAAAAGGAGGGGAGCATCTTGAAGATAGCTCTAGTCGAGTGTCTAGGTCCTGACCGTCTGAATATCTATGCCCTAATCAAAATGTCAAGAGGTGTCCCACTTCTTGCGGCTATTTTGAAAAAAGAGGGCCATGAAGTTACCTGCTACGTTGAGTCGGTAGAGCGATTCGATTTATGGGAACTCATGAACTACGATTTGGTTGGATTCAGCATTATCAGCTGTACTGCAAATCCAACTTACGCTATGATCAGACAACTTCGGTCCGAAAGCTATAATGGCATAATTGTAGTTGGTGGACCGCATGCAACTGTTTTACCGGAGGAGTCACTTGATGTTGGCGCCGATGTGGTTGTTCGACATGAGGGCGACAAAACTCTACCTCAATTAGTTCGAGCGAGGCAAAACAGAGAGAGTCTTGCTAATGTCTTGGGTATAACATGGAAAGACGGGGCTGTAATACGACGAAATGGTGATCAGCCTCTTCTGACAGAAGAAGAGCTCTCAGCATTGCCTCTTCCGGCTTTCGATACTATCGTCGGCTATGAGAAGATGGAGCAGACTCTTTTTAATAACAGCCGGGGATGTCCGTCCAAATGTCGGTTCTGCGCTGTTGCAACAACATTTGGCCCAGAGTATCGCGCTTCATCAGTTGAAGCACGTATTGCATGGCTCCGAGAGTATAAGGAGCGGTATCCTGCTTCTTGGGAAGAGAATGTTATCTTCTTCTCGGACGACAACTTTTTTGGAAATGCTCGCACCAGGTTGATTACGATTGAGTTTATGGAGCAGATGATTGCTTGTGATCTGATCCCGCCAAAAGGTTGGCTCTGCCAGGCGAGAGTGACGGATATGATTCCGGAAATAGCAGAGCTCATGAAACTGGCTGGATGCGATATAGTTTGCTTGGGAATTGAGTCCGCTGACGCGGTCACACTGAAGAAGATGAGAAAAGGCCAGACTCCGGAGCAGATTAGAAGCTGTTTAGCTACCCTTAATGCCGCCGGTATTAAATCGCTGGCCATGACTATTGCGGGTGCTGACACAGACACCGCCCGGTCATTTTTCAGGGGTATTCGCCAACTTTGGCGTTGGGGGATTACTTACCTCCAGGTCTTAGGGCTTGTACTTCTGCCCGGGACTGAAATTGAGGATGATTTTGAGTCGGAAGGGCGTGAATGGTTGAGAGATTACGATCTCTACAACGGCCAGCATGTTCTATTTCGGCCAAAAAAAATGAGCCGGTTCGGTGCTTGGCTTTGCCTCTATGCCATTCCGATCTGGTTCTACTTCTTCACTAGCCACGGCCGCGGGCTGATCAAGGAACACTGGAAGTCTTACCGCGGCATACTGTGGATTGCGTTTAAGCAGTCATTGTCTCGTTTCGGACGGACGATTCTAGATCGTTTTGTCCACTAGCCGAAGCCCTAGCAATTGCAGTAATGTTGCTGGGGCTTTTCATATTCTAAACTTGGCATATAATGGAGATATGCCGACAGAAATCGAACAATCTGAAATTGATAAGCAAATGAACGCTATAATCGCACAAAATGAGGGTTATGCAGAAGTCGAGCCTTCTTTGGAAGAGCAGCAAAAATATTTAAGCCGGTACTCTTTTTCCGCTCTCGTCTGCAGCGCAGTTTATTTTTGGTATATGAAGGACAAAGTATTTTTTTGGGCAAGCGTTTTGTCCTCAGTTTTATTTTTCCCAATACTATTTATTCTTCCTTTTATGGCAAGACAGCGGGCTTGGAAAACGCATGAATGGCGTTCGTTCAGCCATTTTCAATCAGTACAGAAGAAATGGGATCGGGCTTCTGTATATGTTTTTATTATCTCAATTTTTGCGATCTTCCTTGTTTCATACTATGAAGTACGGTTAATTTCCAGTCTTCTAAATACCAATGGGATCAACGACATAAACGATGCCAAACAGCTCCAGCAAGATTTGGAACAAACGCTCGGCAGCTAAACTGTTTGATTTAGAAATCAAAAAAGTTTATTCTTAGAATAAGAATAAATAAAAAAGAGAGGAATGATGGAAAATTCAAATCAGGATCCGAGTATCGCAACATCTAACAATAACTTTGTCGGAGAACAGGCTCAAAATACATCTTCGGCGCCGGAGGCAGCCCCGCCGACTGCCCCAATAAAACCTTACCAGCAAGAAAGCATTCCTGAAGCAGCACAGCCATCTATCACGGAGGTTCCAGCGGAAAATATTCAATCCGAGCAACAACCGCAAACTCCGCCAGCTCCAGTGCTTGAAACTTCATCTTTACCACCTAACCTTGCTGCCTCGCAACAGACGGAGGCGGCAGGAAGCGCTATGCTGCAAGGCAATATTCCAACCAAGTCATCCAATCTTAAAATTATCCTTATTGTTCTAGGCGTAATAATCTTGATCGCAGGCGGTTATTTAGCTTATCAGTATATGAATAAATAATAGAAAATAGATTATTAAGAAACGTATCTAAAGGGAAAGAATGGGCAAAAAACTGAATCTTATATTGGCTATCCGTCTTCACGAACAGCTCTCCGAACTGGTCGAAACTTATGGAGTGGAAAATGTCAGAGAAATTCTGGTCCAGTTTCAGGCAGAAAAACCTAAAGAAAAAGCGGCTCCTCCGGTAGACAAAGCCGCAGAAGAGCAGAAAGCAAAACAGCTTCTAGAGGCGAAGCTTCCTCCTAATATTAAGAATATTGAACAGTTTGAGGCAGTCATCAATGATTTTGCGGCAAAAGGCAAAATCAAGCCGGAAGTGTATCAGGGACTCAAAGGTTTTATTGAAAACGCAAAGCTGATATCGGTCGGACAATACAAGAAGGTGAACGAGTCGTTTATCATCAACTTAACTTCAAAACCGGATTCAATCCAAGCCCAAACTCCGGAGGAGGATTGGATAAAATACAACGGAGAGACGATCAGAAAGCATCTTAAGCAAAAACTCAGATTAGTCGGTTATGATTTTCTTGATTCAGAGGCAGAAGTTGGCAAGAGTTTTGATGTAAAACGGCATAATATTGTGGGAAAAGAAGTGATTACAGAATCGGCTTTAGATAAGAGAGTTTTAAAAGTGACGAATGAAGGCCTAATTATCGGCCGCAAGCTTCATATAAATGCCAATGTAATAATAGGTAGTTTTCAGCCGAATAATTAAATTTTGTAGTAGTTCTCTTGTCACCTGTCGTATAATATATATGAGAGGAGTTTTACCATGAGAAGCCAGGTGAACAAAAAAATATTGGCAGAGGCACAAAAAGGTAACCTTTTGGCTTTTGAAAAAATCCTTTTAAAGTATGAAAAGCCGATTTTCATACATATTGCCCGCTTGGTCAGAAGAAGGGAAGACGCTGAAGACCTAACGCAGGAAACTTTTATAAAACTATATAAAAATATCAAAAAATACGATTTAAAAAGCAACTCCAAATTTACAACATGGCTGTTTACTATCGCGACCAACACAACGTACGACTGGTTTCGCAAACAAAAGCGGAACAAAGAGCTTCTAATACTTGATGATCCTGATAAGAGAAAGGTAATTGAAAAGTTCTTACTAACAAATGAAACGCCAGGCTATATCAAATTCGATGTTATTGCAGGCTTAAAAAAGATCAAGCCGGTTTACAGGTCGGTGCTTTCATTATTTTACTTAAGAGGATTCAGCTACAGTGAGATCGCAAGAATTAAAAATATTCCTATCAACACCGTGAAAACATATTTATATCGGGCAAAGCTCGCTATGAGGGAACATTTACTCTAATTTAATGGCCGAAGAAATTTTGCAAAATTTAATAGCTGCCAATTCATCTTTTCCAGAGGAGATTCACCTTATTATAATGAGGAAAGTAGCATTATTTAAATTCAAAAAAGTTTTTTTGATCTATTCTTGCCTCTCTATCCTTAATCTTTTGTCATTCGCAGGATTTTCCTTATTTTTGAAATCATTTCTTTGGGCATCGTTTCCATTTGTGCTTTTTTCCCTGATTGGTTTGTATCTTTTTTTACTAATAATCAAGTCCAAAAGCAGATATCGCAAATTTGTATTAAACCTTGAAACAAATGCTTCCTCCTCGGCGTATTAACTATTGTAGCCGGTTTTAAAGTTAGTCATCGTGAAAGGAGGCAACTTGACAAAAAAACAGCGGAGGAAAAAACGGAGGAATAATTTTAAGGCGATAATCGTAATCGCCCTCGTCCTTTCCTTAACCGCCATTTCTCCCATAACCGTCGTTCAAGCTTATAGTGACAGCCAAGTGACTATTAGTGAAAGTGGAAGACATAAGAAGAACATTCAAGAAGTTAGAAAAAGGCATAAAAATGAGGTAAGAGGAACTAATTCGGAATATAGGGCTTCTGTTGAATCGGCCAGAGCAGAGTATAAACAGGCTCTTCTCACCGCAAAATCGAAGGGTGAACGAGTGGAGGCAAGAAAGAAATTCCGGAAAGCAATCCGCGAAGCCAGGGCAAAAATGCTGAAAGACAAAAGAGAAGAGCAAAAAGATTTTAAACTCAGCATGGCTGGATTAAAATAGACAATTAAATAAGTTAGCATAAAAATAAACCTCCGTTTGGAGGTTTATTTTTATTCCACAAGCCAAATCATTGGCCTTTTTAATATGGGGCGTATATAATTATAGACGTAATTATTAACGGAGAAGTAAAAAATGGATATTGCCACTATTCAGAAAAGAATCGATCTCTTAGAGAAGTATCAGGAAGAAGTAAGAAACGCGAAGGATATGTTGCAGGGAGAGCTTGAAAATTCAGACGAATACCTAAAAGTTGCCGATGAAGTAAAGGAAATAACGCAAAAAAGAAAGCAAATTAAAGATGAGATACTAGCTACCGGTCCAAATCAAAAGCTTTTAGCTGACATAAAATCAAATACAGAAGAAATTTCAACCTTAAAAGAGATTCTGTCTGTTGAACTGGTGCAAATTTACACGGAAAACAAATCGGACGAATTCAATGATGCCAACGGCGAGCCCAGAAAATTCAAGCTTTCGGTAAAACTTTTGCCCAAGAAGGGATTTTTTCAAAATAGAAATTTTGACGGTCGATACGAAAAAGATGAATAGGGGGCTGGTAAGTATACAGATGACAGATGACAGATGACAGATGACAGATGACAGATGACAGATGACAGATGACAGAT
>CAYIJI010000018.1:0-18829 GCA_964363695.1 uncultured Candidatus Saccharibacteria bacterium
AATCTATTTTTAAGATTTCTCCACCCTCAGACAAGGCTGAGGAGTCGAAATGACAGCTGCGAGTGAGTGGTTACGCTCATTTTTATTGACAGAATATAACATTCGTGCTATAAACGAATAGACCGCTAGTCTCGTCTGATTGTATTAGGCAAGCTAACAGTTGCACCCTGACTGGGTCTTCCTAGAAGATACCAGAAACAGTATATCCCGACAAGGGAGAGGAGGTTATACAAATGTGGCTGGTTGATTTGATCCGAGAGCGGGTCCACAGCAAGTGCAGAAGAGATGTGAACATTATGTCTTTCCAGCACTTTGAGGAGATACGGAGCCTCAAGAAAGAGATTTCTAACATAAAGTACACAACGGAAAGAATGTGTGGCAGGTTGTTTTATCTGATCGCAGGAAACATTGGTTCTTCGGTGAAGAGCAGCGATCCGAACTTAAAGGTGATTAAAGACCTGATCAAGGTCTACTTTGATCTTCGAGGGTGGATAGAAGTCGATTCAATCAAGAACGATTGGCTATCCCACCTTGACTACATCGCTTGGGAGCTCTGGGAAAAAGGGTTGACCGAACAATTGAAAGAAATCCATAAGCAGATGTCGGAAGAGGAGTTAACTTCCGAGCAATCACTGCTCGCCCACTATTGGGCAATGAATGCCGGATGGGACAATAATCCTAGCGATTTCTCCCTGACTGCTACTATGACCTTCACGTCTGAGTATGCAAACTCAAGGATAAAATCCTATCCGTTCGCTTCCGAGAAAGACTTTCTACTGCTCCGACTAAAACACAAGACATGTGTTTGGGGAAGTGAGCTCGTGTTGGAGGATCGGGACTTAATGTCCACCTTTAGCTCAAAGAAAGCTCGGAAAATCGTCGATCGACTCATGGAGTTCGAGGCTGACAAGGAGGAGATAAGGCAAATCCTTTCCCTTCATCGGGAAGAGATGAGCCGGATTCAAGCACGGTTGGAAAATGCGATTAAGGAAGATCCCTCTACATCGTACAGTCGCGGCTTGGATGAATGCCGTCTTTCGATCATCTCTAAGTCGATTTCGGAGCTCGAGTCTCTTTTGCAAGAGTTAGAATGAGTAACGAAACCCTCCATAGCAGCGGATAACTGCTATGCAACCGTGACCCCAGCCAAAAGGCGGGGGTCACTTTCTTTTTAGAAGATCAAGATTAATTTAGGTTATTTTTTTAACCTTTTCCCATGGTAAATCAAGCTCAGGACGACCGAAATGTCCGTAAGCAGCGCATTGTCGATAGATCGGCCTTCTTAGTTTTAGATTTTTGATAATCATTCCAGGACGAAGATCGAAATTTTGCTCTATCTTTTTAGCGATTTCTTCATCGGAAATTTTGCCAGTTTCAAAAGTGTCTACATAAACGGAAAGAGGTTCCGGTTTTCCAATGGCATAAGCAAGCTGAACTTCACATTTATCAGCCAAGCCGGAAGCGACAATACTTTTTGCAACCCATCTGGCCGAGTATGCTCCGGAACGGTCAACCTTTGAGGGATCCTTACCGGAGAAAGCGCCGCCGCCATGGCGGGCATAGCCTCCATAAGTGTCAACGATGATTTTTCTTCCGGTCAGACCAGTATCGCCTTCAGGACCGCCTATCACGAATTTGCCGGTAGTATTAACATAAATCTTAGTTTTAGAATCAATTTTGTGGCCATAATCATTAAGAACCGGCTCGATCACTTTCTTAGTTATTTCCTCTCTTAATTTTTTTTGCTCTTTATATTCATCATGTTGTGTGGCAATAAGAACCGTATCAACTCGTGCGGGCTTGCCATCAACATATTCAACCGTAACTTGGGATTTTCCATCTGGCCGCAACCCTTTAACTATGTTTTTCTTTCGCACTTCCGCCAACCTTTGGCATAATCTTTGAGCTAAAATTATCGGAAGCGGCATCAGCTCGGGCGTTTCATTGCAGGCAAAACCGAACATTAGACCTTGATCCCCAGCACCTAAATGCTCTAAATCTTCCTTTACTATTTTGCCTTCTTCCGTCTTTCTAAAACTATCAACTCCCTGAGCAATGTCTGATGACTGCTCTTTAATAGCAGTCATAACACCGCTTGTTTGGTGATGAAAACCGCAGCCATCATAGCCAATATCTTTTATAACCCCTCTTGCAATCTTCGCCATATCAACATATGCGCTCGTTGTAACTTCGCCGGCAATAATACAGACTCCATTAGTCAACAAAGTCTCAACGGCAACACGTGATTTCTCATCTTTTTCTAATAACGCATCAAGTATCGCGTCAGAAATCTGATCGCACATCTTGTCAGGGATGACCTTCTGTTACCGACTCTGAAGTGAACAGTCGTTTCATTGGGCCAACTCCTTTCTGAAGCTCAAAGCTTCTTGATAAATAATAAATTTTCGAGATAAGTATAAGTCGGCATCCTCATAAATCCATTGAGCCAATTTTAAACCTCTCCGACATGAATACCGTAGCAAAAAACAGCTATTTTTAGTTTTAGTTATTCTTGATTTTACTTCTAACTTTTTAAATATTTTTTCCTCAAGTACAACAATAAAGTCTCTTGATCTCGAGCATACTGACAACTCGAAATATGGGCTTCTTGGTCTTTTAAAATATCTTAGCGATCCGTCTCCATCAATATATCCTCTGATAAAATCTTTAAGATACATTTCAGGTAAATCTGGGAATTTAATAATAAGCGATTTTCTTGGCACAATGCCAAATTTCATTAAGTCTTGACAGATCTGCTTACTATTTACAATCAACAATCAAGCGATAAGATTTTGTAGAACCACTGTACAATAACGGTTTAGTGCTTTTTAATAATTTTCTGATTTTTTCCAAGTGATCCACATCTTTCTCTGCTGCCGTGATAGTTAAAGCATTGTATTTCTTGTCTCTGTTCCATGAGACATTTCCATCCGCACTGATATATCCTAATACATAGAACATTTCTGGCGACGTGCTTCTGAAATAACCTTCATCAGCCGTATGCTTCTTAAAAGAAAACCCCAGGCTCTTTGCCCACTTATTCACCGTTGTTTTTCCAATTTTTAATCTTCGGGCAATTTCCCTTTGCGAAATTTTTCCAAAAAAATCACAAATATATTGCCGGCAATATATTTTATATGGATCATTAATATCAACGTTTTCTAAGTTTTTAGGTTTGTCTTGTATCATTGTCTCGAACGATCCTAACACTTTCTCCTTTCAAAAAATCACGCCCTGAGGCGTGAAATTAATTATCTTTGCCTTTTGGCATTGGATTTAGCACCCATTCGATTTCGCTTTCGCTACACTCAGGGTTGCTGGGCGATCAACGAGCCAATTCTCTCCCGCCACTCTTGATAAAATATTCAGTTGTTATGTCAACGGTAACAGATTGGTAATCACATAGTCAAATAAAAATAGGGACTTATAGTTCTTTGATGATTTTTTCTATTTGAGATTTAAAAATTGGGATATCGCCTTGAACAGTATCCCATACTTTTTCTGCATCTACTCCGAAATACTCATGTATTAAAATGTTTCTCATGTCGACGGCGTCTCGCCAATTCACTTCTTGATATTTTTCCTGTGTATTTTTTTCAATTTTATTTGCAGCCTCTCCTATCACGGCCATTTCATAATATACTTGTCGTTGCAATGGAATACTATTCACAAATTTTTCTCTTGAAACACCAAAAACAAACTGCTCTATCAGTTCGATTGCTTCATAAATATGAATTATTCTTAATTTATCTTTTTCGCCTGCCATATAATACCCTCATTGTCTTAAATATTTCCTCTTTCATCAAAGGATGCAAAGCACCAATAGTAACTAAATCGATCTCTTCTCCAAGCAGATTTTCTACTTGATCTCTCGCTCTAAAAAGCTTAGAAAAAGGGACTGGATAGCGTTTGTCAAACTCGACTAAAAAATCATAATCGCTGTCAGGGCGAGCTGTGCCTTTGGCGCGGGAACCAAAAATAGCGGCAAAAACAATATTGTTTTTTCGCATCACACGAATCAGTTCTTCCTTGTTTGTGATGTCGATATCTTTCATAATAAGTTTATTATATTAAATATGTTCGGATTTATCAATGACTGGTTGTCAGTAACGTTTTTACTTTTTTACTAATACCAAATCAGCAATGGCATTTTCACCTGAAATATTTTTAATTTCAATATCTGTCTTGCCATTTAAATTAATACTTCCGATATTTTTCCAAATAAATTTCTCATCTCCAAGATCCTTTTGAATACTTAATTCATAATTCATAATTCTTAATTCTATCTCACCGGGCTTTCCGCCCGTGAGATATCTCGCCCACACTTCATAATTTCCTTTTTCCTCGATTTTTCCGCTCAATATAGAGCCCGCTTTGTCAGTATAAATAAAGTCTTGCCTTAACTGCGTAAAAAGGTGTTTGCGCCAAAAATCATACCGCCCCCGGCTCCAACCGTCTTTATAATAGGCAGAGTTCGTGGCCCAATCTGTGAGCTGAAGCTGGCTGATTGCTGAACCTTGCCTACCGGCAGGCAGGTTGCTGAATTGTCCCGCATTCTGAACGGGATCCCGCCGAGGCGGTGACTGAATTGCTGGCTTGCCTGTGATTTCATAATTTCGACCAATTCGTATTTTCGTAGTAGGATCTTCTTTGTAGATCAAGACATTCTCTCCAAACTGCTTTTCCAACTTAAGTCCAACTTTGGATTCAGTTAGTACTTTCAGATCAGTATTATTCCATTTCTTCACAACGGCCGGATCTTTTTCCCTCCATAAATTAGAGGCGCCGGAGTATTTGGTTTCGGTATCCAATCGCAAGACCACACAATCGACATCGCCCTCTTGCATTAAACTGGCAAATTCTCCGTTATCGCCTTTCTCATAAAACTCCGAAACCAGCTCGTTGCGGTAAAACATCTCTTCGCTCGGCAAAACCAAAACGGAAGCGCCGTCAGTTAAATATTTTACCCCGAGAGATTGGGCCAAAACATCGGAGTTCGACGCGCCGGGAGTTTTGTCGTTCTTAAAATACACAAAACCCAATCCAGGCGGATAATAAATCTTCTTGCAGTAATTTTTGTCTTCCTTAAAAAATTGGTCGAGTTCACTGTATTCGCTTGGAATTTTCTGCAGCTTTAAGTAACCGGCATAATCAAAAGTAAGGTAAGGGGCTATGATAAAAATGGCGCTGCCGGCAAACAACGTCCTTAGCCCCGTTCTGATTGGTGTTGACAACTGACAACTGACAACTGACAACTTCAAATTGGAAATCCGATTCCATAGCCAATCCAAACCAAACGCAAACAAAACACAAAGTGAAATTGCGTATAAGAATTCAAAATGATAAACCTCCCGAAACACGGCAATTTGAGGGAAATGATTAAAAAACCAAGCGTAGAAGGCGCCGAAAATGCCGACCGGACCCTTGGCAAAAGGCAGTACGATGAGGGAAGAGATAAGAAAAGTCAGAACCAGTTCTCTGTTTTTCTTGTTGAATATGGCACAAAACGCCACAAACCAAACAAGGAGCCAGCCTGCTAAATAAAGCTTTTCGTGAGCGAGTGAATAGAAAAAGAAATAAGTAATATGATGGTCAGAGAGCATAAAAATATTGCGGAAACTATGAGGAAGATTGGCAATGAAGCTTAAGGTCGTGGCCGATCCGCCTGATGTCATTTCCAAGTTCCTTTTTTGCCTTAGCGCTAAAATTATCCAAGGCATATTCACTAAGAGAAACCCCAAAAATACATATGCAATGCTCTTGACCCTAATGGGGAAATTTTTATTAAACAATGTGATTGCCAAATTCACAAAAAGTATTAAGCCAACCAAAAGACCTGCCTGAACTTGGGCAAAGATAAGAGACATTAAAATACCTAAGATCAAAAAGCGTTTGATTTTGTTTTTAGAGTTAGAATTAAAATAATAATCCAGAAAAAATGGCAGTACTGCATAAGCAAAAAGCGACCAAATGAATCCAACGATGGTTCTTATAAAAATATAAGGTGTAAACGCATAAGCTATACCGGCGATCATAGCTATCGGGTATGATTTTGTACGATTGAAGATAAATCTATAGAAACCATAGCCGGCACAAGCATGAATAGCTATAATAAAGACTTTAAAAAATATTTCCGGAGATAATCCCAATAACCCTATCACCCCAAAAAGAACTGATGCATTTTGGCTTAACATGCCCAGTAAGCTAAACGAACTATCACCGAATAATCTATTCCATAATTCTATAGTATTTATGAGCGGCCATACCCAGTCATATTTAAAAGGCAAGGCAAAATCAAAAAGATATCGGGATAAAAATGAAAAAGGAACAGCTAAGCACCAGAGAAAGATGTTATATTTTTTCCATCCCGCTTTCATTCGTTCCTATCCTTAATATATTCTCCTATTGAAGAAATGAGCCAAACAATTATGAAAAAATAGGCAAAAACCGCAGCGATTTCGGCGTAATGTTCTCGATTAATAAAAATTAGAAAAGGTATCAGGAAGATAGAAAACAAGACCGCTAAAAAAATCTCCTTTTTCTTTATCGGTTGAAGTATAAGCCAGACGGTAACAGCAAAAATCGCAATGTATTTAATATCCCAGTTCAAATGGGAAGTTAAAATAACGGAGAAGAACACCAGAAAAAGATCGAATAACTTATTCTCGGCTGCAAATTTTAACAGTTTTCTTATTTGAATCATATTACTTGATGCTAAGATCTCCGGATACTTTTAAACTCGAGAGGCCGAAAATTTTTTGCCCGGCGCCAGTTTTTTCACCGTAAGATACTTTCAGGTAAACTATTTTCTCCCCTGGAATATCTATCGATTTGGAAAAAATTTCTTTCTTATTAAAAACAGAGTTTATTTCCTGCCAATTTTCTTTGTCGTAAGAAAACCACATTTTTACCGGATTGAATTCTCCACCTACGCTCTTCGCCTCGATAACCATCGAAGTAAAAGGGTAAAGCGAATGGAACTTGTATATAAAAGCCGTGTCAGAGGAAGCCGTGCCTGAAATTCCTTCCTGAACTTGATCGTAAAAAACGATATTCTTAATTTTGTCATTAACCAGAATTTCATCAATATTTAGATAATCTAAGTAAGACCCTGAGTTTTGGTAGGTATACTTTCCTACTCCGTTTCCAACATCCTCGACGATTGAATTATATAAATTTTTTTGGCCGTCAATCATCTCTTTGTTTGCGCTAAAAAGATCAATATAGCCCGAATAGCTTTCTTCTTTTAAATTGCCCTTGCCTATTTTACTAAATGTTGCAAATTCAGCCGGCTTGTTATCTTTACCAAATACCTCAATGGTATTAATCGTGTTGAAACTGACTGCAGAATTATCTAGTCCAACAAAATAATGCTTTCCTTTCTCGGTAAAAGCTGGCAATGGAATGTTAAAAATTTCGTCTTCGCCTGCTTGCACATAGTTTTTTAAATCCTTTGCTTTGAAAAAAGAACTTGCTAATATTTGGGGATAGAGGACATATTTTCCATTGATTAAATTTACCTCTTGGACTTTCAGTTGATAATTTCCGTTTCCGCCGTTGCCTATTTTCTTTATTTTTATCTTTGCCATTGCAATATTTTCTGACTTTTCAGCTTTATAGATAACCCCCATTGCCTGATTTCGGCGTGAGAATTTAAACACCGGTTTATACGCCTCGGATTGGATATCTGAATCGAATATTCTAGACATGCTCATCTGGCCAAAGACTGTAGGCTTTACGTTATCAATAGAATCAATTTTTGTTATGTTTAGACCATCAATATATATCGCTCCGTCTTTATCCAAAGACTTGCTGAATAAAATATCTTGGTCCGAAGTTGCATCCAATAAAACCTCGCTCCACTCAGAAAGTCTATCGGAATACAGCCGAATGGTTTTTATTTTTTTCTTTTCTCCGTTTTTTGATGCCAGGTAAATATCAAGATCGTTAATTTTCAGATGCACGTCCTCCTTCAAAATGATTGCGGGGTCAGGAATATACTTGGCCTGAATAGAAAGCCTATAGTACCCATTCCCTCTGGTGAACGGGTTTTTGTACATCGAAATGTTGGATTTCTGGGTTAAAAAAGCGATTTTGGGAATGATTTCCTCCTCCAACTCATCCGACAGTAAAATTGCTCTTCCATTGGGCAAGGTATTTAAATTCTTCCCATAAATATAAACCAGCAAAAAAATTGCAAAGATAATCAAGTATTTATATGTTTTAACATTTAAATATTTCATTGCTTTTTAAAAGATTTTATAATACTAAACAAACCAACCCCAAATATTATACTCATTGTAAATAATATTCCAGCCCATAAAAATCTTTGCGGCCAATATTCAATGACAATTTCGAGGTCATATGTGCCGTCAGAATTTTTAGTGCAACTCGAGTTATTTGTACAAATGTTGTTTGGATCTATAGCCCAAGAATTGGAATAACCATTAACAACAAAGTGGGCCTCGTCGGGAACAGCGGGTTGTTTGAACCATGTATCAAAAATAGTTCCATCTCCCAGATTGTCGTTTTGAATTGAATCCTGAAAATTTTTGGAGATAAATCCGATTTTGTATCGTTCAGTGTGATCAAAAACCTCTTTATTATCTTCAAACTTCTCATGCTTCTTTTCCTTTTCTTTTCCGTTTCCCAAAGAAGTAACTATCCCCCTGTTTATATAGTCAATTAATTCATCGCGAACAGCCTGATCATCCTCATTGCCTTCAAGAAGTTTATAATCGCTTGCTTCTGCCAGTAGCTTTTCTTTATCTTTCCGTTGCTCCGGTTTTTCTAGGTACACTTTCCAATTAGAATGGAATGTTTCACTAAAGATCAGGGGAAATTTATCTTTTGCACCATGAACAATTATTCGATACTTTGTAGGATTGATTTTCTTATACTCAAGAATTGGGGTGTAATCGATTTTTTCTGGAAGCTGTGATATTTGATTAATTTTGCTTTCATTTTGGCCTAAAAGGAAGATGGCTGACCGAGAAGAATATTCATTAGAAGAAGTTATTTCTTGAATTTGATCTAAATCTTTATCAGACTGAATAGTCTTGGTAGCAGTGAATATTTTAGGAAGAAAATTCTTTCTTTGAAGTATCGTTACATAATCGGTTTGTTCTACCTTTTTTAATGTTTCAGCATTCAACGCCGACTCTTTGGCAAATTCGATATTAAAATTATTCGAATTGCTTGAATTTATCGGTTCTATATCCTCACGTATAATAAAATTCCTTATATATAAAAGGTCAAATAACCGGTCATTCTTTTCAAAAAAATCCTTTTCCGTATACATGCCAAGTTCCAATTTATCAAGAACTCTCTTAAATCTATTCATGCCCAAGTCTGTTGCATAGAAGCGTTTATTGCCATAAGCCAAACCTGAGTCCCCCCCTTGGAGTTCATTTTTAGTTACATTTGTGGGCAAAAACTTAACTGAAAATCCTGGCGGTATGGTCATGATTGAAAAATCAAGAAACTTGTCGTTCAGATGATAAAGGTTAAAATTGCCTTTTGTTAACTTGTATTGTCCCAAGAAAGATGGAATTTTCCCAACAGTTGTAATTTTGTCAGTCCCCAAATCTCTCGTCAGCCACCATGGCATGGCATTCAGGATTACCAGAATGAGAAAAAGATAAATAGTTTTTCGATTCAATTTAACAAAGTAGACCATGGATAAAGTAAATAGGATTGAGGCGGAAATAACATAAAAACTTAAGTAACGCTGAAGGGACCGAAATAAATTAATTAAAGGGAAATTTTGGTATAAGTATTTCACTATGCCGCCGAAAGGTTCGTTCGCTCCTTTCACCAATAAAAGCGAAAATACAAAAATTATCGAAAAACAGAAAATTAAGACTTGGTGGCGTTTCTTATAGAATCGAATCTTGAATAAACTAAAAATTACGGCAGAGAAAATAACCGCGGCATTTATCAACCAAACAAAGAGAAACTTTTTGCCTAGCGTTGATAGATATATATTACGGTTGGAAAAATATTCAGCGTTAAATATAGACCTGACCAAATTCGCGGAACTGACCGTTAAATTCTGAAGATAATTTCCGCTAAGTTCAGAACCTGCTACCTCGGAAGATGAAATAAATAATGGCACCAACCAATAAAGGCTGGCTAATAAATGAAAAAAAACAATTTTTAATAGAAATCGATAATCTTTGTAAGAAAAGGCTAAAACAAAAATAATAACATAAGCTAAAGCCATATGCTGCAGAGTTGAAGAAATTATTATTAATGCAACAAACGCTAAAAGAAAGTATGAGGAGCTTTTATTTTCAAAATATTTAATAACTGTATAGATAAGTAAGGGAACAAAGGCGAAGGTCAAAAACATAACGTTGCTGCCAAAGATTAATTCACAGAAAAAATAATTGTTCAAAACAAAGAAAATCGCCCCGATAATTGAAATAAAGCTCGATTCTTTTAATTTGTAAGGTTTTATTAACTCTCGAGCCAATAGAAAAAAGAAATAAAGCGAAAGAAAAACAGAGAGAACCATTTGATAGCGGGCTACCAGCCATGCGCTAGTGCCAAGAAGAGACGGCCAAAACAGCAGTAGGTTGACAGGGATGAGAGTCGGGTAAAAAGGACTTCTATTTCCTCCGTTATTAATATCAGACCAGTTAAAAAAAGAGTTATTAAGTACATTAGAAATAAGGTTAGCTTGAGGGGGAATATTGAAATCTAAAGACCTTCCTATCAAATACTACGAGTAGATTATTTTCGACAGAACAAATACGGATATGAATAAAAAAAGAAAAATAATTCCGGTTTCACTAAAAACCTTTTTATATTTAATAAACAATCGTTTCATACTCATAGGACAAATCCCGCTAAATTACCTCTAAAGTATATCATTGCGCGCCGGAATTTTTTCATTTGGATAAATTTTAAAACATAGTAAATAATGTTGAGGGGATTAAAGATCAAAAGAAAGATCAGGAATTGAAGAAAATTGGCATTTTTCCTCATAAAATATATTCTGTTTCTGGCGGTTAAAAAGACTCGCTTGTCAGAACGGAAACCCAAATATTCATCCCTGCCCTTTTTCACGGGCAAAGGGACATCATGAAAAGTGATTGCTTTTGGTAATAAAATAATACTTTTACCCAATTTATTTTTAATTTTTTCAGCAATATCCGCTTCTTCAAACATTACCAAATACTTTTCATCAAATCCCCCCGCCGCTTTGAAATCGTCTTTTCTGACCATAAAACAATTTGGCAAATGGCCGACCCTAATGGGATCAGCAGATTTAATGCTCCGGATATTTTTTCCTGTACCTTTATATTTTGCTTGGCTGGTAAACATATCAATATCGGCGAAAGAAAGCCAGATCATCTTCGGATTTTTTTGGTATAACATAAGCGGTCCAACCATTCCGCACTCTTTGTTTTCGGAAATGAATAGGGAGAGACGCTCCACCATACTTTTTTCAACAATATTATCGCTATCAAGAAAAAGCAGCAGCTCTCCGGATGCATGCTTTGCCCCAAGATTTCTCCCTCCTCCCGCCCCTAAGTTTTTCTTACTCTCGATGATCTGAAAACTTTCCTCTCTTCTGAATTTATTTTTCAAAGAAGAAACCGTATTGTCTTCCGAATTGTTGTCAACGACGATTATCTCAAGATTCTTATATGACGACTCTAAAACAGACGCTACGCAAAGCATGGTCTCCTCTGATCTGTTGAGAGTCGGGATTATTACGGAAACTATCGGTTGATTCTCTATATCTTTTTTCATCGGTTATTTATGTTTTTAAGGTAAACTTTTAGTGTCCTTTCCGCTATCACGTCGATTGAATACTTTTTGACGATTAACTTACGGGCATTTTCCCCCAGCGTTTTCATTAGTTTTGGATTATTATGCAGTTTTTCTATTGCCAAAGAAACCTTTTCTTCATCCCTCTCTACTAGCAAAGCATGGGTTTGATCCTCTACAATTCGGGAAACTTCTCCCGACTTAGTCGTTATCACAGCCTTCCCCATCGCTAATGATTCAAGAAGCGAGCGTGAAGTCGTCGCCTCGTATGTGAACGGTAAAATGATAATGTCGGATGCAGCAATATATTTAGGAATTTCTGTAATCGGCACGAAAGACATGAAATCCACCTTTTTCTCCAAGCCGATATCCCTGATATATCTCCGGATAATTTCTTCTTGTTCGCCCTTGCCTAGCAAAAGATGGATATTTATTTTTTTCTCTAATAATTTCATCGCTCTGAGTAAAAATTCTGCCATTCTCCGATTATACTCATACATCGGTTTTGCAAAGACTACTAAAATCGAATCCTTTGGGTATTTTTTTCTAATCTCGCCTCCATCAATTTCCGGGCAAAAGCGTTCAATGTTAATGCCGCCGGGTATTATCTGAACCTCTGGTGATTTAACATTCCATCTCAATAAATATTTCTCATAATAATAATTCGACCAGCAAATAATTGCTTCATACTTTAATCCGTAAACAATTTTTTGAAAAATATGGCTTACCTTGTCACTAATCGAACCAGAATAGTCATTGATTATTTCTATTGTTGAAATCACCGGTTTATTTAAAATTTTACCGGCCAGCCAAATAGCTATTGAACCTCTAGCAGAAATTACATTTATTATATCGACTTTCCTAAAATATATTAAAGCCTTAACGAAAACCTCTATTTCAAATAAAAGGGAATAAACAAAGGGAAATTTTAATGGTTTGATCCATTTAATCTTCAAATTCTTAGGACGGGGGAAATCTTCATTTGGATATGGCGTAGATAAAAGCACTACCCCTTTTGACCTGTTGCACATAGAATCTACAAACTCCTGTATATAGGAGCCTTTATCGTAAAGGGGATATTTGTAGCATACAAGCCCAATCATTATCGGGTGTAAATTTTTCATTTTACGGCCCACTCCTAGTGTTTGTGCTTTATTTTCATTTTCCGCTTTGCATTGCTCTCGTCAATCACATTAGCAGAGATTATTATATGTATTGCAAACAAAGTCGGCCATACTTTTGCTAAAAGCCTCAAGAACCAATATCTATTTCTAACGGTACTGACCCCGTAAAGTTTATTAACCCTGTATCCTGATTTTGAAATGGTTTGCCTGGCAGTTTTGAAGGAAAAAAACCTTAAATGGTCTTCATCCATTAATCCGCCCGATTTAGTATATGTAAAACTTCCGCATAAAAATTTTAGTCGGTTTGAAAGGAATGCAGCATTAGGAATCGAGGCGATAATCATGCCTCCCTCCTCCTTGAGATATGGCTTAAGCTGGTTTAACAGTACGCCAGGATACTTTAAATGTTCTAATACATCGCCCATTGTAATTGCATCAAAGTGATTTTTGGGCAGCACTTCGCAAAAAGTATCAAATTGATCAAGATCGCAAAGATGCACTTTCTCACAGTATTTCTTTGCTTCTTTAAGTGAATTCGGATCAATATCGAGTCCCGTCACATCACATCCCCTCTCCTTCAGTACTTTCGCCAACTTGCCTGTGGTGCAACCGATATCCAAAATTTTAGTGTTTTCAGATATAAATTTAGATATTTCATAGCTATACCCGCCATATTTTTTATGATTTGAAGTAAAATCAGATTTTAATTTAAACATTGCGGTTATTTTCCCAATTTGTAATTAAAAGTAATATGTTTTAGTTTTTTCGCATTCATTGAGTTCTTGTACCAATCTACCATTGGAATTAAAAATGCCGGTGGCACCAAGAAACAACCCAAGCTAAAAAACCAAAATCCCGGACTATAAATATTTTGCCATCTATATTTTAACAAAAAATACACTTCTCTCATAAAGCACCTGAAACGGGCGTAATTTCTAAGCTGCACTAATCCGACGTAGTTTCTAGCGACAAAATCTTTTATACATTTTTGCTTAATCCCTTGAAGCCTTTTCTCGGTAAAGACACTGTCGAACATCTCTACCCAGCTCTGCATCGGGGATTTTTCGTAAATAGACGAAATTGACCTTGTCTGGCTGGTGGCAATTCGGACTGCAATGTTATAATCTTTCAAAAAAACAATCGGGTGGTTTTTTAAAATTGAAGCAAACGGATAAATATGGCATGGAAAACAATCCGTGTGGAAAGGGATATCCATAAATTTGGCTCTGTACGCTAAACCGCTTAATTGATCCAGCGTTTCAAAAACTCGAATAACTTTTTTGGGATCGTCTGTTATACGCACAATAGTATCGCGGTTACCAAGCCTTTCTTTTGCCCGTACCGGCTTCTCAATATTTTCATCAAACCAAAAATATGGCCTGGTCACTGCTCCGATATCCTCTGAAATTTTGAAAGCTTTGTAGGTATTTAATAGGGCGTCTTTGGCTAAAATATCATCCTGTCCCATTAAATAGATGATGTCACCGGTGGCGTTCTTTCGCGCTTCCTCTAAATTTACGGCATAAGAAAGATTCTTTTTATTGCAGTAAAATCTAATTCTTTTATCGTGAAACGATTTAACTACCGCTTCGATAGTATCACCTGAAGCATCTTCTTGAATTATAATTTCAAAATTATCAAAACTCTGCGAAAGAATGCTTTTTAATGTCTCGCCGATTATTTCCGCCCCCTTATAGGTTGGAATGAGAATGCTGAATTTTAAGTCGTACTCTTTCATATTATTGTTTCCAGCCCTCTCGCTTCATCTCTTTAACCCCAAAAAGCTTTTGGCAGATCTTTCCCCAGCCGTAAACCCATAGTGTCAACCAGCAGGCAACAGGGTGGAAGAACCAGGCAATGTCTCTCTTTTTAGCGAAGCCGATTACTGCTTGAAAAAAAGTTGGAAACACTAAAAGTGAAAAGATAATAAATTTTAGAAAACCTTTCTTATTCAATTTGCTCCAAGGGTATTTTCTAACACCCATTTTTTGGTAGTAAGCGTAATCCTTAATCCTTCTTTTCTGCTTTCGGATAAATGTATTAACATCGCCTGAAAAAACGTGGATTATCCCGACTTTAACCTTGGCGAACTTATTGTTCCCTTTGGCAATCAGTTCATAGATTTCGTCTATGTCAAAAAGATAATCGCCCACTTGGTTTTCAATCAGATTTTTCCTAATAAAAGTGCCGTTCGCTCCGATCGTAGGCACTTTGTATTTCTCCAAGGTTAGTTTCAAATAATTACCTTTATCTTCTTCCTTAACATCCATGCCGGTCCAACGGCCTGTCAGGTAATTTTTCCGGTCATAATTTCCTAAAAACATGCAGATCGGATCGTTCATACCGATTAAAGCGCAGTAGCGGGTTATGTAACCGTCTTTTTTACGGTAGGTATATTCCAATGGCTCAGTTCCGACAATCTCTGGATCTTTGAACGGTTCGACCATCTTTTTAAACCAGTCTTTCCGTGGAAGATAATTGTCTGAATCGATCAGGGCAATGACTTCATTTTTGGCCGCCTTCAATCCGCAGGCCTTGCCAGCTTCACCGGTTTTGAGCTTATTTTCTACAATTTTGGCATCGAACTTTCTGGCAATTTCCAAAGTCTTATCGGTTGAACCGCCGTCGGCAATAATGATTTCGTATTTATCCTTAGGATAATCTTGATCCACAATTCTCTTTAGACATTCAGCCAAAGGCTTCTCTGCATTAAGAGTTGGAATAATTACTGAGATTGTCGGCAAATTATTTCCCATTTGAATTCCAAAACGTATTATGATCGAAATTATTATATAATCGATAAAAAATAAAATAGGTTGGCCATTTCGGTCTATAATAAATAGTATCGTAAGCTAAGTGAAAAAACAAGGAAATTCCGAAGGCTAACAACACAGATCCTTTACGCAGATTTAACACTGATAAATGAGTTGTATTTCTACTTTTTCTTAAGTAAAAGAGCCCCAGAACGACCAAGATGATTACATATTCAAAACCATGAAGAGGCAAGATTACTTTATTAGTGATATCAAAATAAACCCCGGAGAAAAATTCTTTTAGATCGACGGCTAGACTTCTTTTAAAAAGCAGGTAATCGAATAAATGGTCAGCATCAACAAAGACACCGGCGAGCAAGGCGTAGAATATTAGTAGTTTGTTCTTAAAATAGGCGGCAAGTAAAATACCGATAGCTAGTGATAAAAAAAGATGTACTAGTTCGTGCGTGAATAGCATTTTAATTACTCGGATTATCTACACGGATTTTCACAGACCCACTGATTATTGAGGCTAGACTCTCGAAACTAGAAGTTTGACCTTGAAATTAGAAGATTGAAGTTCGAATGTCTAGCTTCTAATTTCAAATTCTAGCCTCCAGTCTCTAGTGTCAAACATCAATTAATGCTTCTTGCGTTATCTCCCGTCTATCAGTGTAATAAATCAGTGTTGTTACGATGTGTGCTCGCTTTTTTCTTGAGCGCTTTTAGAAGAAAAGTCGGTCAAGTGCCCGATCACCTTGCCGGCTGCCCTGAATAAGAACTTAATATCGGTCCAACTTCTGATCGAGAGGATCTTCCTGATAATAAATTTGGGGGTAATGAAAGACTTATACAGGCCTTGAGTTAGCTCTTTAATGTCAGCTTCGCTTAGAGGCGATTTCATTACAGCCATTCTCTGGTCGAACTCATCCCAATCCTCAGTCAAGAGCCAGCCGTTTTCTTTGCATTCTTTATATAATGGGGTGCCGGGATAAGGGATGACGATTGTAGCTTGAAGAGTATCTACATAACCTTTATTGAATAATTTTTTAGATAATTCAATTGTTCTTTCTGCGTCTTCCTTAGTCTCCCACGGATAACCCATCATAGTAGTGATGTGAGGCTCAAGACCGCCTTTTTTAGCCATCTTTACGCCCGCTTCGATCTCTTCTACTTTTAAGTTTTTGTTAATACGATCAAGAGTTTTTTGGTTAGCAGATTCTAGGCCGTAGAGAATAAAGCGAAAACCAGCTTTACCCATAAGGTTATATTCTTCCTGATTAAGCGCTTTTAATCTCATATTACAGTCGATTTTAATTTTTTTGTTATATCCGCGCTCAATCATGCCCTCACAAAATTCTTTTAACCAAGGCCCGATTGGAAACGTTCCCGAATCATCCATTATTTCCTTGACTTTGTATTTTTCTATTAATATCCCGATTTCGTCGAGCATTCTTTTAGCGGTGTGCTTTCTATAGTCTTTCCCTGGATAAATGGTCGTCCAAGAACAAAAGGCGCATTTTCCCCACCAGCAATCCCGTGCTGCATAAGTGTAGGTTCCGGGAGTTCTTTTGTAGTTGCCGTTTTTATAGGCGTAAAGATGCCATTTAGTTAGGTCCCGGTCGATCATCGGCAAGTCGTCAATGTCATGATCCAGAACAAAATGACCGGTATTTGCAATTTCTGTTATCTGTTTACTGTTATCTGTATTCTGCTTGCGATACCAAATTCCCGGCTCAAATGCTTCTTTATGGTTGATATGATTTGCAATATTTAAAGCCAAAAAATCGTAATCTCCGCCGGTTGCGATGAAATCAACAAGAGAATTTTTCATCGATTCTTCGGGCATAGCCGTAACATGGTCGCCGATTAGAACGATTTTTACTTCTGGGAGCTCCTCTTTCAATACCTCGATTAACTTCCAATGGCGCCGTATTACCGGCGTTTTGCTTTCAAATACGATTAGATTAGGATTAAATTTCTTGATTCTTTCCAGCCATTCTTCTTGCGATAATTCTTCAGCAATGGCGTCGTCCCACATCACATTGTAGCCTTGGTCTTGCAACAAAGTAGCAGCATAAGAAGGAACCATTGGATAAATGTAAGTTGGGTTATTAAACCACTGGAATTGGCGGTTTTGAGTGAGACAAGGAGTGCCCTTCTCGTTTGGCATGGGTGGGTAGGAGATCGCTATTTTATAGTTCTTTTCTTTCCTTTTTGTTCCGGAGTCGGTTTTTTAAGATGTTTTAGTTCAGGCATTTGCTCCTTTAGAAGATCATTTAGTAACTGCTCATGGCTGTCATTTCGACTCCTCAGCTTTGTCTGAGGGTGGAGAAATCTTACAAATAGATTGAATTACTATCAGAAGATCCCTCCACTTCGGTCGGGATGACAACAGGGGCAGTGAGCAGTTACGCTCGTTATTATTTACAAAATTGTTTTTTCGTGCTATAAACAAACAGACCGCTAGCCTTGCCTGATTATATCAGATGAGCTAACAGTTGCACCCAAACTGGTATCTTTTCAAAGATACCAGAAACAATATATCCCGACAAGGGATCAAGGAGGTAGGGAATTGAAAGTTCAATATCTGATTAACATTGTTGCACTAATGCGGCTTGAGCCGCATTTGGCCGGAGTTCCGGAATGTTTTTTCCGCCGGCCAACCGACCTGATTGATGATGCTTTTGTGGCCGGCTATAACGGAGTTCAGGCCATTCCAATCCGAGGCCTCACCGGCAACGAGTTTGGAATTAAGCTTTTCGAAAGAGCATGGAATCCGGTCGACTCTCTCTGGCAGGCTATTCGTCACCAACCAGGTGCTTCGGGTATGCCCAGCAAGATACAGGATTGGGTGGTATCACCCAGCATTAAAGAGTGCTATGCTATCCGCGAAACGCTTTTGCGGAGATACATTCGGGAGATCCATCATGATCTTTTCGCTGCAAACCAGTTGATTGAGGTTAGTCCGCGACTGAATGCAACTCCATCCAAAATCAGCCGACATTGTGAAGAATGTGGAGCCAGACTGGTGCTTGATACTAGCCATCTTCGTGAGCAGCCTTCCCTTCTCGGCTCAAAGGAGCAAGAGTGGTTCGATACTATCAACATACTTTCACCTTACATCGACGTGATCCACGTAAACCCGGGCAACGACGCAGAGGAGATGCA
>CAYIJI010000019.1:0-14550 GCA_964363695.1 uncultured Candidatus Saccharibacteria bacterium
GACTTCAGGGCTTGGCTATTGGGTAAAGATTGATGATATTAATAAGATTGATAATTTTAGGTATATATCAGATAAAGCCTCATCTAAAACAATAGCTGTTAGCAAGGGCTGGAACTTTTTAGGCAATCCTTTTGATTCCAATCTTCCTTTAGCCAATCTTTCGATTAAATACAAGGATGGAGCAACCAGATCTTACGCAGAAGCGATAGAAAGAAGAGAAGTTGCCGGTTATGTTTGGAGTTATGAAAGCAGGGCTGATCCAAAGCAGTATTACTTTGTAGCTATTGATCCAGATCGATATAGAACAACCGCTCATAAAGAAACATTCATAAGCCCGTTAAGAGGGTTCTGGTTGATTGTAAAGAGTGAAGAGGTTAGTCAGATTATTATGAACAAGTAAGATGGAAACAAAGGAGGAAAATGTTGAATGAAACGAAATCCCTGCCTGACCAGCAGACAGGCGCCTCTGGCGGAGAAACACTAAACCAAGAAGAAAACAATCGAACCTTGAATGACATCTTGGTTAATTCAGCTTCCAATAACACACAAGCTCCCGATAGCACAGGAATATATCCTTCTCCTGATCCAAACAGTACAATGGGTTCTTTAACTGAAGGCAATCCTATTAATCCGGAAATTAAATTTGATGAGGGAGAATTCGCTATGGACAGAAAAAAGAAGATTATAAAGATAGTAATGTTAATCGTGCTTTTTTTATCTCTGGGAGCAAACGGCGCATTGGCGTATCTTACACTAAATAAAGATAAGACGATCAAGAGTCAAAAGAGCACAATTGACAGTAAAACTGAAGAAAGTAAAAAACTGAAGGTAGTCGTTGATAGTAAATCAAACTGCCCTGTGACGGCAGCTCCGGCTCCAGCTGCAACTGCCGAGGCTGCACCAGCGGCTGCTTCTACAAGTACAACTACTAAGAAAAAATCAACCGGCACTGGAAGCAGTTCAAGCGGAACAGCAAGCACAACCAGCAGCAGCACCGTCAATTCAGAACCAGCCGCAGTCGCACAAGAAGAAGTTATTGCACCTCCTCCCCCTCCAAGCGACTAGTTATTAACTCTTCCAATTCATGGCATTGATTGAGAGAGAAAGAACTTGATGATTTATAGAATAAAATCTCAATTCATTTTTTCAATAATAATTATATTGATTGTTTTGTCATCATTATTTGCAGTTCGCTATTTTTTTTTCAAAGCAGATACCGTCTCTAGTCTGCCGATTGCCCCAACCGATCTAACAGCCGCTGATAATAATGATAAGACTCAAATCGCTCTTTCGTGGACCGATAATGCCGATAACGAGACCGAATTTAAAGTTGAGAGAAAAAGCAATATTTTTAATAATTTTCAAGAAATCGCAAGTCTCGGACCAAATACTAATAATTACACTGATAATTCTGTTGATCCTGATAAAAGATATTTTTACAGAATAAAAATTTATGACAGTGCAGGAGAAAGTAGTTTTAGCCAGATCTCCACACCGAAAAGAATTGAAAAAACTGATTTACTTGTACAAATTGGCGACTTTGAAAAAAGCAATCAATATTACTCAACAAATATTAATCCAGGTAGTGGTTGGCGTTTTCTCTGCACTAAAAGAAATGCATTGGGTATTGCCGATCCAAATTTTTGTTTTGCCGATCTTGCTTCAGGTGGACTCAATAATTCAATGCAACAAAAATTTGGCATTCAAAATACTACCGTTGATCCCAATTGGGATTATATTTATCAAAATATTCCAGTCAAAGATAGCCTGGCTTTTGGTGATAAAATTGAGTTTAGCGTAGACCATGCGTCTACTGAGAATCTAACCAATTTACCTTCTGGGGCTAGCGCAATTGCATTTATGAGAGCAAGGTCTTCTTACTCCGGTTCTGATCCGGTTTATCAAAATTATAAAATTGATCAAACTACTTACATCACTGCCCAAAATTCATATTCAGTTCAATTTGATATTCCCTCCATTCCCCCAGAGGCTACCGAGGATTTAAAGAATAATTATTCAATAATATTTGAGTTTGTTTTATGGACAAACGGCAATATTGGCGATGTTAAACCGGCGTTGAATGTAGATGGAGTGCACATATTTGTCAAAGATCATCAAAATAATTTCGCTTATAAAACAATTGAGATTCCCGCCCCTAGGGACAGAAATATAAACACTCAAATGGTTTTTTATATTCCGGGCAGAAACGATCCTTATCAAATCGCCAAGAATTACGATGCAATCATGGCTGATTCAAATTCTGACGAGATAGCCTTATTAAAGTATTACAATCCCAACATTAAGATATATGGCTATTTCGCAACAGGAATATCTGACTTTCGTTCCGGAAGTACAGAAGATTCTCTTGAGAGTAATACTCCAATAGGATTCGCTTGGGCAGCCCAGAATCACCCAGAATGGTTTTATCAATATCCACCTGATACCAGTGTTTTAGATCCCCCTGGAGACCATAGGACAACCAACGTTTATCACCCGGAAAATGGCGAGGTTTATGGATACAGAAAATACATGCCCGATGGCGTTACACTAATTAATTTTGTATTTTCTCCAGAGTACCAAACCCAATATTATGTTCATCTTGATAACCCGCTTTATCAAAAAACATGGAGAGAAACGGCTGTAAATAAACTTAATCAGAATGTTTTTGATGGATTATTTATCGATGATCTTGAAAGTAAGGATATTGCAGGAACAAAAACCGATTCAGTCACCGGCGCAAAAAGCTCTGTTATCGCCGCCACGAAATACCCTCATGAAATTCAAAGTTTTGCTCATGGAATAATCCCTTATTTAAGAAGTAATCCCATTTATAATCTTGATGTGATGGTTAATCAATCTGGGGGCCATTATGATAGCTGGCCCGCTAAAACTTTCCTTAATCCCAGTTGGGATCCGGCCAATCCAGGAGATTTGGGTTCTGAGCAATCCTATTTTAATTCCAATATAAACAGTTTCTCGGCAAATAATTACTCGAATACGGCTGATATATTTTTCCAAGAACATGCTTTTCTAAGTCTCAATTGGAATAAAGCTGATATGAGAAATGCGTATAGTCTTGATCATTGGTATAAATCGATAGTTGATATGGATCGAGTCAAAGAAATAAATAATACCGGTTCTACTATTAAAAAAAGAGTTTTTCAGTTATCGGTTAATGAGAATAGAGTTGATATTGGAGATCCAGCCTTTAATTTAGTAGGCGACAATGAAAAAAGCAACTTAGATCGGTATGATAGCGGATGGGCTAAATTTGCTTTGACATCTTATATGCTGGGTTCAAGCGAATTTAGTTACCTAGGAGTCGCTATTCGGCAGCACATAGGAATTGACTCTAACGCTTACTATAATCCAATAGATCCTGGTTTTGATTTAACAGTGAAATTAGGAGATCCAAAGGCAAATCGTGAGGAACTAACCGCTGACAAGTCTTTACAAAAAAGAAATTTTGATAAGGGTTTTGTTGTTGTCAACGGCTCACCTGACCAAAACAGAACTTTTAAACTGGATAATAATTATACAGATGACTTAGACCGAATTTATCCGAAAGACACAGTTTTAACACTTCTCCCTCACACCGGACGAGTCTTTTTTACCTACAATGAACCGGTAACTCCTACGCCCACACCAGAGCCTACCCCCACCCCTACACCGGCTCCGACTAAGCCTTCAATAAATATCACCTCTCCTGCAGATGGAATAGTTGTATTGGATTCTTCCGTAACAGTGTCATATACGGTTGACGGAGAGAGTAAGACTAAGGTTTTTAGTGGTTTAAAGGTTGGAGATAATCAGTTGAATATTACAGAGAGTAATAAGTCAGATGCAAATGTAACATCTACTGTTAGTATTAAGGTTGTTTACAAAGAATCAATTACACTAAGAAAAGATAACTATGCTAACGGCTGGAATATGGTTGCCTTTCCATATATTAAGGATTCTTTTACGGGAGGGACTCTTCCTTCTACCTTTAAGATAAGAAAGTATAATCCTTCTACAAATGCCTATGACAATCTAGAAGGAACAAACACACCGTTGACTTCAGGGCTTGGCTATTGGGTAAAGATTGATGATATTAATAAGATTGATAATATAAGGTATCCTAAAGAAGGAAATGTATCATTGGAGGTAGTAGTTAATAAAGGGTGGAACTTCTTGGGCAATCCATATGACACCAACCTTCCCCTAGCTAATCTTGTTGTTAAGTATAAGGATGGGGCAACTAGATCTTATGCAGAGGCTATAGATAGAAAAGAAGTCTCCGGTTACGTCTGGAGTTATGAAAGCAGGGCTGATCCCAAGCAATACTACTTTGTATCAATAGATCCTGACAAGTATAGGACGGGCGCCCATAAAGAAACATTCATTAGCCCTCTTAGAGGTTTTTGGTTGATTGTGAAGGGGGATGAGGTTAGCGGGGTTGTGATGAATAAGTAAGAGTCGGTCTAAATACAACTGCAGAATAACCGCTATAACCACTCACTGTCATCCCCGTGAAGGCGGGAATCCAGAAATAATATAATAAATCTAGGCACTCTGGATCCCCGTCTTCACGGGGATGACAACAGGAGCAGTGAATGATTTCGCTGAGTTGATTTTTGTGTTATAATATTGTATAATCATGCCTTGTTAAATAAAGAGGATATATATATGAAAACCAAGATCATTTGCACAATTGGACCTGCTACAGAGTCGCCGGAGATGATCGAGAAACTGATCGAAAACGGAATGAATGTAGCAAGATTAAACTTCTCACATGACACACATGAAAACCATGGCCAAAGAATTAAGTCCATTAGAGAGATCGCGAAAAAATTAGATAAGGAAGTCCAAATCCTGTGCGATCTTCAGGGGCCGAAAATAAGGATCAGGAATTTTGATAACCCGCCGAGGCTTCTTGTGAACGGGGAAAAAGTTGTGTTTACAACTTCTGCCTGCAAGGCGATAGAGCCGGGTGAAATTGTTATAGAAGACCCATATTTGCACTCAGATGTTAAACCTAACGACCTAATTCTTATAGATGACGGCTTGTTGGAATTAATTGTCGATAGTGTTTCTAGTCATAAAATTCACTCCACTGTTGTTAACGGGGGAGAATTATACCCAAGAAAGGGTGTTAATCTGCCATTGACTGAAACAACCACCTCTTCCCTTACAGAGAAAGACATTGATGATTTAAATTTCATTTTAACCCAAGAACCCGATTGGATCGCTATTTCTTTTGTTCAGAATGCAAAGGATGTTTCGCAGTTAAGAAAACTGATGGGGGATAGCAGAGCTAAAGTTATGTGTAAAATAGAACTTGCAAAAGCCGTTGAGAATTTGTCGCAGATTATTTTCGAATCCGACGGAATTATGGTTGCGAGAGGAGACCTCGGAGTAGAAATTCCGATTGAACAGCTGCCAATAATTCAAAAAAAGATTATCAAGAAATGCAACTTTGCAGAGAAACCGGTGGTAACTGCCACCCAAATGCTAGCTTCCATGACAGAAGCGCCCGTCCCGACCAGAGCTGAAGTTACAGACATTGCCAACGCAGTTTTTGACGGTACAGACGCAGTAATGATGTCAAACGAAACAGCTGTCGGCAAATACCCAATCAACGCATTAAAAATAATGGTTAAAGTTGTTAATGAAACTGAAAAGTACCTTTACGACAAGAGAAACAATCTTTAATAGGATTAGAATAAATCATTTCATAAAAAAATCTCGTAGATATAGCAACGGCCGTTTGTATTCTTACCGGGATTTTTAAGTTCTGTGCTAGAACTGCCTAGCCTAATAGAACTTTCACTAATTCATTCTAGCGAAATGTTGAAGCGGTGCGGTTCCAAGTATTGCCTAAAAAATATTTCGAATTACTTAACCCTTCGTTCAGAGTCTTTTTACTTAAAGCAAATCGGGTCCATTCCCACATATCACCAAAGAAGCGGCTATATCTGTTTCCATATTTTAGAGTTTTTTCCTCGCTGTAGTATTTTTTACCTTGAGCGTCGGTTGAAACAACCCGATAGTGGTAAGTGCGGGCTTTGAGATTAGGAATTTTCGCGGTGTGAAAAGTAGTTTTGTCTTTTGAGCCAGTAATGTTCATTGTTTGAGTGTAATTCTTGCTGCTAACACTATATTCTACTTCGGTTGTTACCGGCAAAGTAGTGGTGTACGCAATACTACCCTCTGAATCATCTTGCTTTACTTCTTGAGGAAGATAATAAGTGGCTAAATTAGCTGGGCCAACATCAGTGCTGGCACTTGGCGATGACGCAGAAGATGGAGGGGTATCAGTTAATGCACTGGGCGAGGCAGAACAAGTGTCGTAAATTTGAGCCGTATTGCCATCAATAGGATCATCTTTTTTTGACATATAAACATAATGAGTGCGGTAATAATTATCAAAGTCATTGCGTGTCGTAGAATATGTATATGGGGATATTAAATCAATATTGGTCCCAGAAAAATCATAGGTTTGACTACTAGAATTCCAAGTATAATTGCCTATTACTATTTTTCCGTTATAGTTGGAGACATCACCAAAATCGTAGGTATAGACGTAGGAATAGGAGGTATAGCCATAGGAGGTTGTAGCCTTAACTTCATATTTTGACGGGCAAAATGATGGCGGAAGATCAATGGATAATTTAGTATGAGCATTAATTGCGCCAGCAGTAAAACTATACTTTCCAATCTTAGCAGTAACCGTTACTTCGTAAGTCCTATTTGGTTTAAGCCCACCAATAGTTAAAGGATTAGTCAAAGGAACCGTAGATACTTTTGAATCACAAAGAGGATCATCGGCTAAAGTGCAGACTTGTTTATATGAAGCTTCCCCGGCGATAGAAACTGATGACCACGAGATTGTGGCCGAACTAGTAGTTGAAGCTATTTGTTGTAAATCAAGATACACACTAGTTACCGCCTGTCTCATACCGCCACAAGTTTTAACCGTATAGTCATACGAAGCAGCAGGAGTGAGATTATCAATAGAAACATAATAGCCATAAGAAGGTGAACTGCTCGGAGGTTTAGTGGTTGATGTATAAGCTTGACCATTAAAGGTCATTTCGTAAATTAAAGGAACTTTTAGATAAACAATATTTTGATTTGAAGTAATCATTCCTAGCCCACAAGGATTCCAGACATATTTACCATCGGAGGTTACAGCACCATTTTCATTATCTTTATTCGGATAAGCCTTAATTGAATAGGAATATTCTGTTTCCGGGGTAAGACCGGTTGCCGGAACAGTAATACTGCTATGAGTGCCGGCTGTAGCACCATCACCGTATTTTGTCCCATTGAAGATTAGATAATTGTAAGCGGATTGGGTGATGTCGTATTGAATCGTGAGGCTTTGATCGCCTTGCGGGGTCACTTGGACATTTTGAATGGCAAGAGGCGGTAATGTACTATCGGGTATTATTATTGTTGTCTGGCTATAGTCCGATTCCTTTCCGCTCCTGTCGTAGGCTTTAACATAGTAAGTATAGGTGTCCCTAGGAACTACAGCCTCATCTTGGTAGTAACCGTTATCAGTGGTATCATAAAAACCTTGTGAAGATGGATAATATATAGCAGCCACTTTTCTCCCGTTTGGTCCTTCTTTTTCAACAACAAAACCATAAGCGTCTGCTTCTAAGTCTTCCGGTAAAATCCATGACACGCGGACAGAAAAAGTATCATTGTCTTCCCCAATAAGGTCAGCTTGCACTAAAGGTGCCGGAATTGTGTAGTTCAAAAAATCATTACCATAAGCTATTTCTGGTAGAATAATAAGATTGACTAAAAAAGATAAAATTGAAATTAATGTCAGACTTTTTCTAAGCATCTTTTTTCCTACTTTTTAATTGTTCTATTGCCCAATTTATATTTTTTTGAGTTGAATATTCGGAAAACTTAGGGTGATTTCTAATTTCTTCTAAGAATGGCATAAAATCGGCATTACCACCATGTCCCAACATAATAATTAAACGATTATTTTGATCATTATTCTCGTAATCGAATTTATCAACTTGATTCTTGAATAATTGAACAATTAGTTCAGAACCAGGATCCATAATACTGACAAGCTCGCCGGTAATAACATCAACGTAATTTTCACTAGCATTAGTTAATTCACCTTTTAATGTTTGTATCATCGTTTCTCTTGTTTCTTGGTTTAAAGCACACTGGTAAATACCAATGGTGGCTTCTTTTTTAATATTTTCGTCCGTTGATGTTTGAATAATACTCAACAGATTTTTACCTGCTTTCTCAATCGGAGCAATTAATTGCTTCTTTTCATCTTCTTCTGCTTCCGAGAGTCTTAAAGAAAGTCTCATTATTTTATTTCTAATTTCGCGAAGAATCAAAGTGTTGTTTGCATCAGGATCTTCGGCTAAATCAAACAAGAGATCCATATTGCCTATTTCAACCGGTAAATTTCGGGCGCCCAAATTACCCAAGGCAACAATAATATTATTTCGTTCTTCATCGCTAGCGGTTTTATATCTATTAATAAAAAAGTTATTTAATTGATCGCAAGCATCATCTTCAAAAACTTGATAGATTTGTTCGGCAATTGGCCGCTGGGATTCAATGCCAAAAGTCCACTTGCTAATTATTTCGCTAGCCTTTATATTCTCGGGATTATATTTTGATAATTCACCATTAGGCTCCATTTATAGCTCCAAACTATTTTAAGCTGTCGAGTATATTCATAATTTTGCCATATCCATTATTGTCAGTTAACTGCCCTTTCTTAAGGATATTATATATAATATCATGAAAATGCTCATTTTTGCCCAAGATCATTCTGCCATCATATCTGGTGCGGCGAGCCGCTTGATCAAAGGCTTTATTAATTCCATCCTCAATTCCATCTTTAAATAGAATTCGGGCTAAGACTTGTTCCGCTTCCTTTTCACTATAACCGTTAATTCTCATCAAAGCTTGCTTCATTGGTTTAGCAATAAGCGATACTTCTTCAGGATAAGACCAACCTTTTAGCGGCACTCCGTACAAGTCGTTTACTGCAGTTCTGCTTAAGTAATCTGTCAGTCCTTCTTCAATAGGAACCCAACCTGTCGTTGGACTGTCTAAGATAAAATATTCATCCGCATATTGGTAGCTGTTTTTAACTTGATTGTGCATTAGTTCATGAAGCGCTGTTGTTTTGTATTCTCCATGTGACCGCCAAGCTACAAGCTGATCAAGTTCAATATGGGGAAGACGAGCTCGACCAGCCACTTTATTTTTAAATACGCGAAACTTATGTTTTTTTATTGATTCCAAGGGAGATATAATTCGTGCTCCTGTTAAGTCATGGTAAAGACGATATTTGGCATTATTTACTCCAATATCAGCAATTTCTTCTTGAAAAAATGGGTGTTCGGTGTACCGCTGTCCCACATCGACTAAATCATCTATCATTCCGTTCAAATGTTTCCTCGAAAGAAAGGTGGTGCCTTTTGCATTTACTAGAGTGTCGAAGTTCAATTCTTGACCGAAGGTCGCTATCCCTTGACCCGGGATGTTGAATTCATGGGTTAGTTTTGGCGTCATAATTTTTCTGACTACAACTTTTTTACTAACTGATTTTGTGAGATTTCCACCAGTGCGGACAACATTTTTACCGATTGTTCGACCTGCAACTTCAGCGATAGGTTTTGTTTCCATCGAGCAAAACATTTTTCCTAATTCTAAACCGCAAGACTTAGCCGCGCCTGCGAAGTATTTAGAAAAAGGCATTAAGAAAAATACGTCGTCCCATGGTGATGGACCGGTGATGCCAATGTCCCCCGGGTTTGGTAAGTTTGGCAGTTTGTTGACGACTTTACTAAGGCCAGCGTTCCAATAGGTCATTAATCTTTTTCGTTCTTCTGGTGTAAAATCTGATTTGTAACGATTTTCTGACAGATCCGGCCAATACCACATATAGAGAGAATCTAATTTTTCGTTATTCCAATATTTTTTGCGAAACATGGGATTTTTTGGAATATATTTCCAATAAACCTCTGACTTCTGATCGTCTCGCTCAAATTTATAACGGTTTTCTTCTGAATTAGTTTCGAAGAAATATTTTGGCCAATCCCATTTGGCAATTTTAATACGCGATTTACCATAATTTTTGCGCATAAAATTTACTCTGTCAACGAAAATTTGTGTATCCCGCAACGCTTCAAGCTGTGGCAGCGTCGCTTTTTTAATTACATCTCTCTTTATGTCCCCAGAAACAGCAGCTTTGGCTGTGCTTATGAACAAATTACCTTTAACAGGCGCATTAACGGTTACAGGATTATCATTTTCATCGGAAAACTGGAGAGAATTTAAGCAGCTATCTCTTTGCTCTTGATTGGTATTCCTCTCAAAATAACTGGGAGTGCAAGCCATCATCTGCTTAAGAATGTTATAAATTTCCTCCTCTCCTACGCCCGCTGATTGCAAACCGGTGGATATATTGGGAATAGCCATATAGCCATTAGCATAATCAGGGTCATATTCGGGTTCTTCATTTAAAGTGATATTTTGGTTGGTTGTTAACTCGAGAATATTCCCCGGAAAAACTGAGTATTCGCTGAGAGCGTTAGTATCAATGGCTGACAAATTTATTAATGTGCTATCAATCCCTATACTGGGATTGATAATGTTTTTCGCAGCTGCTTCCTTTAGATTGTAAAAACTATCTTGATAATTTACTTGATATTGATCTAAGGGAATGGGATTAATAGAGTTTGATGTTATTAAATATGGGTTAGCGGCACTGAATAAATCCATAGAACTTAACTCCCCTTCAGACTCTCCACTTATTTGCAGCATAAAGTCTTTCGAAGGAGTGATTGAATAAATTTGCCCCGATTGGAGTTGTTCATTTTGAGGAAGATCGGTCATTGTTAGAGTATCATAGTCGTAAGCCTGGATATTGTCGGATAAAACAGAAGTATTATATGTTTGGTTATTTTGAGTAATTATTTTTACCGATTGATCATCTTTAGGATTAATTGAAACGCCAAAATTGGTCTTTTGATCTTTTTTTAAAGCGATAAGTTGGACAAATTCGCTAGTATCGCCAGGATTTAACGTTAGGCCGAAGCTTAGATCTGCGATATTGACTGGATTGGTAATAATTAGAGTTTTATCATTGTATCCGGGCTTTACAATTGACATGCTACTCACTGGATCTATTTTGTCAATTTGAAAATTGCCCGAAGCATCGGTTTGTAAATCAATCGGTTCTCCAAAAATTGTGAGTGCGTTAATAGTAACACCGGAAATGGGATTATTGTTTATGTCAGCGACAGTTCCTTTGACTGAAGATAGACTAAATCCTACTTGTAAATTATTTTTCATCGCCCAAAAAGCGAAATAATCACCGAACATAACCTTCTGATCAAGGTTAGACAAATCAAGTATTTTTTGAGCTGGATAACTCGAAATATGAACATTTGGAGCAATAAGCTTGTTATCTACTGCCTCCTTTAGATTGTAGATTTTATCTTGGTATTTTAGTTGAATGCTAGCAAGAGGGATCGCTTCCGCGTAAGGATTGGCAAAATAGGTCGGGCCGTAGTTTTGCCAGTTACTCTCTTGAATAGTTTTGTTGGTAAAAGAGAAACCGTCGGTTTTAGCCTTGCCGCGAAAAAGAATGGCCGCATCTTTACTGGCGCCGACTTCAATAGTCTCGCCAGCAAAAAGGGTAAGTGAGCCAGAGATTTTTTGGACATTTTGATTAAAAATAATTGTACGATTAGAATTATCATGGACAAAAGGAGTATTGATTATCGGACCGGTAAAAGTGGGTTTAAAATCTTCTTCACCAGCTCGAGGCAGACCGGAAGAGTCGGCAAAGAAAGTGAGAGTTTTTTTGTAAGGGGTATTATTGGCATCGGTGATGCCGCCAAAAAGATACATCCTTTTACCGCTCTCGTCTCTTTGATAAGCGGCGTAAGCCAGCGGCGTGGTCATCTTGTGATTTTGATCTAAAACAGTTGATTTTGTTGAATCTTTAGGATCAACTTGAATAATTGTATCTTGAATTACGCCATTTTCATTACCCCCAAGAAAATAGATAAACCCGTCAGCTTTGTAGTAAGGAATGGTGCCAACTCGTGGTATTTTAATGCCGGTATCTTGAAGATTAGCTTGGCAAGAATTGGCATCGCAAGGTGAATCAAAATTAACTTTAAGGTCAGAAATTGCCAAAGAATTAAGTTCTGACTGTGTTGTGGGACGAGCAGAAAGATCATTTTCTTTCAATAAATAAAGAGTGTCTTGACCGCGAAAAACATTAAGACGGGTGGCATTGAGATCAACAAACTGACTAATTCGAATCAATTTGTTTGTCTGGGGTTGATAAGCAGAAATGTAACCCACGCGAGGGAAAATAAGGATCGCTTTAATTTCCGGCACATAGATTGACGCCAGACTGGGGCCAGCAAACGGGAGGTCGGTAATCTGATTAAGATTATTGGGGAAATTGCGATCATACTCATAGATATGATTATCACCAGGATTAGGGCCACCAAATAAATAATATTTGTCAGTATCGGGCGAGTAAGCGGCATTACTCTCTGATGATGGAGTAAAAGGTAATTTTCCGATAGTTGTGGTCTGGGTTGGATATGTTGTTTGGGATGTAAAATTGTCCTTCGAAGGATCGTAGCCCATCATTGACATAGCAGAGGATTCTTTATAGGTATTGCCGTCGGGCACAATAGTTTTTAGGCTACTTGGCGAATCGTCAAAAGGATCAATGGATAAGCCGAATCGGACTTTATCGCTTATCCCGCCCTTTTTAACAGTTGCGATTTCAATATTTTCCTTGCCAAAACCTGTTTTCATATCCATGTTTAAATTAATATTTGTTAAGCCGCCCGAGTTAACAACACTGCCTGTCATATCCCAATAACCATCTTTTGTGAAAGAGATGTTAGTAAATGTTGGGTGAGGAGTAGAAATGGAGTATGAACCATCAGGATTAGATTTTGTTGTAACGGGCGGAACTGGATCAGTCGAAGAAAGAACAATATTGACATCAGAAAGTGCCGCTTTTGTGTCTTGGGCAAATATTTTACCGGAGATAGTGAAGACACCGGACGAATCAGCTTTAAAAAAGTTTCTAGCCAAGAAAATGCCGGATGATAAAAATAGAACAAAAAACAACACAAAAGTAACAGCTTTGCGTTTCGGAATGTTGCTAAAAAAACTAACCACTTATCCCTCCAAAAGAATTGAGTGTTTATGTATTTATAGTACTACAGAATATTGTTTTGAGGCAAGTACAAATAACTGTAATAATGAATTTTCATATAAAAAATCTCGTAGATATTTAAACAGCCGTTGCTATTCTTACGAGATTTTTTATATTGCTCTTTATTTTAATTAAGCAACTTTTCTAAATACTGGCCAGTATAAGATGCTTTTATCTTTGCTACTTCTTCAGGTGTTCCAGTAGCAACTATTTCCCCGCCTTTATTGCCGCCTTCTGGACCGAGATCAATTATGTAATCGGCAGATTTTATTACATCTAAATTATGTTCAATCACTAAAACAGTATTACCCTTTTCAACTAGAGCATTTAATACTACCAGAAGTCTCTTAACATCATCAAAATGCAATCCGGTAGTGGGTTCATCTAGAATATATAGTGTTTTACCTGTCCCTCTATGAGCCAGTTCGGTCGCCAATTTTACTCTCTGGGCTTCTCCTCCTGATAAAGTTGTGGCCAGTTGGCCTAATTTAATATATCCAAGACCCACATCAAACAAAACCCAGAGCTTGTTGTGAATCGCCGGAATGTTTTTAAAAAACGAGGCAGCTTCTTCAACAGTCATATCTAAAACATCCGCAATGCTTTTTCCTTTATATTGAATTTCAAGAGCTTCTTTGTTGTACCGCCTGCTTTTACACTCCTCGCAAGTAATATATACGTCCGGTAAAAAATGCATTTCTATCCTAATAAAACCGTCGCCCTTGCATTTTTCGCAGCGACCGCCTTTAACATTGAATGAAAATCTTCCCGCCTTATAGCCTCGCATCTTAGCTTCTGCGGTAGAAGCAAATAATTCTCGGATTAAAGTAAATACACCGGTATAAGTGGCAGGGTTAGACCGAGGCGATTTTCCGATCGGAGATTGGTCGATATTAATAACTTTATCGATCTCTTCTACGCCATCTATTCCCTCGTGTTCTCCGGGCTCGTCTTTTGCGCGGTAAAATCTTTTTGCAAGCGACTTCGCTAAAATATCATTAACCAAAGTTGACTTGCCTGATCCCGAAACGCCCGTGACACAAGTTAAAGTGTTTAAAGGAATTTTAACTGTAATGTCCTTTAAATTGTTCTCTTTCGCTCCCGAAATTGTAATGCATTTACCAATACCCTGATGCCTTATTTTTGGCACAGCAACTTTTTTCGCTCCGGACAAGTACTGTCCTGTAATAGATTCTTTATTTTCCATCACTTCTCTTGGCGTACCTTGTGCAATAACCTTGCCGCCATGCTCTCCGGCGCCAGGCCCGATGTCGATAAGCCAATCGGCATCCATCATTGTTTCTTCATCA
>CAYIJI010000019.1:14560-17160 GCA_964363695.1 uncultured Candidatus Saccharibacteria bacterium
TGACAGCATTGTTTGGGGGTCATGCTCTACAACAATAACTGTATTTCCCAAATCACGAAGATGCTTAAGCGTTTTTAAGAGTTTAGAGTTATCTCTTTGATGGAGGCCGATGGATGGTTCGTCTAAAATATACAAGACACCCATCAGCCCCGAACCTATCTGTGTTGCTAAGCGAATTCTCTGAGCTTCTCCTCCGGCCAATGTGGCCGAATTTCGGTCTATTGTTAAATAAGACAAGCCTACATTCATTAAGAACTCAAGCCTTTGCTCAATTTCCTTAATAATCTGCCTTGCAATTTGCATTTGCTCACTGTTAAGAGCACGGGGAAGCGACTTAAAGAAGTCTAACACGCTTTCTATCGTCATTTCCGATACTTCGGCAATGTTTTTTTTATTTATGAGAATACCCAGAACCTCTCTTCTTAATCTTTTCCCTCCGCAAACCGGGCACTTTTTAATTACCATATATTTTTCGATTTCTTTTCGAATATAGTCAGACTGAGTTTCTTTGTATCTTCGTTCAAGATTGTGTATTACGCCCTCATACTTTGCCTCGTATCCTCTTACATTAAAAGTTTCTTCTTTTTTGCCATATAGAATTATTTTTAAATCATCTTTTGAAAGTTTGGAGATGGGTTTATCTAAATCAATGTTATATTTCTTCGCTGCCGCTTCTAAGATTGAAAAATACCAGGTGGAATTAGCGGCACTTCTAACCCAAGGCCTGATTGCTCCTTCATTGATTGTCAATTTTGTATTGGGCAAAATTAAAAAAGGATCAATCTCCTGCTTAATACCCAATCCTTGGCAGAAAGGACAAGCGCCGTGTGGAGAATTGAACGAAAAAGATCGAGGAGAAACCTCCGGCATAGAAATTCCGCACTTCGGACAAGCAAATAATTCGGAGTAACTAACGTCTTTCTTGGCCTCAAAGTCATACACAAGTATTTTGCCTTTGGATAAATCTAGCCCCTTTTCGACCGATTCATAGAGCCGCTTCTTATTTGATTCATCAATCGCATTAGGCTCTAAAATCAAACGGTCGATCACAACTTCGATTGAGTGCATTTTTTGTTTGTTTAAATCTTTCGCCTGCGCTTCTTCAAGATCCATAATAGTGCCGTCAAGCCTCACCCTGGAATAGCCGGCTTTTAATATTCGGGCAAAAACGTCTTTGTGTTCTCCCCGCTTATCGCTAACTAATGGAGATAAAATTGCGATTCGTCTTGTTGCCTTTGTATCTTTTATTATTTGCTCAACTATTTGTCCAACCGTTTGACGAGTAACCGACTTTCCGCATTTAGTACAATGCATTATTCCCGCTCTCGCAAAAAGCAGCCTCAAATAATCATATATTTCTGTCACCGTACCAACAGTAGACCTTGGATTCCTTGAGGCTGACTTTTGATCAATAGAAATTGCAGGGGAAAGACCTTCAATGTGATCGACATCCGGTTTCTCCATAACCCCCAAGAATTGACGGGCGTAAGAAGACAATGATTCCACATATCTTCTCTGTCCCTCTGCGTAGATAGTATCAAACGCCAAAGAGGATTTACCTGATCCTGAAAGCCCTGTAATTACGACTAATTTATCTCTTGGTATTTCAAGCGAAATATTTTTAAGATTATGCTCTCTTGCGCCCGTTATTTTGATTGAATTCATAAATAGTATGAAAAATAGTTAACTTAAGAAAAACTTAAGAAAGTATACCATTTCGGCAAAATTTTATCAACACATCCGAAAGACGAGATTTATTGCAACAACCCATTTCTTCGTATATAATCGAATCAAGTAATTTAATAAGGACAAGGAGAAACTATGGAGAACAATGTTGACACTATCATTGGGATTAATGTTGTACTGAAAGGAAATTTAAAAAACAAAGGGTCAATTCAAATCAACGGCACGATTGATGGGGAAGTAAGAAGCGATGAAAATATAAATATCGGCGAAACCGCAAAAATAAATGGTCCTGTTATAGCTAAAACAATAGAAATCTCGGGTGAGGTTAAAGGTTTAGTTGAAGCAACCGAACGGCTTGAGGTTAATCCGACTGGAAAGATATTTGGTGATATTAACGCAAAAAGTTTAATTATCAAACAGGGAGCTAAATTTATAGGAAAAAGCATCATGCCTGCCACTGGAGCTCCTGAAGAAAAAAAAGTAGAAGTAAAATCGGAAGATGCTAAAAAAGAAGAACTTAAAGCAGAAGAAAAAAACGAAGATAAATTTGGGTTTTTTAGTAAAAAATAATTATTAGTTGTCAGTTCTCTGTAAATCAGTTGTCAGTCTTTTATTTATTAAGACTTTGAACTGTGAACTGTGAACTGTGAACTTGACGACAATATGTACTATTACATATTTGATATCAAAAAATTTGCCAAAAGTTCTCAAGTTGAGAATCTCAAAAACTATCTTGGCGGTCTTGGCATTTCAGGTGAATTCACATACCCCACTCCGGCTCAAAGCGTTGAAGAGCTGGTCGATCTTGGCTTGAGCAAACAATACACCACTATAGTAGCGGTTGGCGGGGATGAGTTAGCCAATACGGTGGCAGGAAAACTGGTAGGGAAAAAGGAAGCGATGGGATTTATTCC
>CAYIJI010000019.1:17170-18608 GCA_964363695.1 uncultured Candidatus Saccharibacteria bacterium
CCCATAAACGCCTCGCCTGCCTTATGCCAACTAATCGGAGCGGATAATTGGAAAGATGCCTCTGATATGCTTAGATTTAGAAAGTTAAGTGAAATCAGGCTTGGGAAAACTGCCACGCAGAAGCATTTCCTAACCTACGCAGAGCTGCAAATTAGAACCCCTATTGAAATTACCCTTGAGTTTAAAGATTTCATAGTCCAAACTACAGCAACGAGCCTTATTATTTCAAATTACAACCCTTCTGTTAAAAAAATAGGAGACGACTTTTTGGATGTTATTATGACGAGCACAAATCCACAAGATTCAATCTTGTCTAAATTTAGCAGCTTATTTTCTAAAAAAACGGAGAATAAGCTGGCAAGTTCTCTACTCAGGGCTAGATCTTTGCGTATTTTCTCAAAAACTCAACTGCCAATTACGACAAGTAACTACACTTTAGCCAAATCTCCCCAGCTGATTGAAAGCACAGACGAATACTTGCGATTAATCACCGCTAAAAAAGTGTCTTTCCCTCTAAATATTAAATGACCACGTTTGCTGTCATTCCCGCGAAGGCGGGAATCCAGAAATTGTGATGCTAATTTTATATAACTGGATCCCAGATCTCAAGCTTACAGTCTGGGAAGACATATGAAAAAATTGCTAATAATATTGGGTTCAATAATTATACTCGCTTCCGCAGCGCTATTAACCTATCATCAGAGAAATAAAATTCAGAATAAAAATGACCAAAAGAAAAGCGCAGTTGTCTTTTCTGAACCACAAAAAACTAATAATACTGCACCCCCAGAGAAGAAAGATTCGATAAAACAAAAATTGTCAGATTCTGCACTTATTGAGATGCCTTTTTTAGTTCAAGCACCATCTGCAAACTGGGACCCCCTGCATGAAGATGCTTGTGAAGAAGCAAGTATTTTAATGATACGCCACTATCTAGATAAAACAGAGATTAAAAATCAAGACCTTGGTGAAAAAGAAATTCTGGATTTGGTTGATTATGAAACTAAAAATGGCTATGGCCCTAGTATCACTCTCGAACAATTAGTTACAATAGCAAACTCATATTTTGGTTTGAAGAATGGAAGAATAAAAAAGAATGTAACCAAAGAAGACATCAAAAAAGAAATAGCAAATGGAAAACCGGTAATTATACCAGCAGCCGGCAAAATTCTGCCGAATCCAAATTTCCGTAACGGCGGGCCAAATTATCATATGCTAGTAATAAAAGGGTATAACAGCGATTACTTTATAACCAACGATCCGGGCACAAAAAAGGGTGAGGGATTTAAGTACAAATTTGACGATCTCTTAAACGCAATACACAACTGGAACCCAAATAACATTCTGAACGGAGAAAAAGCCTTTTTAGTCTTTAACTAAACCAACAACTTTTAATTGACGGTAGACAATAGAAGATCGAGGATGGATCTTGAGGTTA
>CAYIJI010000020.1:0-1945 GCA_964363695.1 uncultured Candidatus Saccharibacteria bacterium
CGAAAACCATTTACCCGAATGCAAAAATCGAACTCTTTAAAGATTTAGCAGGATTAGACCGATATATAAAAATTGATATCTAAACATAAAAGATAACCGAGCAAAATTGACTCGGTTATCTTTTATAATATGCTTACTCGCTTATACGCTTGCTTGCTTAAATGCTTTTTTATTATTTACCCTCTTCCAACTTAACCTTCATTGTTTTTTCTTCGCCTTTAGTCAGAACTTTTAGTTCAATTGTATTTCCCACTTCATATTGTTGAAGAAGTTTTATTAGGCTGTGATTCTGATCGATCTTCTCGCCGTTTACTTCCAAAATTATATCATTTTCTACTATCCCAACCTTGTCTGCCGGAGACCCTGGAACGACTGCGACTTGACCTACTCCGTTACCCTTAATAACCAAAGCGCCATAATCAACAGGAAATTTATTAACTGCTGAGATTTCTTTAGTTAGATGCAAGTATCTAACCCCTAAGTAAGGCCGAACTATTCTCCCTGTTTTCTTGATACTTTCGATTGCTGATTTGGCTTCATTTATAGGAATGGCAAACCCTATTCCCTGTGCGCCTGCAGCTACCGCTGTATTTATTCCGACTACTTGGCCTTTCAGATTAACGAGCGGACCGCCTGAATTACCTGGATTGATTGCTGCATCGGTCTGGAGAATATTATCCAACGATTCAGCATTGTTTCCTTGGTCATCGGTCGCCTCTATTGTTCGGTTTCTGGCAGAAATTACCCCGACGGTGACTGTATTTTCAAATCTTCCCAAAGCATTGCCGACTGCAACCACCCATTGTCCAACCCTTAATTGGTCTGAATCCCCTAGCTCGACTACCGGCAAGTTTTTAGCATCTATCTTAATAACCGCAATGTCCTGAAAAGGATCAACGGACTTTACTATACCATCGTATGATTTTCCATCGTCGGTAATTATTGTGTATTTCGCATTCGCATCAGTTACGACATGTTTATTAGTGAGAATTAAACCGTCATTTGTAATAATAAATCCAGTACCTGCTCCGCCAGTTTCATATATTTGGCCGAATTGGTCTTGAACCGTTTTCTTCTGCTGAATTGAAACTACCGCAGAAGAAACCTTGGCTGAAGCGTCAACCACTGCATTGGATTCCTCCAAAATAAGTCTCTCTGTCTTTATCGTTGGAATAGAAAGTTCAGAAAAATTTATTCCCAGTTTTTTAGCTAAGCTCCCTTCATTTGCAGAAAGCGCCAAAATGCCTCCGATGCCTCCGATGACTCCCACGATAAAAGCAATAACAACTATTGCGATGAATAAAGACCAGCGGTTCTTCTTTGATCTATTCTTTCTCTTTTTTAGATTATCTTCTTCTTCTAAATCTTCATATTCGATTTTTTGCATAACCACCTCGCCTATTTAATTTTTGATTTTTTTAATTGTGTCTTTGATCGCATCTTTAGCCGATTCTGTTTTTTCCGCCACAAAATCCGACCCTTCCTTTTTGTATTCCTTGGCTTTTTCCTTCACCAAGTTTCTGGTTTCCTTGCCGCTCCGGGGAGCAAAAAGCAGCCCTGCAACAGCGCCCGCTAAAGCACCGAGAGCTGCCCCAACCACGAACTTAGCATTTGAATCATCTTTTTTGTCTGCCATATTATCCTTTCTTAATCCCAAAAACTTTTTATTTTTTCTTTTACTTTTTGTCCTGTTTCCAACGAAGAAACAAAACCCTTAATAATACTGGATGCGCTATCAATAGTTTTTTCTAATCCATCAAGCGATACATCAATCTGCTTCACTCTTTTTTTCGCGATCTTGCTGGTTTCTTTTACGTCATCCAGTACTACATTGATTTTCCAGAGAACTACCGAGAGAAGGGCAAGGGCAAAAATAGCGACTACCAACAAAACTTGAATGAGAATATCTGTTATCATTTCCCCTCCTAAATATTAATTTTTATCA
>CAYIJI010000020.1:2045-18511 GCA_964363695.1 uncultured Candidatus Saccharibacteria bacterium
GTCAAGTTTATTATGCAGAGTTTTGCTTGCAACTCCATGGTCAATTTTCCCGCCGGTTTCTTTCATCACTTGTCCCATAAAGAATCCAAATAGTTGTTTTTTGCCGTTCTTATAAGCAAGCGCTTCATTGGGGTTTTTAGAGATAATTTCTGAAACTATACTGTCTAAATCAATTTTCCCACTCTCACCTGAGAAATTGCTGAAAGCTTTATCAAAAGATATGCCTTCATTGTGGATATGGCCTACAATGTTCTGAAACATTGATTTTGAGATATTGTTTTTTGCCAGCTCATCTACCGCCTTTCCATATTCTTTTGTTCTCCCAAAGTCAGATTCCTCAAAATCAAATCCAAAATAATTATGGACTATGGTTCTGGCCAACAAAGGTTCATTGCCTTTACTGACATCTTCAAGAATCGCCGAAAATATCTTGTCCTTAACCGCATCCAATATTAAGACGCTTGCATCACTTTCAGCAATCGCTAATAATAAATATTCGTCAAGCCTTTCTGTGTGGTTTTTCCCGATTTCCGACCTCAAAGTTTCCAAATCAAATTCTGTCGAATCTATTGGAGGTAAATCCGGCTCGGGAAAATATCGATAGTCAGCAGCTTCCTCTTTTGTTCTCTGAGCATAAGTAGTATTTTTTTTGCTGTCATACCCTCTCGTTACTTTGCCTTTTTTCTCCGGCCAATTAGGATATTCAGCCTTTAATCTTTCTTCCTCGATCAAAAGAGCTTTTTCGACAAAACGGAATGAGTTTATGTTTTTAAGCTCCACAATTTCCGACATTTGTTCGCCGTCAGTAATTGAAATATTCGCGTCGCAGCGCAAATGTCCCTTCTCCATATTTGCGTCGGAAACTTGCACAACATCTCGAACAATTTTCTGCAAGTGCCGCAAAAAATCGCCTGCCTGCTTTGGCGAAGTAATATCCGGTTCGGTTACGATTTCCATTAGAGGTGTGCCGGCACGATTTAAATCAACCAAACTTTTCCCATCTGAATGGATCAATTTGCCGGCATCCTCTTCCAAATGAATTCTATTGAATCGCACTTTTTCTCCATCCCCGCCTGCCGGCGAGGCAGGTACTTCCAAATATCCCCCGACGCAAAAAGGCTCGTCATACTGGCTTATTTGGTAGCCCTTCGGTAAATCAGGGTAAAAATAATGTTTTCGATCGAACTTAGCAATCTTGGGAATTTTGCAATTTAAAGCTAAACCGGTTTTAATCGTCCACAAAATCGCCTGCTTATTAGTAACAGGCAAACTGCCTGGCATCCCAAGACAAATCGGGCAAACTGTTGTATTCGGCTTCCTACCATCAGCGTTATTGTCGCAACGGCAAAACATCTTGGACTTAGTCTTTAATTGCACATGTATCTCTAACCCAATTGTTGTTTTTAGATTTGGCATATTAGATTTGTTTTATGTATTTCAACAGATTAGCAGCTGCATTTTTTAATTCTTCACGACCAATTGACTCAGACTCATGGGCTATCCTATTTCTAACCTTATGGCCCTGCCATAAACTTTGGTATGTATTATTGTCCATCGATGCCTCTATATTTCTAAGACGATCGGCAAAAGTATCGCCCCCATAACCCTTTAATTTCAAAATGTGGTCAACCAGCTTATCCGCCTCCAAAACAGCATGCTTTAATTCAATTTCGCTGTTGCTATTTAACAGGCTTTCAATCTCATGACGCTTACCAATAATCTGATTACGCTCTGCAACTGAAATGCCTTTCTTGCCAACCTTTCCCACAAAAGGAAGTTTAATTAAAAACCACAAAGCCTTAAGTATTCCAACAAGGGCTATTTCAAGAAAAGTTTTATTTTGTTTCTTTGGATATTTTTGATAAGACATCTTGTATTTATCATTTCCCATTTACCATTGATCATTCATTTTCCATTTTAACATTTACCAATTGATTAAATGATAAATTATTAAATAAATGAAAATTGAAAAATGATAAATGAAAAATTTTACTTAAGTTCTACGCTCTTAATAGTAATTTCACTAAGTGGTTTATCATTCTCGTCAACTGGCGCTTCGGCTATCAGCTTTACTATTTCCATTCCCTTTACCACCTGCCCAAAAACAGTATGCTTGCCGTCCAAATGAGGCTGCGGCTGATCTGTTACGATGAAGAATTGGCTGCCGTTTGTGTCCGGACCGGAGTTAGCCATTGCTACTGTGCCAGGAACGATTTTGCGGCTGTTTATCTCGTCCTCAAATTTATATCCAGGGTCTCCTGTGCCATCGCCATTGGGATCGCCTGTTTGGATCATAAATCCTTTGATTACTCTATGCCAAATCAAACCATCGTAAAATTTTTGCTTTGAAAGCTTTTCAAAATTAGCAACGGTTTTTGGCGCGTCCTCTTTATAAAACTCGATCTCAATGTCGCCCATCGATGTGTGAAGCACTGCAACATCTCCAGCCTTTGTCATAATATTTCCTTTCATTGCAAAAGGGAAAGCCACAATCGCCAAAAGGCAAATAGCATAAATCCAAAAATCAACTCTCCGCCAAAATTTAAGCCATGGATTTTTTTCGTTATAAACTTTCTCAAGCACTTTTTTGCGCTCAATTTTTTGCTCTATTATTTTTTCTTTTCTTATTCTTGCTCTCTTGCCCATATCAACCTTTCAGGTTAATTATCATTTACCATTGTACATTGATCATTTATTTCTCATTTAGAGATTTATTAATTAGACTTCTTTCAAAACCCTCTTTCCGGCGAATTAAAACTTAAGCTAATAAATGGGGTTTTGAAAGAAGTCTATTGTTTAAATGGAAAATTTATAAATAAATGAAAATTGAAAAATGACAAATGGAAAATTTATAAGTTTGGCTTTGCCAAATGATGTTCGGTTACACTTTGAAAAGCACATCCAACATTTAATATTGTCTGTTCTCCCCACATCGGCCCGATCAATTGCAAACCAACTGGTAATTTCTTTCCTTCACTCTCTGCAAAGCCTGCTGGAATTGAAATCGCAGGCAGTCCTGCCGGATTTACCGGCACAGTCATTATATCGGACAAATACATCGACAGTGGATCGGATACTTTTTCACCAAATTTAAAGGCAGGCGTTGGCGTTACAGGAGTAACGATCAGATCAACTTTTGAAAACACTTCATCAAACTCTTTTTTTACCAGAGTCCTAACCTTCTGCGCTTTTTTGTAATACGCATCGTAATACCCAGCCGAAAGAACATAACTCCCAAGCATTATCCTTCTCTTGGCTTCCGCCCCAAAACCTTCAGCTCTCGATTTACAATAAACTTCCTCTAAATTCTTAATTCTTAATTCCTGCCTGCCGGTAGGCATGGCTTTATTCTTAATTCTGCTGTGGCCATATCTAATGCCATCAAACCTAGCCAAATTCGAACTAACTTCAGCCGGCATTAAAATATAATAAACTGCTAAAGCATACTTTGTTATTGGCAATGAAATATCGATAATTTCAACACCTAAAGATTTTAATTGATTGATCCCTTCTTGAATGATTTCATTTACTTTGGAATCCAAACCTTCTCCAAAAAATTCTTTCGGAACACCGATCTTCGAACCTTTAATGTCTTTATTTATTAATTCAGCATAATCCGGCACGTCTTTTTTTGAACTTGTCGAATCATATTTGTCCCATCCGGATAAATATTTTAACAATATTGCAGCATCTTCTACTGTCTTAGTCATTGGACCAACCTGATCAAGCGAAGAAGCCATCGCCATTACTCCAAAACGAGAAACGCGGCCATAAGTTGGTTTAAGACCCGTAATACTGCAAAGGCTGGCTGGCTGGCGAATTGAACCGCCAGTATCCGTACCAATTGCAGCAATACACTCATCTGCTGCCACAGCAGCCGCAGAACCACCGGAAGATCCCCCCGGAACTCTGTCTAAATCCCAAGGGTTTCTGGTAGTAGAATCAAATTCTTTTGATGTTTTATAGGCAGAAGTTTCGGTTGACGATCCCATTGCGAATTGATCAAGGTTAGTTTTGCCAATTAAAACTGCTCCCGCTTTCCAGAGATTTTTTGTTGAAGTTGATTCATGGATAGGGATAAAATCGTTTAAAATATTTGAAGCAGCAGTGGTTTTCACACCTTTAGTTAAAAACAAATCTTTTACTGCGATCGGGATACCGTCAATCTTGCTTCGCCGCTTATGGCTTATCGCATATTGCTTATCGCTTTCCCGGGCCATTTCCAAAGCTTTTTCTTTGCACAAGGTAATGTATGCACCAACCTTAGATTCAACATGGTCAATTCTCTCAAAAACCGCCTCGGTTAGTTCAACAGAAGTAATCTCGCCACTGGCAAGTTTATCACTAGCTTTTTTGATTGTTAGGGAATATAGATTATTTTTCATTTCACATTGACTATTGATCATTTATTTTTTCATTTACTATTTCTAATATTTCGAAATGGCTAAATGACAAATAAATGAAAATTGAAAAATTGTAAATGGTAAATGCGTTTTTGTCAGAAAACGCTTGGTACTATAAAACTTCCATTCTCGAACTCTGGAGCGTTTATCTTGATATCCTCATGTGAAATACCGCTCTCTTCTACTCCGTCTTCTCTCAGAACGTTTTTAAGACCGGTAATATTTGCCGTCGGTTCCACATCACTTGTATCAACTTCGGAAAGTTGTTCAACATAGTCCAGCACAGAAGAAAGCTGCTGCGAATACAGCTTCTTTTCTTCATCACTTAGCTCTAGTCTGGAAAGTTTTGCGATGTGTTCTATCTGCGAAATATCTAGCTTTGCCATAATAAAATATTAGCACTAAAGTAATTTGAGTTCAACTGACTAAATCTGACAGGGGTACATTTTAAAAATAATCTTAAAATAGTCGTCATTTCGACCCATCCAGCTCTTTTGCAAAAAGGGCGGGAGGGGAGAAATATACAAATTTAGGACTTAATTAATTCCAAAAATTCTTTTTCGCTTATAATTTTAACGCCGATCTTTCTTGCCTTTTCATATTTTGAACCAGTACTCTCGCCAGCAACCACGTAATCAATTTTAGTACTAACTGATTCCGAAATACTGCCTCCGTATTTTCGAACCAGCGCTTTGGCATCATCTCTCGTCATTAAATCCAGTCCTCCAGTGAAAACAAAAGTTTTATCTGCAATTTCAGCTTTAATTTCTTTCTTTTCAACCCCTTGAATATTAACACCATTTTTCAACATATTTTTGACAAAATGGATATTTTTTTCGTCCTTGAAATATTCATAAATGCTCTTTGCCACTACCGGCCCTACATCATATATGGAATTAAGATCTTCGGAAGTCGCAGCCATTAAGTTCTCTATTGTGTGATATTTCTCCGCCAAATCAATAGCCGTTTGCTCGCCAACATTTCTAATGCCTAAAGCATAAATAAATCGGGCCAAAGTAATGCTCTTTGATTGTTCAATCGAATCAATCGCATTCTGGGCAGATTTTTCCGCGAATCTCTCCAGTGGTTCTAGATCACCGATCTTTAGGGTGAATATATCTGAAGCATCTTTAATCAGACCTTCGGTCATTAATTTTTCTAATATCTTGGGACCCAACCCATCTATATCAAAAGCTTTTTTCGAAACAAAATGAGTCAACTCTTTAAATTTGATTGCGTAACATTTTTTGTTTAGACAGCGATAAGCTGCTTCACCCATTTTACGTTCAACTTCACCACCACAAATCGGGCATTTCTTTGGCATAACAAATTTTTTCTCTTTTCCTGTTCGCAAATCTTTGATCGATTTGACCACTTCAGGAATTACGTCCCCAGCTTTGCGAATGACTACAGTATCCCCGACTCGAATGTCTTTTTTATCAATTTCATCTTGGTTATGAAGGGTTGCTCTCGAAACAGTCGAGCCAGCCACCACAACTGGATCGAAATTCGCCACCGGAGTAAGGGTCCCTGTTCGTCCAATTTGGACAATAATATCTAAAACTTTTGTCGTTACCTCTTCTGCCGGCCATTTGAATGCGATCGCTCCTCTTGGAGCCTTGCCAACAATACCCAGTTTTTCAAATAATTTTTCATCATTAATATTTATAACCATACCGTCAATTTGATAAGGAAGTTTGGGCCTTTTTTTCTCCCATTCATGCCAAAGTTTTGTTATCTCATTTATGGTATGGCAAAATTTATTGTTGCCATTACTTGGAAGGCCTAAATCAGAAATTATTTTGTGCTCTTCTTCATGTGTTTCTGTGTCCATTTCAATCAGTGCAAACCCCATAAAGTTTAGATTGCGCAAAGCGGATATTTTTGGATCAAGCTGGCGCAATGACCCGGCAGCAGCGTTTCTTGGGTTTGCGAATAACGGCTCGCCTTTTTTCACCCTCTCCTTATTCAATGCCTCGAAGGATGAGGTTGGCATGTAAACTTCACCCCGAATTTCTACCCTTTTATGCTTTACCAGGTTGAAATATTTAGACTTATTCCTCAGTTTTAAGGGAATGCTTTTGATAGTCTTGATATTTGAAGTGACGTCCTCACCCACTCTGCCGTCGCCCCTAGTTAAAGCATAAGCCAGTTCACCTTTTTCATACATCAAGCTAACTGCCAGTCCGTCCATTTTTAACTCACAATAAAAACCTGATTTATTAATCGCCTTTTCTTCAACAAGCCTAGCGGCACGGTCGTACCAACTTTTGAGCTCAATCTCGTCAAAGGCATCATTCAGAGAAAGCATTGGGTGCTTATGCGGCACTGTTTTAAATTTTTTGAGCGGTTCCCCCCCAATTTTCTGTGATGGAGAATTTACATCATAAAACTCCGGATATTTTTGCTCCAGTTCTACAAGCTCTTTCATTAATGAGTCATAATCGGCATCAGTAACAGTCGGATCATTTAAAACATGATATTTATAGCGCGTTTCGTCGATAACCTTCCGCAATTTCTCGATTCTAACTCCTACTTCTTTTTTTGAAATATTATTTTCCATAGTCAGATTTCCACTTTTGCAAGCCACAATTTAATAGGCTCGGCTTTTTTAGATGGTACAGATTGGATTAGACGGAGGATTGTTTCCGCGTCTGCCACGTCTGTTTTGTAAAATTTCCCATCAGTAGATAGTAACTTCAGTCTGTCACATTTTGTGACAGACTGATTTCCTTCTTTTCTTAAACGATTTTTAAGAGTTGTCCAATAACTTTGTGCCTTCTTGAAATCCGTTTGTTCTATTAAAGCTGCAACGATATCGATCACCGAAAAATACCAAGTTTCAGTTTTTTCATCATATCGTCGACGAATTTTATAGGTTTCAAATATCGCCAATGAATTTTGATTCTTTTTTGATAATTCATCTTTCATATGCTTATATTACCCCTTACTGACGCTCGAATTCAATATACTTTTTATCGTCTGCCGATACCTTGAGTTTCTGAACAGGCACACTTTCAAATTTGTATAATTTTATGAACTTCTATTGTAAAATAATGTTAATTTATTATAAGCTTAAAGTGCTGTTCAGAGTTATTTCACCATTCACCACGAAACTTTGAATCGGCGACTCAGTAGTACCCCACTAGAAATGAGGCAAACGCCTCGAAGCGAAGCGAGATCGTAAGATCTCAGAATAGAGGCGCGCCACTTGTACGGTGCGCCTTTTATCTTTTACTAAATAATTTAGCTCATTTTCTTCAGAGCAAGGACTCTCTCCTCAATTGGAGGATGCGTTGAGAATATTTTTGATAAATACGATTGCTTTTTACCAAGAGGATTTGAGATATACATATGGGCCATTGCTTCACTAGCGTTTTTCATCGGAGCTTTGTACTCCGAAATTTTCTCCAATGCAGACGCTAATCCATCAGGATGACGAGTCAAAGACACTCCCGAAGAATCAGCTAAAAACTCCCTTTTTCTTGAGATAGAGAGTTGAATTAAAGTAGCTGCTATCGGAGCCAATATAGACGCGATGATGGCGATAACTAGCATTATTAGTTGAATTTGACCGCCGTTATTATCATTATCTCTTCTCCCAAAACCAAACATTCTTGACCGTAAAAAGAAATTTGACAGTATCGCCACTACCCCCACCAGCACAACGACAACGGTCATAAGACGTATGTCATAATTATTGATATGGGAAATCTCGTGAGCAAGAACTCCGGCTAGTTCGGAATCTGACATAGTGTCTAATAAACCGCTCGTAACAGCAATTGAAGCATGCTTAGGATCTCTTCCGGTTGCAAAAGCGTTTGGGGCAGGATCGTCGATAATATGAACTTTCGGCATTGGAAGACCCGCGGTGATGCAAAGGTTTTCTACTGAATTCCATAACTTGGGGTTGTCTTTCTTTTGAATTTCCTTCGCTCCTGAAATTGACAGTGCAATTTTATCGCCGGAATAATAGCTAACCAGAGCTTGAATAACGCTTATTGCCACTGCAATATATAAAATAATTGGAGAATCAAAGACTTGAGAAAAAAGCCAGCCAATGAGAATTACAAAAATTAAGAAAAGCCCCATAAAGAGTACTGATTTTCTTTTATTTGATGCAATTTGATCGTAAAAGGTCATCTTTACTTAAACGCTGATTCTTTCTGCCATTTTGCCCAAGATAGGCATAGGCCTTTCCTTGCCCAAAATAACATGAATAACGCCGAATAGGACATCTACAAAAATGACGATTATAAAAACCCAAGGTAGATATGGTAAATAAAAAGTAAACCCTGCCAGAACCCAGAGAATTAGAAGCAATAAGCCTTGTTTTGCATGGTAGTGAATAAACTCATCTTTTTTGCCAAAAATAAGCGGTATCAAAACCAAAACATAAAAATATGACAGTATAGCAAGCAATGCGTCTTTTCTTATGTCTCTTATTGAAGGCCAATTAATCTTTTTAAGATTTAAGTTTGGTTTAAAATTTAATTTTTGCATATTTAATCCTTTTCTTCTGTCATCCCAGACTGCAAGCTTGAGATCTGGGATCCAGCAGCAAATAATAGCATCGCAACTTCTGGATTCCAGCATTCACTGGAATGACAATAATTAATTACTACTCGTCGAATTAGGAACAGATCCTTCGACGGAGCCTGCCCTGAGCTTGTCGAACGGGCTCAGGATGAAATTCGAATTTCATTCAAACTTCACTTTTACCGGCTCTTTCGCGGCAGCGTCTTCTAAACCAAATAATTCTCTTTTCTTATAGTGAAACATGTTGGCAATAACATTGGTTGGGAAACTATCGACTGCAATGTTCAAATCTCGAACATTGGCATTGTAAAACCTTCTGGCTGCCTGAATTTTATCCTCAGTGTCTGTTAATTCATCTTGAAGTTGGCTAAAATTCTGGCTGGCCTTAAGATCCGGATAAGCTTCAGCAACTGCGAATATGGATTTTAATGCTTCCGTAATTTTATTGTCTGCATCTGATTTTGATTTCACACTCTTTGCGCCCAAAGCCTCTGCTCTTGCTTTTGTAACTTCCTCAAACACTCCCTTTTCGTGCTTGGCATAACCTTTGACTGTCTCTAAGAGATTTGGGATTAAATCATATCTCCGTTTTAACTGTACGTCAATATCACTCCAAGCTTCATCGCTTCTTATATTTAACTGCACAAGCCGGTTATACATCGACACTATGACCAGCAATAGAACCACTATTATTCCGACAAGAATCCAAACTACCGTCATAATACTCCTTTACTCATTATTATATTTCAAGAACAAGAACACTTCACCGATCATTTGGCCCTCGCTATCACTTGAATTTTCCAACCGAGCGCTAATAGAGCACTTTTTCCCGTCCGATTTATATGCATAATACCAACCCTCCATCGGATCAGAAGGCCATTCCGAAACATACTTGGGAACCAAGACCTTCTTTATATTATTCTCAGATACGTTTAATTTCAATAGCTCATTTGATATAGGATAACTGCCATTTTCATCTTTATACAATTTTAGAGCGGATAGCAGTTTAGCTACGTCATTTTTCCTTTGGTAATCTCTGCTGTCGAGACCATCAGCTATACCTTCCGCACTGGAGTTTGATCCGGATGCCTCAATTACTTCCGAATCATCCGGAAAGCTGATTTTGTTATCAAGGTCAAAATCATAGAACTCTAAGGAAATACTGAAAGAGGAAACAGAGGAGAAAACAGGAGTTATTATTTTTAGCTCAGCTTTATGAATTAGTTTATCATTTATTCCGATCCAAATGTTACCAGATATGCTTTGAACCATATCGGAAGTGATCCCGATAGAAGATAAAGCATTTGCCAACTCCATGCTATCAATATCGTACTTGTAGCACCTAGTCCCTCCGACTTTCTCGTTAGCGGCCCTTTTTCCTTTTATTGAAATACCGGAACCGGTATTAATCGAAAAAAATTCATTTTGCAGCGACTTTCCTTCCAACTTGGCTAGGTTATAAGACAACCACTTATCGGATTCAGCATTAGCGCTAAAGTTATAAGCGCTGCTGTTTACGAGCAAGTTTCCATTTTTAAATAAAAGGTCAATGTTAGAGGATTCTGAAGCACTGTCGATATTAATGCTTGTTTCCAATCCTTCTTTATTTGACTTCGTCTTAAATGATGCCTTTACCTCCTCTATACTGCTAACCTCTCCTACGAAAGCAGAACTTGACTCGTCTATGGTATTACTTCCCGTATCTACGCTGCCAGAGGAGTCCAAATCACTGGTATTGGAACTGTCAGAACTTGAGCTGCTATCCAAGGTCGGGGAACTGCTATCCGAACTAGAGGAATTATCATACAGATTGTAAACATCACCATCACTCGAAGTCGCTGTTTGTATAGCCTTAATCGGCACAGAATTATTTACATCTCTTTTAGCATAATAATTCTGCTGCAGAGCGGCCGATAGTAAAGGAGATGTGATCTGCGATTCAATCGAGCTGTCGACCGACATTGTGATAGTGCCTTTTATTTTAAAGTTAGGATGTTTTTGCATTTCCACCGCCGATCTGGCAAAAGAATGCAGAGGATCCTTGGATAATCCGCCCCAAATCCTTTCCATTCCAACAGCGCCGTAAATCCTTTCGACTCCCAGTGATAATAAACCTAGTTCAGTCAAACCTATCAGAAAGACAAAAAATACTAGTATTCCCAATACTGGGGCTATTCTCTTATTGTTTAATAGGGCAAAACTTTTCTTAGGAGTAAGATCTTTTGCAGGAGCTAATTGAGATTCTTTCTGCTCTGGCAATAATCCTTTATTTGAAAAAACCGTATTCGCCTGATTTTTTTTGCCGAACTTAAAAATAGAAAAAATATTTTTCTTAGATTTCCCTTGAGACGGAACATTGACGCTGGCAGGAACGACGTTTCCTCTGGTGGAAAAAGGCGCTGTTGCCTGCGGCTGAGGAGCTATTGGCGGCTTAGATATATTGCTATTATTAAAGGTATTTGAAGGCACAGGAGAAAGAGACGCAACACTTGACGCTTGTTGAATCGATGGCCTTAAAGGTGCAGGGCTTGCAATTGGAGAAGGTGGAGCAACTTGTTCCTTTGGCGCCATATAAGCCTCCGCCGAAACCTTTTGGCCGACTTTCTCTTCAATATTATTAGGTATATTAAAAGGAGCCGTCTCTTCTGCCTTAGCATCGCTTTTCGGATCAAGTGAACCAATGACTGTTGGCTCAGATTTCGGCGGCGCTTCCGGCAAATCCAACTCGTCTTCCCAAGGACTGCCAAAATTAGAAGCAACGGGACTTGCCGGACTTTGCGCGCCATTGACTTGATTATTTAGATCAGTTGGCAAACCCCTCCTTTATCAAACTAACTATTCTCCTTTTACAAGAAACTCAATCGCCCTATTCAGCTGTTTATCATCTTTGGAATTTTCATCATTTACGATTTCGATGTCCGGCTTTATTCCTTCGCCATGAATTTGGCTGCCATTTGGAGTAAACCATTTAGCGATCGTTATTTTTACCGCCGATCCATCAGACAGATTCATTAGCTCTTGTACGCTTCCCTTTCCAAATGATTTTTCACCGATAATCTTGCTCCCTTTTCTGTCTCTCAAGGCACCGGTTAAAATTTCAGAGGCCGATGCGGATCCCTTATTTATTAGGATTGCGGTATTAAAGTCTTTTAATTTAGCTTTTCCTCTGGCTTTATAATCAAAAGATTTGTTCTTACCTTTTTCTGAAACGACCGTTCCGTCTTCGATAAAGTAGCTTGCAATATCAATTGCTGTCTCTAAATATCCGCCCGGATCATTTCTCACATCTAAAATAATTCCATCCGGTTTAGTTTTCACCGCATCTTTTACCACTTCATCGAAAAGACGGTCTGTATCATCTCCGAATTGCCTAAGCTTAATATAAAGAATCTTTTTGTCTGATACGTTTTTATACTCCCACTCCACGCTTTTTACGGTTATCTTTGAGCGGATAACTTCAAATACTTGGGCTTCCTCTATCCCTTCTCTTGCTATTTTTACGCTGACTTTTGAGCCCTCAGGACCTCTAATTCTGTTGATTGTCTCCTGAAACCCCATTTTAACCGTATTTTCACCGTCTACTTCCAAGATAATATCGCCCGGCTTTAAGCCTGCTGATTCAGCGGGAGAACCGGAAAGTGGAGTAACAACTGTGGGCAGTTGATTCTTCTGGATAATTTCCACGCCGATTCCACTAAATTCCCCTTGAATGTCTTCCCTGAAACGCTTATTGTCGCTTTTAGATAAAAAAACAGTGTAAGGATCCCCTATAGCGGAAAGCATGCCGGAGATCGCGCCGTCTTCAAGTTTTTTTGAATCGGCGGTTTGGTCGGATTTGTTTTTAAGTGCATTCCATGCTTCCCAAAATAAAGAAAAATCTACATCTTTGGGTCTGGCCGAATCATTTACTAGGCTGTCAGATCCGATAATGGGCGTGCCTTTTTGTCCAAAAAAATAACCGGCTGTAAATATAATATACATCCCCACAAGTGTAAGTACGAACAGGAATATTCTTTTGGATCTTACCTGTTTTCGTTTCTCTATATGCTGTTCACTAGTTTTTTCCATTTATCTATACTATGTCAAATTTGTTATTACTATTCAACACTAGTACACCAACGACCTCTATTTGATGGTGGAAGATTGAAAATAGAAGTTAGACCTTGAAGCTGGAAAGTAGAGATTGGATTTTCATCCATCTTCTATCCTCTAACCTCAAGATCCATCCTCGATCTTCTATTGTCTATCATCAATTAAAAGTTGTTAAGGTACTAACCGTTTACTATTTTCATCGAGATCACATTGTCCTTGTTGTAGCTGCTCGTTCTCCAATACGGGTCGTGGATTAAATATTTTCCTCCCGAGAATCCTCTTATCACGATAAAGTGATTTGATCCGTCAAAGTTATAAACCGGCCCTGCTACTTTCACACTAACAATAATCGGATGGCCCTGGGCTATTTCAGAATTTATAGTGTCCCAATTAACGGGGATGGTAGAACCAACACTAACGCCGATACTTCTTTTAAATCCGTAAAAAGATCCTTCATAACTGAAGTTTGAGGCCTCTACAACTCCCGGGGGAGTAATGTTATTTCCATATTTTGTCGCAATCATTGCGATATTAGTGATGAGACACCCTGCGTCTTTGATGGTTAATCTCGAAGGCAACATATATGTGTCAGGATAATCAGTTTGATTGTAGTACCAGCTGCTATCTGTTGAAGACACGAGCTCGGAGCCCATTGGGGTTCCTTTGCCGCTGCTATAAATGCTTGCCAAAACCTTTCTTATTTCCTGAGCTTTAGCCTCGGCCTGCTCTGCTTGGGTGTTTAAATCGCTCACTGCTGCCGTCGTATCGCTAAGCAAACGGTTTTTCATCGTCTTATTATTTTCCAGCATCCTTTGCTGCTGCGCCTGGTTGTCCTTTAATTGGTTAAGAACTGACATCTGCGCATCTTGTTTGTTTTTTTCTTCTTGCAAAGAAGCCTTCATTAGGTTTATCTTCTCCATACTGGTTTGTATTTGCTGTTTTATTGAATCATAGTATTCCTGTTTGGTCACGACTTCCGACAAATTGTCTGATCCAATCATCGCTTCCAACAAGCCTGATTCTCCCTCCATATACCATGAAGAAATGATTTCATTTAGTTTCTTTTTCTCATTTGCAAGATTTTCTTCTTCTTTTTTAATATTCGCCAGAACTTCGTCAATCTTTTCATCAGTGCTTTTGATTTGGGACTTCGTCAGGTCAAGAGAAGCTGAATTATCATCAATTTCATTTGTTAGAGTAGATATTTGCCGTTTTACGACTTGAGCCTCTTGTGCCTTCTGCTCCGCCTTTTTTCTAGCCGCCTCTGCTTGTGCAGTATAATAATCTCTTTGGGCCTGTAATTGAGAAGCCGTTGCCGCAATAGCATTAATTGGGGCTGTTATGAAAGATAAAACCACTAAAACAGCAATCAGTTTAGATCGTACGATTTTGGATTTTGAATTTAATGTTTTATTTGTCATTATTTGCTGTTATCTGTCTAACTGTATTCTGTCTACTTGTAGCTATTTAAGGTGTTTTTTAATCGCCAAAACTGAACAGAAAATCCCGAGAATAAGCCCCACTAAAAACTGTAAGCCAATAATTGTGAGGAGATTTATTCCGAGGTAATTTGAATTGAGGTTTGAAAGCCCAAGGTAATTCTCGGCGGCAGGGACTGAAAGCCTGAAAGCGAATACGGAAATTACAGACGAAATAATCGCTCCAATAAATCCATACCCCATTCCCTCAAAAATGAACGGTCCCCGCACATAGAGGTCCGACGCACCCACAAGCTTCATAATTTCGATTTCATCTGAACGGGCAAATATGGTTAAACGTATAGTATTATAAATCACCAAGATTGAAATTAGAACAAAAACTAAAGACATCGCCCAGCCGGCTAATTTAATAAAATTCGTAAGTCTTACCAATCGGTCAACCAGCATTTTATTTTTTTTGTAGCTGATTTCTTTTACTAAAGATTGATAATCCTTGGAACTCAAAAAAGAATCGATTTTCTCCATATCCTCAATATCCACCGTCTTTATCTCGAGGCTTCGAGGCAAAGGATTGTCGGTTTCTGAAATTAGATCTCTAATTTTATCATTCTCTTTGTTTCTTTCGCGCCAAGATTCTAGCGCTTTTTCTTTTGAGACATAGTCAACGCTTTTAATATCTCCGCGGGATAAGAGAATATTTTGGATTGCCGTGATCTGATCTTTCGATGTAGAATCATTGAAATACACCGACATATCCACCTTATCGCGGAGAGACTCTGTTGTCCTATTTGTTATTAACATCAGACTAACGAAGAAAGAGACGGTGATCAGAGTAAGAATCATAATAAGAGTCGCCGCCAAAGAAAGCCAGCGGTTGCGCCAGAAGGAAACAAGCGACATTTTAGTTATTCTGTAGAAAGTTAGTAGAAACATTGCAATTAATTATCCTAATTAATATTTATCATTTGCCATTTCTCATTGATCATTTATTTTTCCATTTGCCAATTTGATAAATAATTAAATGGTAAATTAATGAAAATTGATAATTGAAAAATGATAAATTACTCTTATTGCGAAGCAATTAGAGTATGTATTTTCCTTTCGCTTGGTCTGAAATGACCTTGCCGTCGCGCATAGTAATTACTCTTCTTTGCAGCGCGTCCACCACCTCTTTATCATGAGTCGCAAGAAGTACGATCGTTCCTTGACTATTGATCTTAAACAACAATTCAATAATTTCCCAGGTAGTAACAGGATCTAAGTTGCCGGTCGGCTCATCTGCAATCAAAAGTTTTGGCTTGTGGACAAGCGCTCTGGCGATGGAAACTCTTTGCTTCTCTCCGCCGGACAACTCCTCACTCATGGCGTTAACTCGGCTGGTTAAACCAACAATTTCAATAATTTTTGGAACTCTATCGGTAATCTCACTGTTTTTAGCGTCTGCTACTTCCAGCGCAAACGCCACATTTTCGTATACTGTTTTTTTGGGAAGAAGCTTGAAATCCTGAAAAATAGTTCCTACTTTTCGGCGAAAAAAAGGTAATTCCTTTTTGCGGAGTTTTGAAATATCGCGTCCAGACACCAGAACATGTCCTTTTGTGGGCAATTCTTCGCAGGTTAAAAGTTTAATGAGGGTCGATTTCCCTGCTCCAGAGGGGCCGACGAGAGAAATAAATTCGCCCGGTGCAATTTTAAATGAAACATTGTCCACTGCTTTAATATTTTTTCCGTATATCTTGGAAATTTTTTTAAATTCAATAACGGCTTCCTCTTTTTTAGCAGGGGAAGGCGCTTTGTTTTGCTTCACCTCAGCCTTATTTTCGGAAGAATCCGATGTTTGGGCCGCACTCTCCACAGCCTTCTTGTCCAGGGGCTTCTCTCTAATAGTCTCAGTGAAGGAAGAAGAGGAGCTTAAAGATGTCTCTTCTTTTAATTTAATGTCATCCATTTTTGTTTTTGAATATTAAAATAACCTTTTTTTAGCTCTTTAATA
>CAYIJI010000021.1:0-7699 GCA_964363695.1 uncultured Candidatus Saccharibacteria bacterium
TGATATTTAGATCCACTGCTGTTAAAGCATCGGTTAGCTGAATAGCGCCGGTAGAAGAATGAGAGATAACATTAAAAGCGTTTGCATTGGATCCAACGGTTTGAGTTGTTCCCGAACTGGCTGTGAAGTTAACTGTAGACGTACCAGCTGTGAATGTTCCGGAATTAGCCCAGTTGCCGGAAAGGGAAATGGCAGCTGAAGCATCCGGCTTTAATATTCCAGCTGCTCCGATTGACACATCTTTGTATGTATCTCCTGTATATGGAGTCCATTGTCCGTCAGTTACAGTTAAAGTATTTGACACCGTTTGGGCGGCAGCTGGATCAACATCGACAGTATCGCTTGGACTTCCTGCCGAATTGTTTATGGTAAGGTTGTAAAATGTATTAGTTCCGGAAATTGTTTGAGCAGCAGCGCCGTTGAACGTAACGGTGGAAGTGCCGGCAGTGAAAGTTTCGTTGTTTACCCAGTTGCCGCCGATATTAATATTGATTGTCTTTGGCGCGCCGCCACTCCCACTGGCATCAATGATATTGCTGCCGGCGACAGTAGAATCTACTATAGTTAGATTCCCTGTTAAAGTAATTGTGCTATCTGTTGTTTGAGAACTATTAACAATCTTACCATATCTATCAGTAGTATAACCAACATCAATATTGCCGGTGGTAGTTAGAGTATAGCCATTGAGATCAAGAGTTGCTGTGCTGCTTGTAGCACCAAATATTCTTACACTTCCAGATGCAATACTGCCGCCAAGGGTTTGCGTTCCGCTGCTAACAGCAAAATCTACGTTTGGATAAGTAACAGTAGTGGGAATAATCGCATTTGCCCCTGTAAATAATATTCTTGTAGAACTGGCTAATGTAGCGCCATTAGTGGTGATTAAATTGTAGCCAGAACCATTGCCACTTAAAGAAGGTCCAGCAGGATTAGTACTAGTAAAACTTCCTGTGGCATCGCCGTTCAAAATCAATTGGTGAGTGATGACTCCATTACCAAGCCAAGTAGCGGTTTTGCCGGTGTAGGCTGTCTGTAAATTGTAGAAAGTATTAGACCAATTCCTTGTGGTAATATTGCTGTTGCCAGTGATGGCGACTGTTGAAGTACCAATATTAATGGTGCCAAGAGAAGAATCCCAACTACCGCTTAATGTGATTGTTGAAGCATTGGCGGTTAATGTTCCGCCGGAAGCAATGGTTAAATTAACACAATCAATATTATAGTTTGAAGCGGTGGTGGTCAGAGTAGTATAGTTATTAATTGTGAGATTTCCTGTCATAGCAGTAGAGCCAGCAGCATTTAAGTGGCCTAAAAGAGAATAAGCGGTAGTAGCTGTAGGAGTAAGGGTTAAATTATTATATGCTACAGCAGCAATATTTGTCGCTGTAGTTGTGCCGGTGTAAATAACAGTTGATCCGGTAGTAGTAAATGTCCCTCCCGCAGTCAAGGTCAAAGGCGTGACTGTTCCAGTAAGAGTAAGGATATCGCTTGTAATATTAAGAGTATCGTCTGCTCCTATAGTCAAAGATGTCATTGCCGCGTTAGAAGATGTAGAAACTGAAGTGGTGGTGCTCGGCCCGATAGTTACAGTTCCCAAATCCTGGCCTGAAGTAGAATCTGTTATCGTCTGCGTTACCCCGTCAAAAGTCCACGTACCTGTCCCTTTTGTAACCGTACCGGCTGCGGCAATCGAGAGATTGCCGGCGAGATTTACATTGGGGTTATTGGTGGAAAGTATCAGCTTGCCATCGGTAATAGTTAGAGCATTATTTATATCAAGATTGCCTGATATAATGACATTATCATAAGTGACCTGGGTATTATTGAGAGTAACATTATAAAATGCCTGTCCGCCAGTGGTAACCGTCTGATGGACGGCGGCGTTGGACTGGCCTACGAAGGTAGTGGTAGAATTGGTGAAATTAGAGCCGGTAGTTTCGGCGTTTGTCCAATTCTCCGAAATACTAAAATCAATTGTATTGGTTCCATTAGCCAAAATTTTGTTACCGCCGCTGCCGGCATAAATATCCATTCTCTTGCAAGTAACAGTGGATTTGGCAGCTCCGGTATTTTGCAGAACGCCGTTATAGGTTGGCGCCCCAGATACACCAATTCTCATTAATAACCAAATTGTATCCCCGGTTATACTATAACCATTTAAATCTACAGTAGCGGTTTTATTAGTAGTGCTTGCAGCTATATAAAACCCAGCCGCCGCAGAAACATTGCCCTGTAGTGTAAGGGTATAGTTGTCAGACGGCCTGAATTCAAATCTATCAAGCGTAGTAGTATTGGAAGTATCTTTTGGCAGGTTTAAACTTGCGGGGGAGTAAAATTCAAAATATGTGCCCCATGTATAGGCATAGCCAGGGTTCGCATTATAACTACCGCCAAAGACCAAAGGATTAGAGCCATACATAAATATATAGGTCCCGTCCAAAGTAACTTTATTTCCCGAAGAGCTGCCAAAGTAAAAAGTGCCATAAACATTAGCCGTATAATTTATGGTAAATGTTTGGCCGGAGGTAATAGCTTTTAAATTGTAAAAGCTTCTGCCGGCATCTACAGTATTGAGCGTAACGGTCGACGCAGCGCCGGTAAAGTCTACCGTTGAAGTGCCATAGGTAAATGTACCAGCAGATGAATCCCAAGAACCCGGTACAGTGATAGTTGTAGCATTGGCAACATAAGTTGCTGCTGCCAAAATTTTAAAACTACCGGTACCACCTTGGGATGGGTCAAGGGTTAAATTAAAATTGGCAGTTACAGTACTAGTATAACCTGTGTTTATAGTAAATGAGGCAGCAGTGGCGGCCACATCAATGGTAATGGCAGTATTGGAAGTTGCGTCTAGAACAACATCATTAGTGTTGTTAGGTACATTACCGCATGACCAGTTGGTTGCGGTGTTCCAACTCGCCGTGGCAGCGCCATTATTCCAAGTACAGATGGTGGTAGCGGCTTTTACGGGATTTGGTTTACCTAAAAGCGGGTATGAAAAGAATAACGCGCTAGATAATAGAACAACTAGTAAAGCGCCAGTATGTACTTTAGTTGCATAAGGCTTTACATGCCAATTGTAGTACCAAGTATATTTAATTCTACAGTAGTTATGAAATGGGGCAAAAAAAGAGAACGTTGTTTTGGTCGATTTTTGGATACCTAAAAGCTGCCTGTCAATATTTTTTAGGGCCTCTAAATGCTCTTCTCCTTCATCAACTAACTCATTCATTAACCGCTTATCTTTACTTAGGTAAGGTAACTTACGAGCAGTTTTTTTGAATGAATCCTTTAATGACCTGAAAATTTTTCTCATTTAAACCCCTCAGCTTAAATACATACAAAAATGCAGAATGTTCTTCATTTCAATTATATCAAGTTTTTATCTCTTTAGCAAAAAAATAGTTTATAGAACTATTTCTTCCCCTTCTTTCAAATGGTTTGCATCAGCATGACTAACAGCAGTCTTTGTTTTCTTTTCATCATCAGTACTCTCCTCTGATTGAGACTTAATTTCCTCCGGTTTAATCCCAATTTTTTCTAGTCCTATATTTTTTTCTTCTTTCTTTTGATCGCCCGCAATATCCATATCTTTCTTCTCATGTTTGTCATGACTCATATTGCCGTCAGATTTTTTTACCTTGCTTGCCAATTCAATCATCTTTAGAGCATCTTTGGGAACTTCCACTCCCAATTCCTTTTGCTTTTCCAAATCAATGTCTTCGCCGATAAACCATTTAACTCCACCCCTAGCGGTTTGTTCTTTGTAGAGTTTATCTCCGATTATATTTTGATATCTAAAAATTCTTGGCTTTGAATCCTTCTTTGGCTCCATCTGCGCCTCTTCCTCAGTCAAAGTAGTACCTTTCGGCTCGGTTACAATAGGCGCAGCATCCTCTTTCTTTTCAGGCTTAGTTTCATCCCCCGCTCTATAAATGATTGGATTCTCAATCCTCTCCCCTTCTTCTACTTCCTTTCTTGGGGGAGCTGAAACAATAGTGGTATTATGCGCAGTTTTGTTTTTCAGTAATAACGCCTCAAGTCCGCCTTGCTTAAAAGCTTCCGCTTCTGCCTGAAGAATCGCTTTCTCCTCTTCCGCTCTGTTGTTTATTTTTTCCTCAATAACCGATCTAGGAGTAGAATATTTTTCGTGGGATTGGTTAATAATTTTTTCTACATTGCCAGTCAATTTTTGAACCGGAGGCAAAGTCTTAGCTGAAAAAGCCGGCGATGAAATACCGTCAATCAGAAGTTTGATATAGACATTGTACTTATCAAGATTCACTAAATCATTGGCATCAAACACCGGTTCAAACTCCTTAACCAAGAAATCGGCATCCGTTCCGCCTATTCTAAACGATACGATTGTGCCGGCATTGCCGAATACCGCGCTTCTAACCTCTTCAGACATTTGGTCAATATACTGGTTCGCCATTGTTAAGCAGAGGTTGTACTTTCTGGCTTCCGACAAAATAGTGGCAAAGGATTCGGTCGCGAAGTTTTGAAACTCATCAACGTATAGGAAACAATCAGAACGCTGATCCGCTGTAACATCGGCCCTGCTCATTGCCGCGAGTTGAATTTTCGTAATCATCATGGCGCCAAGAAGAGCGGAATTGTCCTCTCCGATCTTTCCCCTTGAAAGATTCACGACCATTATTTTTTTCTGATCCATAATTTCTCGAATATTGATCCGAGATTTAGGTTGCCCAACAATGTTCCTTATCGTCGCCGTCGCCAAAAATTGGCCGACTTTATTCAAGATCGGCGAAACAGCTTCTGTTCTAAATTTACTGTCATATTGCGCGAACTCGTTTAACCAGAAATCGCGGATAACCGGGTCTTTAACCTGTTCAACTATTGTATCTCTAAAGCGATTGTCGGTAAGCATTCTGGGGATATCCAGCATTGTCGAATTAGGACAGTCAAGTAATGCAAGGACAGTGTTCCTTAAAATGTGTTCCAAACGAGGCCCCCAAGAGTCCCCAAATATCTTTTTAAATATGCCGACGAAGCCGGAGGCGACCATGCCCTTGAAATCATCCTCTACAGTTTCTAACAAGTTAAAACCAATCGGATAGCTTCTATCAGCCGGATCAAATACAATTACGTCATTAATTCGACTATCAGGCACGCAAGACAAAACTTTGTCCGCCAGCTCGCCGTGAGGATCAACGACAATTACACCCTTGCCTCTAACAACATCGTCAATCGCCATGTTCTCTATTAAGGTCGACTTGCCGGTGCCGGATTTACCCACTATATATATGTGTCGGCGGCGATCGTCGCCTTTGATGCCGAATTCATGAAAAGTATTGCGGAAATTCGTTGCTCCAATCACTGTCAAAATTTCTTCCGGTGTATTTATCCTTAAAGGTAAATTTGCAGGAGGCTCGCCTTTCTTTGAACCCGACCAAACAATATTGGGAGTCGCAACTGTTTCATGAGGAAGGTGGTATATTGAAGCCAATTCGGCAATATTTAAAATATTCCCGTCGTCCTCGAAAGACCTTTCGGTAAAATCTTTCCACAGGTCATAATTATTGCTGACTATCTCCCCCGTCTTAAAACCGTTTAAATTAGTGGTATTGAACTGTTTAAAAGCAGCCGAAACGCTCTGGCATCTAACTTTGGCCGAAACAGGATCCTTAGCAATCGAAAGAATGCGGATTTTGGTTTCAAATCCTAATTTGACAATTTTTTGTTCAATGCCTTTCAAGGCTTCTTCGACCGTTGAAGGAAGTTTAACTTCTAGCACATTTTTATCTGCTTCGGCGCCAGGCTGAATCAACTGTTGCATAAATACTTTTGAGAATTGTTTGAAATGGCCGAAAAATAAACCTGTGATACCTGCACCTCCCGGCTTCCGTCCTGCCCTTACTGCCGAAATTATGTTGTTGCCTTTTTCCTGCCACTCATCCCCCACCGGCCTCATAATTAGCTGGAACCATACCTCTTCGCCTTGGTCCAATTTCGTCATTACTGAAGTAATGCCGCTTAAAGGATCAACTTCGAAATCGGTAAAGAACTTAACCGGATATACGTCAGGCTTAGTCATTATAAGATCAGAGGAGGCAAAATTGATTCCGCTGGTCGGAGTGACTGATTCGGTATAATCAGTTACTTCATGAATCTCCACTGTTGGATATTGAGCGTATATTTGTCCTTCAACAAAATCTTTTATGTGATTAGGCACATATACATAGAACTGAATGTATTTATCTTTAGCTACAATTTCAAAGCTCAAATGATTCTGGTATAAGGAGTTCTCAGAATAAATGCCGTGAATAGAAGCAAACATTTGCTCTGCTGAAAGAGGTTTTTTGTCGTTATTCTTTGGCACATCGATACGCAAAGTTGTGTACTCCTGTGAAAGAAGCCATTCCTGCTTAGCTTGAGCCTGTTTGATCCTATGCAGAACCAAAGCAAGATAAAAAAAAGCTGATATTATAACTAATATTATGAGATACAAAAAAAACTGCATGTTTATCCCCTATTTCTTTGTAACTTACGCTTTGCGCAAGTTCGGTTTAATGGTTTTATGATAAATGCACCGCCATTTATCATATAATACTATTATACACTATTTTTCTAATTCTACTATCAAAATCAACACTAAAGGTCTTTTGCTTAGCCGTTGAGAAATGAGAAATGAGAAATTAATGAAAAATGGTTAATGGGAAATGAAAAATAACTTGTCAAGCGAGTGCGTATTTATCTCTGCCGACTTTTTTAAAATCGGGCTTAGTTTGGAGATTGATAATAATCGTATTTTTTTTGACCGTTCTTTGTTTTAGAACTTCGCTGACAATTTCATCAACCTTTAGAGGGCTTTTAACATCTAAAATATTTTTAATAATATCTTTTACCGTACCTGGATTATATCCCCATTCGCTTAAAGCATAGATTCCCCTGCCAACCAAGACAAATCGATCATCGGCGATCAATTCGTTATGAACAGTAGCTTTAACTACCTTTTTCTTGGAGAACTTTTCTTCATTTATTTTTTTGGCAATTAAATCAAAATGAATAGGTTTGCCTTCTTTTTTTAGAATATAGTAAATCTTATCGCGGACATTCTTAGGATTAACTTCAGGCCAAGCTGCTAGCCCAATAAAATCGTTTTCTGTTTTAATCAGTTTCTTGCTAATATGAGGCAATTCAGAGAGAAATGTCATCTCGTATTTACTCTGGCTTGGATTTTCTTTAACAAGAATATCGATTGTTGTTGGTTTTTTAATTTTCTCAAGGTGACCGGCCCAGCTGTTAATCACATCCAGCACTTCGTCTTTCGATAAAGATGCAATAATCCAGCTCGCTTCCAGTTCTCTAGTTTTGTCGATCTTCTTTATGTCCGGCATTAAAAAGAAAATGAGATGCAGAGCATTAAATTCATTTTTGTTGGTTTTTAGATGGTCCTCTAAAAACTTTTCTGCAATACTCTCGTGCTTGGCAATTCCCCCGCTTTGTTTAAAAGATTGAATAATAGTTTCCAGATATTCGTTCTTGCGGTCGACTATTTTAGATGCAAGTTTTCTTAGCCCTTCTTTTTCAATCTGACGAATTCTTTCTCTGGAAAGATTTAACTCCTTACCGATAGATGAAAGAGTTTTTCTGCTTTCATCGATACCAAAACGGCCGGCTATTACCCTAATTTCATTGGGCTTTAAGTCTGCCATTGCTCTCTTGACGATTTTGT
>CAYIJI010000021.1:7709-18371 GCA_964363695.1 uncultured Candidatus Saccharibacteria bacterium
GGACTAAAATTCTTTATTGTCATGTGCGTTTTAATTAATTATTTAAACTTTTCAAGATATTGTTCCTGCATCCATCAGCGTTTGATCTGCGTGAAAGATCTGTGTTGTTATTATCAGTGTTTAATCAGCCTGCCTGCCGGCAGGCAGGTGTTAAAGATCTGTGTTGTTGATGTTGTTGTCTTCTAATAAATTTTCGACTGCTGCCCACTCGGAATCCCCTTTTTCCGGGACGATAATCGTAAGCTTATCGCCATCGTGAACTTTAAAATATGTGACTGAAGCAAAAAGGATTCTATATTTTTTTCCTTCAGCATTTACGATATACTTGCCTTCTGAAATTTCCTCAAGGTTTCCGATAATCTTTTTTCTCTTCACCGGTCCGATCTGCTTAAAAAGAAATGATCCGTCGGAAAGTATGGTTAATTTAAGGACATCTCCCGGAATAAGTTTTGACTTTGAGGCATAGTTCGGCGGTATAGGATATTTAGCTTTATCCGACCCGACCATATTTTCGCCGTCAAATACCCCTTCGACAAGCGTACCGTCTGCATTTTCCTCTAGAATTTGTGCTTTTTTGCTAATTTCTCTGGCGAATAAGATACCCTTTGCCTGCCGAATATTGTTCTCGGCAGATTCTAAGAGATGCTTTATCGCTTGTAATTCTTTTTCTTGGGGCATAATTTTTCCCGTTTGTTTGTTTTCTATTTCCCCTTCTGTCCCCTTTTACGCAATTATCCTACCATATAATTGACCCTACGTCAACATTTTTTTCAGTAACCACTCACTACCCCTGTTGTCATCCCAGACTGCAAGCTTGAGATCTGGGATCCAGAGAGTTAGTCTGCTTGCATAATTTCTAGATTCCAGATCAAGTCTGGAATGACAGTGAGTGGTTACTTTTTTCAGTAACCACTCACTACCCCTGTTGTCATCCTGAGTGGAGCTTGCGAAGGATCTAGTGAAACGATCTAATAGTAACGCTCGCTGGATTCTTCAGCCTAAAGTCGGCTTCAGAATGACGATACAGTGAGTGGTTACTTTTTTCAGTAACCACTCACTCACGCTGTCATTTCGACTCCTCAGCCTTGTCTGAGAGCTTGCCCTGAGCGCAGTCGAATGGGGTGGAGAAATCTTAAAAATAGATTGAATACTATTAGAAGATCCCTCCACGTTGGTCGGGATGACAACAGGGGCAGTGAGTGGTTACTTATATAAAAAATAAACCATCTCTTCTAAAGCGGTTTATTTTAGCTTATTGCTTATTGCTTATCGGCTTACTAGCTTGCTAGCTTACCAGCTTACTTGCTTACTTGCTTATTATGCTGTTTTCACCACATCGGTTGAGCTTATCCCCGGGAGATCGATTGCGTTAACTTTAGTCCGTTCCAATATTTCACTATTAACCAGTTCTCTCGGCTTTCCGTATTTTAGTCTTGAGAGTTCTTTTACAGCGCTTCCCAACTGTTTATTTTCATTTGGATCTGGAGCGATACTTTGACCATTAAAGGGCTTGGTTGGCGCGCCGTCAATAAGCATTTTTATATAGAAATTATATTTATCAATATTCGTCATATCATCAGGCTTCAGCGGATCGTATTCTTTTACAAGAAAATCAGCATCGGCAGCACCAATTCTAAAAGATATTAGAGTGCCAGCGTTGCCGATAACAGCATTTCGTATTTTTTCGTCGAGCTGAGCAATGTATTGGTTGGTAATATTTAAGGATAATTTATACTTGCGTGATTCCGAAAGAATGGTGGCAAAAACATCGGTAATAAAGTTTTGGAACTCATCAACGTAGAGATAAAATGGAATCCTCTGTTCTTCAGTTAAATCTTGCCTTGAAAACGCGCCGATCGAAATTTTCGAGACGATTATCATGCCCAAAAGAAAAGCGTTTATCTCCCCTATCAATCCCTTCGATAAATTGCAAATTAGAATCTTTTTACCGTCCATTACTTCCCTAAAATCAAACGACGACTTTGTTTGGCCGATAATGTTTCGCATCATATCATTAGTCATAAATCGGCCGAATTTGGAAGTAAAATAATTAAGCATTTCAGATTTGTGAAAATCGGCGGTTTTAGCCATTTGTTTTTCCCAGAAATTTTTAACAACTGGATCTTGAACATATGTCAGACGGTCTTTTTCAAAATCAGGATCAGTAAATAGACGCGGAATATCAATTAGCGTCCCTCCCTCAGGATGCGCCATCAATGTTAGAGCGGCATTTCTCATCCAATGTTCAAATTGCGGGCCAACAATTCCGGTTTGTCCCGGATCGAAAAGCTTGTAGAATATTTGGATCGCTTCTTGAACTAAAAAATCTCTCTGTTCTGGAGTTTTCCACTCCAGCAAATTCAATCCCATCGGACGCTCAATGTCAGCCGGATTGAAGTAGATTACGTCATCCGCTCTCTCTTTTGGTATTCGGTTAAGAATAAATTCGGCCGCATCCCCGTTCGGGTCAAGATAGCATACGCCCTTGCCTTCTTTAATATCCTGTAAAATCATATTCTCAAAAAGGACAGTCTTGCCCACGCCTGTTTTACCAATCATATAAATATGCCTTAAACGATCGATTTCTTTAATTTTAATGGGAATGCTTTCTCCTCGATACAAACTATTTCCAATAGTAGTCCCCTCTTTTGGTAAGTTTGCTGGAGGCGGCTCTTTTTTAGCTAAAAGCCAAGCAATGTTGGGGGTTTCGATAAACCGATTTGGAAGGTGATATAAAGAAGAAAGCTCTTCCGTATTTAAAATCAGTCTTGGTCCCCTGCCAAAAATTCTAAAAACATAATTAGCGATATCTTCGGATTTGCTTCTTGGATATTTCACTGTCAAGCCGTTTGATTCAGGAGCATTGAACTGATTGAAGGCCGAAGCAATCTCTTTGGTATTTTGACGGGCCTGCTCTGCCGTCGGCGCAACACTCACAATTCTAATTTGGCACTCAAACCCAAGTTTGGCTGTTTTTTCTCCCAAAAGTTTGATTTGATTCTCCTGCATTGGCGTTAATTTCATTGGATTTTTTGGATTGTAAAATTCGCTGTGTTCTTCTTCGCCTTTGCCCTGTACAGATTGGCCGGCAGAACCTAGAAAATTAAAAAACGTCTCCCCCGCTCTGGCAACAATTGAATTTGAATGGGAAATTCGTGATTTGCCGTGTTGGATATTAAAAGCCACCCTTTCCCCTGCTGTTCTCCAAACTCCGGTAGTCGGCCGAAGTAAAAACTGTATCCCCGCCAACTCATCCTCGCCCAACTTTGATAAGGTATTTGACAAAGCATTGAGTGGATCATCTTCAAGTGTTTTATATGTTTTTAAGGGAAAAATGAATCTTTTAATTAAGCCTAAATTAGCTACCTCTATTTTTAAAGGCTTATTAGGAAATATTGAGTAATTTTTATCCAGAGAAATTTCTGCGTGAGGATATTGGGCGTGCAAGTTTTTGATGACCGTGTCCGCAATTTTTTGAGAAGCGCCTACATAAAAATAGATTAAATTGTCTTTCGCAATTAGTTCTAAAGAAATATGGTCTTGGCCGTACAATCTCTTTGAAACCGTATTATCGAACATCGCATTCAAATTCGCATAGAATGGTTCGATTACGGCGAGCATCTCCTGAAAATTTTTCCGCTGATCATCTTCTCCAGCATGTCTTTCCTTTGGTACCAGCACTTTATACATCACCCAATCTTTAGTAAGACGAATTTGATTTTTCCGTAAGACGGATTTTCTTATTTTTTGATAAACTATATAGCCCAAAACAATGGCCGCACAAAAAGCAATCAGCCAAATCCACCAATTTGTGCTTCCTGCTCCACTTGACTCACCATAGTTATAATAATTATCGCTTGCCATTTTGTTTTTGTATTAAATAGTTAATTGTCATCCCCCCTCTCCACGTCATCCTCGGGCAGGCACATTCGGCAAGCTCAGTGTAAACAAGCCATGACCCGGGGATCCAGGATAGTAATTTATTTATTAGTGGATTCCCTTCTTCAAGGTAACCATTCACTCGCCCCTGTGTCATCCCGACCATTTACTTTGTCATCCCGACCAACGTGGAGGGATCTTCTAATAGTAATTCAATTTATTTTTAAGATTCCTCCGCCCTCGGACAATGCCGAGGAGTCGGAATGACACAGTGAATGGTTACTCTTCAAGGAAATGACAATATTAAGCTGCCTTCTGAGCTTGTTCGGATTCTTGTCCCTGTTCGGTACTCGTGGCATTGAATATATGTGACGTGTCTAATTCACCGCCTTTCCCATCGATATGTTTGACTAGCTCTTCAGTATTGGTTGGCATTGCCCCGTCGGATTTTCTTCCAAACACCTTAAATCTATCCAAGAATCCCCTCTTTGGTTCAGGTGGTGAAGGCTGCTCAACTTGCTGTTCTGGTTCCGCCGCCTGCCGTGCCTCGATCACTGGCTTAATATCAACAACATTGCCCGTTTCTTCGCTGCTCGGTGCTTGTGGAATTTCTGGAGTATCAATAGTAATGTCCGGTCCGAGCTTTTGCTCCGATGGTGTAGCCGACAGCGGAGTTTCAACAACTTGTTCCACTCTCGGTACAGGCGGTTTGATATTGTCGATGTTTCTTGGCTGTTCAACTGGCCTATATTGGACTCCGGGAATTCCCTCTGCAATCTTTCTCACTCTTGCTCTAACTGTATCTATTTCACCTCCAAGCTCGTTTTTCTCTGCCCTTATATAATCAGCCACATTTGTTGGTTTTAGTTTTACTGGCAGGGAAGCAGTGCCGGCGGCAATCGAATCCTCTTGAAACTCTCCCGTCGGATTAACGATGCTTCTCGGCTCTCCATCCTCGCCGATTTCCATCATATCCACATAAGTATGAGGCTCAGCTTTAGGTTCAGGCACAAAAATAGGTTCAGGAGCAACCTCTGGTTTTGATATTTCCGAAGGAGCAACCGGTTCAGCTTCAACCAATGGCTCAGGACCGACTGAATCCGCAACCTCAACATCCTCCTCTTTTGCGCCCTCCCCCTCCATATCTAAATCAATGCCAGGCAAAAGATGATCTCCGCTCCCCTTCTCACTCAAAGAATCATCCGCTTCTTTTTTCTTAGCTATTTTTAGCAAGTTTGGTTCGACTATTTTTTGTACCTTATGATTCAACGCCCCCTGTTTTAAAGCTTCAGTATGCTCATCTGATTCTGTCTCCAAAATCACCTCGCTGGACATCCCCACTTCGTCGGGTTTTTTTCTTTCAAACCGTTCATATATTTTTGCTCTCAATTCAGAACTTATTATATTTGATAATTTATCCAAAATGTCTCTTTTAAGCGCAATCATTTCCTGCAGGTTTTGACCAACCTCATTTTTCAGAGTAACGAATCCACTTTCTCGTCTGTTGTCTGATAAAACCACTCTTCCTAAGGAATTTGTACTACTATAATGATCTTCTTTAGCTTTTGTTGCATCACGCAATTCCTCTTCAATTTTTTTGGTTTTTTTTGCCAATGCCTTAAACTTATCCACAACCCCCATTAATTCATCAAACTTTTCTCGTTCGGCTTGTTTTATTTCTTCCGTCTTAATTGGTTCGAATGAATCGCCATGCTCTGTTTCAATTTCTCGCGTTTTTTCTAAAGTAACTTTATTTTCTAGATCATAATCCCCTTCTCTTCTTGTATCTTTAGAAAAATCCTCCGGTGAGGCTTCAATTTCTTGAGTCCTTTCACGCAAAAAATCAGCATAGCCGTCTCTAGCTTCACCCATAACACTTTCTAATATTGAGTTTTTATCTACTCCACTCATAAACAATCAATTCCTAATTAAGCAGTAGCCGCTCCTCCGCCGCCTCTGCCTCCGCGTCCCCCACCACCGCCGCCACCTTCAGGCTTATCAGGCTTCTCTTTTTGCTGCGCTATCTTATTCTTAAACAAAACTTCATTTGAAGTAGTATTGATGGCTTTTAAGAAATCTTCGAATTTTATCGTTACAAAATTTGATCTATCCGACTGAAGAGTTTTATCTTCAGGAATTTTTCCATCAACCAGTGATCCCACATATGCTCGAATATTTCCCGCCTCCTCATCTATTCCGTCAATTACATACCATTTTTTATTTATTAAATAGATTTGATCCTTTTCAAGCTGGCTAACGATTCTTCGCCCTTTCAATGCTTGGTTTATTAACTTTAGCTTTTCAGCATGTTGATTTTCTTCCATTTCTTCAATCACCGCCTCGCCCGCTTCTGTAGTCACTAAAACACCACTGGACTTGGCAATACAATTTTTAAGAAGGCTTTCGGTTGAAACAGTAATATTTTCTCGTTTATATTCACCTTTAGAATTACGGATGGAAATATTAACATTTTTTGTTTTTTCACCTATCCTTTTTACCTCAATAGTATCGCCCGCCTCTAGCACGATGTCTCCATCAATCATTTCAACAAATATCCCTTCCGGCTTAAGATGAGGATCTCCCTGCAATCCTTTTCGTGGCTTCCACTTATCCCCAACCTGAGGAATTTTTACACCGTAATCTTTGGCAATAGTGCGAACCCCTTCATCTACCGACCGGTTTTCTTTAAACTCGTCAACCGAATTCGCCATTTTTTTGCCATTTCGTATATGTTCTTCGCCAGAATATCCATATATTTTTTCACCACTCTCTCTGTCGCCGTTGGCATCCAAATAGTAAAATTTTGTTTCGCCATTTTCCGAACTTATAATTTCGACAATCTTTTTCCCAATTCCATCTGTCCACTCCCACACCGAGCCGGGTGTCAACTGCTCCTTAATGGCTTCAAGCGTAGAAGCAGAATCTTCGGTTATGCTTTCACTATTTGCTCTTTCTTCACCAGAAAGCTCATTGTGCCTATTTCCTGCTTCGGTTCGCCCTCTTAAAGTAAATATTGGTGATTTTCTCTTCTCATTTGCGATTGAAGATTGCTTTGCCATGTCTGCAACTTCCATTGCGGTGCCGGCAAGCAACGGTGCAAAAATTTGCATCCCAACTCCGTAATATGTTGCCCAAAATGGAACATCACCTGCTAGTTGATGACCAAAAACCGTTCCGTCACCTACTGCGTGGGATATTGTGTGTAATATCCCTTCTTTACTAGCTTCCACCACTTCGCCCGCGCTGTTATACATAAATTGCACCCCATCAGAATAGGCTTTGATTTGATGAGGATCTCCTCCGTCAAAGTTTTGCATTCCGAGTGAAATCCCATCTCCGCTCATAATAGCGCCAACGGTCCCAAGCGTTACAGCATTGTTTACAATCATTCGGATAAGTCTTCCGTTTCTTCTAACCTTGCCCAAATTGGAGATTAATTGACTCGTATCTTTTCCTTGAATTTCCAAGGAATCAATAATGCCTTGTAACATTTCGTTTAGATGAATTTCGCCTTCCGGCGTTTCTATTATTTCATCAACTCTTATAGTATTATCTTCAGCTTCTCCAGTTTTAGTAATTAATTGTCTCGCTTCGAGAGCTGACATAATTGATGCTAGGTTCTGCCCCTTTTGATCCCTTAAAGCATTGAGAACTGCTTTTTCTCCTTTAACTTTTTTGCCAAGTCCCCAGTACTGCACTGCTTCTCCAACAGCATCGGTCATTAGGCGAATTCCAGCAGAAAGTGTAAACGGGGTAGCAGCTCCAGTAATTCCTGTAAATGATCCGAGAGTTAACAAGACTCCTCCCAAGCCTTTGGCTGCAACCTTGATTGCCTTGCTGGTTCCTCTTAACCTCTCATTGCCGACTTGTTCGTTTTGCAAGGACTTTTCCGCCTCCAAAAACTGAACTAAATAGCTTTCCAGAGCATGATCCATGTACTCAGCATTAATTTCCTTTACCTTCCCTCTCTCATCTTTTACCACAGTCGCCTCATGAGAACGATCCCGGTCTCTAGAATTTATATACTTATCTTCAAATTCATCAAATTTCTCTAGAAAATCTTTGGCGTCATTCCCCATTGTACTCTGCACATGTTCGCGAAATCGGCCAAAATTTTCTTCTCTACGCGAAAAATCACGCCCGGTTTCGCCCGACTGATTCTGAGTTTCATTCGGTTGAGTTGTTGAAATCCCCTCTGACGCCATTATTCTACTTTTTTATTTGCAATTAAATCTTCCACCCTCTTCTTCAAGACTTTACTATCTTCAACCAACTCCAATTTCATTAGAATAGTTTCTTGAATTAAAAGTTTTTCAATGTTTATTCCATTGTCAGATAAAAACTTTGCCGCATCTTCAAACTTTTCCATTCCAAGCAACTCATCATACTTCTGCGCATCACTCTCAGACAAAGTATCAAATATTCTGGCAGTTACTCGGTCATTAACTGCCTCTTCAATTTTTAAACGCAGTTCTTTTTTCTTTTCTTCCGTTAAGCCAGTAAACCCCATTAGTTCCAAAATGTCTTTCTTAATAATTTCATCGTAAGTTAAGCCATTGGCATAAACTTCGGGATTACCGGAAACAGAACCATTTGTACTAGTTGAGTCATTATTTACAATGTTATTAGCATCCATCCCACTCCTTAGAGAACTAAAATATTGATATATTACAATAGTATCACAAAAAAAGTTATTTCTACAAAAATAAAGCTTAACTATTTTAGTATAAGCTTTATTAAAAAATGAGGCAAGAATGAGCCAACAACGAAAGAAGCCCCGCCGACTGTTAAGTCAACGGGGCTTCGGTTTAGGCGCTGTTACGGCGCCAATTACGTTGTCGTCACCTTCTTGCCCAAAGTCCGGAAGTCCCATGCAGGATCGTCAGTGATGTCATCCGAACCCTCTTTCGAGGTGACGATGTGCTCCACCCCACCGCCGAAGGCAGTTAGAGGAAAGCGGGGCTCAGCGACACCAGCGCCTGCGGCAGCCCATTTGAACTGGAACTCCAGCACGGCTGCCTCATGAGCGCTGATCGAGACATCTACCGATTCGCCATCGGGAACATCAACCATCCCACTTGCAATCGGCTGTACCAGCCCGTTCATTGTCCCGTCGGTCTTCAACTTCAACATTCCGACGCGGACTTGCTCATTGCGGTCGTTCCCCCGCTCATCGATCGAGAGGTTGTACGCGGCACGCTGAGAGGTATCGTTGAAGATCGTCATTCTGACGATCTCCGTGAGCCCCTCGCGGAGCTCAGTGTTAATGTTGTATATGTCCGCCCATTTGTCGTTCCGGCGAACCCTAACACTCTTCGTTACTGCCATGTTTCCCACAAATCTTGCCATTGCTATTCATTCTCCTTTTTTTCAATATCTTCCAAGTGTGCAGCTCTCACGAGCCGCACCTAAGTTCCTTGTCGTGCCGCCTACACTTCTGCGGCTGCGCCAATCGGGCATGTCAACATCATCCTCAACTACTGTCTCTCGGCTTCTCCTTCTGCGGCCAAAAAGCAAGTAGAGCAAGATGGCTGCGACAACCCCCGAAAGGAGCCAGAGCCAAAGTCTGTTGGCGTCCACTTTCTCAAGCAAACCGCCAATTCCATGAGCATCAGTACTTCCCGCATGATCATTGACAATGCCTTGAGCGACCCTTGTTGACTCGGTAACTGCCTGATGCTTCGCCCTTGTGGCAAAAGCAATAGCTTCTTGACGAGTCGCCGGTTTTTGGCCGGGTTCATCGGCTGCCGTTGCTCCCTTATGAAAACCGAAGGCAATGCCTTCTCCATAAGCTTGAGCCACGATCGCTTGAGCCCACAACTGAGTCTTGCCCCATAATTCGGGTTGATCCAGAAGTGCCTTGACCTGCCGAGTTGTGAGGGGCTTGGGGTAGTATCTAGTCAGCGTCTGTTGAATGACGCCAACTTGATGAGTAATACATTGCTGCGAATTACCCGCCGCTATCACATCCCCTTCATACTCAGCCTGCTCAGCTTGATGCTTGAGTACACAGTACTCTTCAAGCTGACGCTGAAGCTGTGGGTCTTTCTCTGCTGCGTTAACAGCAACTACCACAGGAGCCAGAGCAGGCAATCCATCAGGCGCTCCACTCTCAGGATCGGGGCGGTTAGCACCCTGATGAATCGGGGTAACAGCAGGAGCTCCGCTCGGATCAGATATAACTGGGCTGATTTTAACTTCAGCCCAGCTGGTCGAAACCAGCATAGTGACGAACACCGCCAGTATAGCGGCCAGAAGCATTACCTTTCTCATTTTAATCCCTCCAAATGTATTTGCCGCGTTAGCGGCGTTGGTTAACGCCGTTTTGGCGGCTTTTGAGGAAGAATTTACTCTCCCAAAGCAAGCTGATACAAACAGATTCACCGGCAATGTACACCTCGTAGGTGTACATTTTGGGGTTAGTTGGTTGCAACTTGCTTTAGGAGATATATTTGATTGTTAACGTGCAATCGCACTATCCAACTTCGCTGTGGCTACGCTGGATTTTAAACCGAAAGTTTAAAAAAAGTGCGACACTATGCCGCATAATTCCGCAGGCGGAGGGGGAACCTACGTCTTGGCACAAGGCCAAGAAATGAATTATGCAGCACACTATCGCACTAAATTGTAATGTATTTTCTTGAGGGTAACGAGGGTTCTCTTGTGAATCCCCTCACCTTAAGAACATTGGATTATAGCATACCAAAATTTATTTGTCAATAGTCTGGGCCGTAACCACTCACTGCCCCCTGTTGTCATCCCAGACTGCAAGCTTGCCTTCGA
>CAYIJI010000022.1:0-18334 GCA_964363695.1 uncultured Candidatus Saccharibacteria bacterium
GAACTGAGACTTTGGCATAACAACAAGCTCAAACAGATATTCAGATTTATTAAAAGTTAGAACTGCACTTTTATCTTTTAAATGGTGCACTTTTAACTTTTAATTAACACATTTGACACTAATTATTCAGCGGGACTATTATAAAAAGACTATGAAAGAAAAGGATAACAATAAAATTGATAAGTTGGAAAAAACTGTTGGAAGCTTGGCATCTGAGATGAGGCAGGGTTTTTCTCGTGTCGATAAATCCATAGAAAACGTTGCCAAAACAGTTGAAGATCTCGCAATTTCTACAGCAAACGGATTTTCAGATCAAAATGAACGGTTTGAAAAGCGATTCAACATGGTTGACGCGAGGTTTAATCAAGTTGATAAGCGATTTGATAAAGTTGATAAGCGGTTTGAGAAAGTAGAGAGTGATATTTCTTGGATGAGAGATGTTCTTGAGGATCATACGACAGTATTGAATAGATTAGATCAGGAGAGAATATTTTCATTGAATTATATTCAAAGGCTGGAAAAGGAAGTTGCGAAGATAAAAAAGCAGCTAAAAATAGCGTAAGCGCACTTTTATCTTTCGGTGTCTGAATTTAAATCTGACGATCATTCGCCGGATTTTTTAATAGTTACTACTTAGCACTAACACGCATCCGCAACAAACTGGTCATTCTTTTTTTAAGTTGGTAAAATGTCTTAGTCGGTTAGTAAGCTGGTAAGCAGTAAGCTAGTAAAAGCATGAATGTATTATTAGAAAATTTAAATAAGAAACAGCAGGAAGCGGTTTTAACGACCGAAGGGCCTCTTTTGGTGCTTGCGGGAGCGGGGAGCGGGAAGACAAAGACTTTAACTCATCGAATTGCTTACTTGATTAAGGAAAAGAATATTTCACTTTATAATATTCTGGCTGTTACTTTTACAAATAAGGCCGCGGGCGAGATGGCTATTAGAGTTAATTCGTTAATTGGTGGATCCATTAATTCGGAAAAAACAAATAACGAGTCAACGAATCAACGAATCAACATTCTCCCTTGGATGGGGACTTTTCATTCGATTTGTGTGAAAATTCTTCGCCGAGAAGTACACATGCTGGGCTATGAACGGAGCTTTACTATTTACGATTCAGGAGACCAGCTTTCGGTTATCAAGCGGATTATGAAGGATTTAGATATTGACCCGAAAGAATTTTCTCCGAGATCAATTCAATATTTTATTTCCGGCGCCAAAAATGAACTTTTGACGGCCAAAGATTATAAAAAATATGTTAATTCGCCTTTTGAAAACGTAACATTGAGAGTATATGAAAAATATGAAGCTTATTTAAGGGAAGTGAATGGCATGGACTTTGATGATCTCTTAATGCAGTGCGTAATATTATTCCAGCAAAACCCCGAAGTGCTTAAAAAATATCAGAGCCAATTCAAATACATTTTAGTAGATGAATATCAGGATACGAATCAAGCACAGTACATTTGGACAAAGCTTCTAGCAGAAGAGCATAAGAATATTATGGTGGTGGGTGATGATTCACAGTCAATTTATGCTTTTAGAGGGGCTAATTTTAAAAATATTTTAAATTTTGAAAAAGACTATAAAAATACCAAAATAATTAAGCTTGAACAAAATTATAGATCCACCAAGATAATTTTAGCTGCGGCTAACGAGGTAATTAAATATAATAAGCTCCGAACCGACAAAAGTTTGTGGACGGACAATCCTAACGGCTTGCCAATCACGGTTTATGAGGCATTGAATGAAAAAGATGAGGCGGAGTTTGTTTGTTTAGAGATCAAATCTCTAAACAGGAATCATGAATCTAGAATCATGAATCATGGGAGAGGTAGCCACCCCGTGGCTGGATTTAATAATTTTGCTGTGCTATATAGAACCAACGCTCAATCCCGAGCGGTGGAAGAGGCAATGCTTCGATTCGACATCCCTTATCGGGTTGTGGGAGGCGTGCGCTTTTACGAGAGAAAAGAAATTAAGGATATCATCGCTTATCTTCGCTTAATTGCCAATCCCAATGATGCAGAGGCGTTGAGAAGGGCTGCTACTTGTGTGCCGAGAGGAATCGGTGAAAAGACGCTTGATAAAATTTCTAATTTCAAATTTCTAATTTCTCATTCGAGTCTGAGCCTGAGGGCTCATCCCTCAGAGTCGAAGACTAATCAAATCCCAAGCTCAAATGATCAAATCTCTAAAAAAGTCACAGAATTTGCAAATTTAATTAGGGAATTAAAACAGCAAGCGGAAGATATGAGGCTGGATGACTTAATCGAACACATCGCTGTAAAAACCGGCTACAAGAACTTTTTACTTGATGGATCCCCGGAAGGGGAGGGAAGGTGGGAGAACGTCCTTGAGCTACAAGGAGTGGCTCAAGAAATTTCTAATTCTAAATTTCTAATTTCTAATCAAAACCCAAATGACAAATTAAAAAATGCCCAAATGAATGAAAAATGGGAAATGGAAAATGATAATTCAGGAACTGCTCTTGAGCAATTCCTAGAACGGGTGGCTTTGGTTCAAGATACGGATTCATTAAGCCAAAACAATGATGCTGTAACTTTAATGACTCTTCATTCGGCCAAGGGTTTGGAATTTAATACCGTTTTTATCGTTGGCGCGGAAGAAGGGATTTTCCCGCATTCAAGATCGCTCATGGACGAAAGCGAAATGGAGGAGGAGCGTCGTCTTGCCTATGTTGGGATAACCAGAGCAAAGAAGAGGCTGTATTTTATTTATGCAGAGGAGCGCAATATTTATGGCCGGTTTCAGTCCAATCTGATCTCAAGATTTATCGAAAACATTCCTGAGGAACTTTTGGATCAGTTGTAAATTCCGTGAAAACGCACGATCGTGTATCTGGGCGGAACGATATATGTATTTGCGGTTTATTTGTTGACTATCAGCTCCAATCAAGTAGAATATTGCTATGTTCATGAAATTTGTTTTGAATTTATTATTGGGAATAGCTTTACCGGCTTTTGCGGCGTCTAATCTCTCGCCAAGCGTGACGGTGAGCAAACAAGATAACGCTTCAAGGGAAAGCCGCCCTTATATTATTGAGGAAATAAGCGCGCGCGGTGAAAAAATATCGGAAACAAAAGGGATCAGTGCAGAAGGCGATCCTTTTTTAATATCTAAAGCGATCGGGGCAAATCCTTACGAAGAAGACAGGTTTTCTTCATTTCCATCGTTAAATATGGGAATTGGAGGAAAGATTACATTGTACAGAGCGCCGGATTATAAAATTAAAGACGGCAAAAAGGAATTTGTTGTTAGGAGTTGGACTAAAACAGTTGGCGATTTATTGGATGAAAATAAAATCGCATTGGGACAGGATGATAAAATTAACTTCTCTCCAAGTACTCCGCTAGAATTAAATATGAGTATTAATATTATTAGAGTGGCAAGAACCACGATGATAGAATCGGAGCCAATCAACTATAAGACAATTAAAAAAGAAGATCCTGATTTAGATAAGGGGAAAACAAAAGTAGAACAAGCTGGTAAAAAGGGCAAGAGAAATTTATTTTACCTTGTAACTCGGGAAGACGGGGTACAGATTTCAAAAGTATTGACGAAATCTGAAGTCGCGGTAGAGCCGGTCGAAGAGAAACTGATAATCGGAACCAAGCCGGTGATAACGGTTCGGTGCAAGTTTAACGATCTCGTATCAGAGGCGGCGGCAAAATACAGCGTCGATCCCAATGCCTTGTGCTCGCTAATGATGAAAGAAAGTAATGGAAATACGGGTTCCGTTTCCGGGGGTGGCCATTTGGGGCTGTTCCAATATACAGAAGGTTTTTGGGCCTCAGCATCAACAAAGGCTGGTCTCTCTGGAGCAAGCTGGCAGGACGCCAGGGCCCAAATTTTTACAACCGCTTGGGCATTTTCTCACGGGCAAAGAGGGCGATGGCCTTAAGATAGTATTTAGGACTCAGGACTCAGGATTTAGAATTAAGCATTTGGGCTGACAATTGATGGATCTAACTGATAAATCAGAATTACTCCAGTATTTGAAAAAGAATGGTCTATGGGCAAAAAAAGGCCTAGGCCAGAATTTTTTAGTTGACAGAGGCGCTTTGGATAAGATTATTGAAACAGCTGAATTTGCACCACCCCTAGCCCCTCCTCAGAAAGGAGGGGAACTTGTGGTTGAGGTTGGACCGGGAGTTGGTACATTAACTTCTGAACTAATTAAACGAGCTGGGGAAGTGGTGGCTGTTGAGATGGATGAAAAGCTGGCGAAATTACTTGAAAAACAATTATGTCATTCCCGCGAAGGCGGGAATCTAGAGACTGGATCCCAGATACTCCCACCCCCTCTAACTCCCCCTCGGGCAGGGGGAGAACCGCTCAGCGTACAGTCTGGGATGACGACAAAGAATAAATTGAAAATAATCAATGCAGATATCTTAAAAACTAATCTGAATGAACTGGTAGGAGATCGCAAATATAAGGTTGTCGCAAATATTCCCTATTACATAACATCAAAAATAATCGAACTATTTTTAACGGCAGAGAATAAGCCGGAGTCGATAGTTTTGTTGGTCCAAAAGGAAGTGGCGGAAAGAATTTGCGCTGAGCCGGGCGAGATGTCGGTATTATCTGTTTCAGTTCAGCTTTACGGCAAGCCGGAGATAGTTGGCATTGTGCCAAAAGAATCTTTTTTTCCTAGCCCTAAAATTGACAGTGCAATTTTGAAAATAGTTATCAGTTCACAGTTGTCAGTTGTCAGTAGAGAACAGGAACGAACATTCTTCCGTTGTGTTCACATCGGCTTTGCCTCTCGGAGAAAGACTTTGGCTAATAATTTATCCGCAGGCTATCATATCGATAAGAAAACCGCCTCTGATATAATAGAGGCAATCGGCTTGCGACCGGATGTAAGAGCGCAGAATCTGAGCGTTAATGACTGGCTAAAGTTATCCGAGAGATTGAATTCCTAATTACGATAAGGATGGGGAAATGGCAAAAAACATTATTGAGAGAGCAGTTGAAACTCCGGCAAAAGCTTTGGAAAAAACGATTGAAGGATCAGAATATGTTGCCAAAGAGATAATAAATCAAAAGCAGGTTAAAAAAGCAAAAGATTTTTGGAATCTTTTGGGTCCCGGGCTTACAACCGGAGCGTCTGACGACGACCCGTCGGGAATTACAACTTACTCCCAAACCGGCGCTCAATTTGGCTACCAGCTTCTCTGGCTTGCTCCGATTACTTTTCCTTTAATGGCGATTGTTCAGGAGATGTGCGCCAGAATCGGTTTGGTAAGCGGGCGAGGCTTGGCTGGGAATATAAGAATGTATTTTCCGAGATGGGTGCTTTACACTTGCACGATTTTGCTTTTTATTGCCAATACTTTTAACTTGGGGGCAGACTTGGGCGCAATGGCAAAAGCGGCGGAATTAATTTTGCCCAAAGTCGGTTTTATTCCTTTAGTCATTGGCTTCACTGTTTTCTGTCTTATTCTCCAAATTTTTAGCACTTATAAAAAATATGCCAGAGTTTTGAAATGGTTGGCTCTCATTCTCTTGTCTTATGTCTTATCGGCTCTTCTGATCAAAGGTATCGATTGGATGGAAATTGGAAAAAGCACGATAACACCATCGCTTACTTGGTCAAAAGATCAAATAATTTTAATCTGCGCTATTTTAGGTACAACCATCTCGCCTTATCTTTTTTTCTGGCAGACTTCTCAGGAGGTAGAAGAGGAGATTTTAGCTGGCCAGACAAATATTGAGATGAGAAAAGCTTCAACTACCGATGAGCAAATCAAGGATATGAGGATAGATGTTTGGTCGGGGATGTTCTTATCAAATTTGGTAATGTTCTTTATAATTGTTGCTTCTGCTGCGGCATTGAACACAGCTGGAATAACAAACATTGATTCAGCTGCCGATGCCGCACAAGCGTTGCGTCCTTTGGCTGGAGACGCAACATATTTCTTGTTCGCATTGGGAATTATTGGGACCGGGCTTTTGGCGGTTCCTGTTTTGGCCGGATCGGCTTCTTACGCAATCTCGGAAAGCTTTGGCTGGAAGGAGGGTTTGAATAAGAAGTTGAGCCAAGCCTATTCTTTTTACGGGACGATAATTATTGCCATGCTTATCGGCCTTGGAATAAACTTTATCGGCCTCGATCCGATTAAGGCTCTAATTTATTCAGCCGTCGCCAACGGTTTGGTTGCGCCGGTAGTTTTGATTTTAATAGTTCTTATAAGTTCTAATCCAAAGATTATGGGCGAGAGGGCAAACGGGAAGCTAACCAAAGTATTCGGCTGGGGTATCACCGGTGTTATGGTAATCGCCGGGATTGCGACGATATACGCGTTGCTTTACTAGCTAAATAGTTCTTTTTGTGCTATAATAGGCGCATGGAAAACACGGGAACGTTATATATTGTGGCAACTCCAATTGGCAATCTTGAAGACATTACGCTTCGAGCCCTTCGTGTTCTGAAAGAAGTCGACCTAATTGCTTGTGAAGATACACGAGTAACGAGAAAGTTACTCGATCATTTTGACATAAAAAATACAACAATATCGTATTTTCAACATTCTAAGCTTTCAAAGATCGAATATATCATCGATCAACTGAAGCAGGGTAAAAATATCGCTTTAGCAACAGACGCCGGAACGCCGGGCATTTCTGATCCAGGGCAGGCCCTAATAGCCAGAATACAGAATACAGATAACAGAATACAGGTTATTCCGGTCCCAGGTCCAAGCGCTTTGACAGCAGCAGCCTCAGTCTCCGGCATGATTGAGAAGGAGTTTTATTTTGCCGGATTTTTGCCGAAGAAAAAAGGCCGTCAAACCAAATTTAAGGAACTTATCAAATTAAATGTCCCGATAGTCATCTATGAATCTGCAAATCGTTTAGAAAAGGCTTTGGGGGAAATTAAAATATATTTTGGGGCAGAAACCAAGGTTTTCATCGCCCGCGAAATCACAAAAATGTTTGAAGAATATTGGGGCGGAAGTGTTGATGAGATTATTAAAGATCTAAAGAACCATCAGTTGAAGGGGGAAATAGTGCTTGTTGTAAAACAACAGGACTTACGCAAATTGACTTTTCTGACTTCGTAGCAGAAGCTTTGGCTTGTGGCAGCTAATTTCGGTAATCCAAACAAACTAAAGTTTGGGCTACGGTTTTGCGTAAGTCCTGTAAGTAAGTAGCCAGTGAATCATCCCTTTTGCTTGTTTGGTATATGTTCGGTATAATGGAAGAAATGAGATAAAACAAGGAGGAATTGTGAAGAGTGAAACAGGAAAAGGGGAAGTGATAATTTACAAGTCAAAATCTGGTGATGTCGAGATTAAAACTACGTTCAGGGACGATACTATCTGGTTGAATCAGAATCAAATAGCTGATCTTTTTGGCGTAAATCGTCAGGCTATAACGAAACATCTAAGCAATATTTTTAAATCGAAAGAACTGGAAGAAAGTTCAGTATGTTCCATTTTGGAACATACTGCCGAAGATAATAAGTCCTATAAAACAAAATTCTATAATTTGGATTCAGTTATTTCTGTCGGCTACAGAGTAAATTCGCAGAAGGCGACCGATTTTCGCATATGGGCGACTAAGACTTTGAAGCAGTATTTGGTCAACGGTTACATTATCAACGATAAGAAATTCAAAGAAGTGCAGTCAATTATTCAATTTATCACTGCAAAAGCTAAGGTTTCTGAACTGTCTGGCCACGAAAAAGAAATCCTCGACGTTATCGAGAGATATTCTAAAACGTGGAAAGTGCTTGGCGAATATGATGAAGGCAAAATTGAGATAGAAAAATTTAAGAAGTCAAAATATCAATTAAACTATTATAAATCCAGGCAAATAATCGACGAATTAAAAGAAGATTTACTTCAGAAAAACATCGTTGGAGATTTATTCGGTTCTGAGAGAGGCCATACCTTTGAGGGAATTTTGGGCAACTTGTACCAGACATTCGGCGGCGAAGAATTGTACGGATCTTTGGAGGAGAAGGCTGCCCACCTTATTTACTTTGTGATAAAGGATCATCCTTTTTCCGATGGCAATAAAAGAATCGGTTCGCTTTTGTTCCTACACTTTTTAAATGAAAATAGTTTTTTATTCAAAAACAACGGCGAAGTAAAAATTTCCGATCGTACATTGGTAGCTCTAGCTCTTCTCGTCGCTTCCAGTGATCCAAGAGAAAAAGAATCAATAGTGAGATTAATTATTAATTTGATACAGGATTAAAGGGGGAATATGACTGAATTAGAAATAGCTTTGTTCGAAGGCAAAAAAATTAGAAGGAAATGGGATGACAAAAATGGGAAATGGTTATTTTCTGTTGTTGATGTGGTGGAAATTTTGACAGAAAGCAAAGACGCAAGGAAATACTGGAACAAACTTGCTGAGCGACTTCGCAAAGAAGGTAGTGAAGTGGTGACAAAATGTCACCGATTGAAATTAAAAGCTGCAGACGGCAAGATGAGAATTACCGATGTTGCCGACACTGAAACAATGTTGCGCATTATCCAATCAATTCCTTCGAAAAACGCCGAGCCATTTAAGCTTTGGTTGGCGAAGGTGGGGTATGAAAGAATACAAGAGATTCAAGATCCGGAAAAATCATTGAATCGGGCTAGAAAAAATTGGCAGAATTTGGGGCGAAGTGGAAAATGGATTCAGCAGCGGATGATGGGCCAAGAGACTAGAAACAAGCTGACTGATTATTGGAAGAACAACGGCATAGAAGAGCAAAATGAGTTTGCAATTTTAACAAATGTAATTCATCAAGAATGGAGCGGCTTAACTGTCGGCAAGCACAAAAGACTAAAAGGTTTAAAAAACCATAACTTGCGGGATCATATGTCAGATGCCGAGCTGATTTTTACCGCGTTAGCGGAACTTTCAACGCGACAAATTGCCGAAACGGATGAAGCTGTTGGGTTTGAGCCGAACAAGAAAGCTAGCATACAAGGCGGCAGCATCGCCAAAGGCGCAAAACAAGAACTGGAAAGCAAAACTGGCAAGAAGGTGATAACAAAAGAGAACTTTTTAACAGACAAAAACAAACACAAGAAGTTGCTTGAATAAGCGTTGCGTCGATTATTAATTCTAAAGCATTAAGAATTAATTCTATCCCATGCCATTTGCCAAATACTTCTAAAAGTCTTGGCTAATTTTTCATTCTCTATAATTAATCCAATCTCATCAACATCTGAGAATATGGCTATTTTGTCATCGTAAATCATTATTTCATTTTTGATATCGTAAGATTTTTTGTCAAACAATCTTGTCTCCCTTAAGACCTCATACCCTTCTTTTTTTGCTTCTTCACCATATTGATCATTTGGTGCTAACCCTTTTACTCTAATTCGCTTTTTAGTTCTTTCGTTAACGTATTCATTGCTAAATTCTTTGCCTAGAAAGTTGTAAATATCTCTCGGATTTGTAAATGTAAGAATTTCCGTTTGGCAGTTTAAGGAGTCTTGATAGATGTTCTTTATTCCTTCGATTCCTTCATAATATTGAATTTTGGGCTTCTTTTTTATTCGATTTACTATCGATAAGATCTCAGGTAATGCGTTCTCGGCTATTTTCACTTTTTCTTTTACTTGTCTAACGATCAGTCTTGGGTCAACAGCCATAAAGTATTTTTTTTCTTTTCTAAGATATGTAGCGATTACTCCTCGTTTCTCAAGCCGTTTTAGTATTTCATAATTTGTTATTCGATTTAATTTAGTCCTACTTGCAATCTGAGAATTTGAAGCATAATCCAGTTCTAGACAAGCAAGATAAACAATCGCTTCCTTGTCTTCAAAGCCCAATCCCTCAATTATTTTTTGCAAATCTTTATTCATTATCTCTATTGTTGTAATTTATTTCTACAATAAAATATCTCAAAATAAAGCTGAAAAGTCAACATTATTTTAAAATTAGTAATAATTAATTACAAAAATTTCGCATTGTGCTAAATTACCACGATGTCTCGGTAAGCTCGGGACACGAACATTAACAAGGAGGCTATGGCCATGTTTAGCAGGTTATTTACCCCTACCAATCTTAGTGATCTTCTGTGTGGTGGCCCTCCTTCTACGAAAGAAGTTGAGAATATCATCCAGAAGGATTTCTTGGGGTTAAGGGATATCGCATTACTTCTTTTAGCACAAGGAGAAACTCGTCAAATGGTATTTTCTGAAGCAGTACGGAGGAGAATAAAAAGATGGGATAAAAGGCTATTCCTTATGCCTCCTCTCTATATCTCAAACGGCGATCTCAGGAAAGGCAGGTGTCTTGGCGATTGCTCTTATTGCGCCTGGGGTAAGGGCGGACATCATATCGCTCGAATGGAGCCAAATGAGGTTGAGTTGGAAGCGCTGAATCTTATTGAAAGGGGTTATGGTGATATTGAGCTTGTTGCAGCAACTGATTCTATGTTCTTCAACTCTTCGATTTGTGCCGAATATGTTGCAGCTGTTAAGAGGGGAGGGGTTCTTAACGTTGGATTAAACTTTTTTCCGTTCGGAAAGGTTGAGGATTACGAGGTGATTGCTCGGTCGGGGGTCACTTTCTCTGTCGTTTGGCAGGAAACATATGACAGGGAAGTTTATAGAAGCGTCCATCCGCTAGGCGCTGCTAAATTTAACTACGAGTATCGTCTTGATGCTCATGATCGCGCTTTGCTTGGAGGAGTAAAAAGTGTGGGAGTGGCATTCCTTGGCGGATTATCTGATTGGAGGTTTGAAGCATTGGCAACAATATGCCATGCACGCTACCTTCAATCTGAGTATGGAGCAAACATAATCTTTGGGATGCCAAGATGGAAGGAAGCACCTGGAATTGAGTTTGTTCCCACACAATACATGGATGACGATTATCTTCTGGTTGGGGCGCTGTACTCACTTTCAATACCAGAGTCATTGCCCTGGTTTTCAACTAGAGAACCCTTTGATTTGAGCGCAAAAGCATCCGAAGGAGGCGGTTGTTTATTCACTCTTGATTGTTCGACCAGGGTAGGATATTTGTCATCACATGGTACGGAACAATTCCCTGTATATTCCCATGATTTTAGGTCTGGGAAGGCCCGTTTACGCGAACTTGGATTTAAGTCCGAGATTCACCTTCCGTGGTAGAAAGTTGTTTAGAAAGAGCTGATTGTTGACTTGTGATCGAACCAGAGCCCGAGAAAAATCTCGGGCTCTATTATTGTCCAATCGAGGCCGATTACCACGCTAAACAAATAGTTCTCGACAAGCTCGAACAATAATTCTCTAATTATTAACCATTTTGTTCTTGTGGGGAGGATTTTGTTTTGATACTATTTAATGAGCGGGGATTTATTTTTTGTATAGCAGAAATAGTTATAAACTATAGACTGGATTCCCGCCTTCGCGGGAATGACAAGATAAAGGCGGGAATTACAGAATAAACATGGGAATCACAGAATGAAGAAAATTTACATCACAACTGCAATAGATTACGTTAACGCCAAACCTCACATTGGGCATGCTGTTGAAAAAATTCAGGCTGATGTTTTGGCTAGGTGGCACAAAGATATCAAGGAAAATGATGTCTATTTTGTTAACGGAACAGACGAGAATAGCTTGAAAAATGTTCAGGCGGCGAAGAAAGCAGGAAAATCAGCACGAGAATTTGTTGATGAATATTCGCAATATTTTAAAGATTTAAAGAAACTCTTTAATCTTTCGTATGATTTTTTCATACGCACGACAGAAAAAAAGCATTTCGACGGTGTTCAAAAGTTTTGGAATTTGTTTAAAAAAGAAGATATTTATAAGAAGAACTACAAAGGGCACTACTGTGTTGGCTGTGAGGAATTTAAAAAAGAAAAAGATTTGGTTGACGGTAAGTGTCCTGAGCATGGAACCGCTCCTGAAGTAGTTGAGGAAGAAAATTATTTTTTTGCTTTATCTAAATATCAAAACCAATTGATTGAGTTGATAGAGAGCGGAAAATTGCAGATACTGCCCGATTTTCGTAAAAATGAGGTTTTAAGTTTCGTAAAACATGGTTTGGAAGATTTTTCCATCTCGCGTTCTGTTGAGAGAGCACAAAATTGGGGAGTGCCGGTGCCGGGAGATCCAAATCAAGTTATGTATGTTTGGGTTGATGCTCTTTCGAACTACATCACTGCTTTAGATTTTGCAACGGACGGGGAGTTGTATAAAAAATATTGGGAAAATGGTGATGAGCGAATCCATGTTATCGGTAAAGGAATTTTGCGGTTCCACGCTGTGTATTGGGTTGCAATGCTTTTGTCGGCAGGACTTCCTATCCCGACCAAGATTATCTCCCATGAATACATCACGATCGACGGCAAAAAGATATCCAAATCTTTAGGCAATGTAATAAACCCGGAAGAAGTCGCAGAAAAGTTTGGCGTTGATGGTTCGAGATATCTTCTGGTTTCTTCTTTGCCAAGCACAAAAGACGGGGATATAAGCTGGGAAAAAATGGAAGAAAAGTATAAGGCCGATCTTTCTAATAGCTTGGGTAATCTTGTTCAGAGAACAATCGCAATGATTAATAAGTATCAGGTTAAAACAGACCGAGCGATGCGGTATTATTCTCAAGATGAGATATTGGACGCTGATGAGGAAAAAACAACCAAGCTTATTTTTGATGACAATATGACTGACATGAAATTTGATGTTGTTATTCAGGAGATCTGGGGCGAAATCAGAAAATTAAATTCATTTATCGATGAAAAAAAGCCTTGGGAGCTTGCCAAAGAGAAAAATGACATTGAATTAACCAGAGTGTTAAATGTTATATATTGGGAATTATTTGAGATTGCAGAAATGCTAGAGCCTTTTATGCCAGAAACTGCTGAGAAGATTAAAGATCAGTTAGAAAGTTTGGAGCCAGAACCGTTGTTTCCTCGACTGAACGAGGAAAAGTAAATCAGGGATGTCATTCCTGTGCAGACGAGAATCTAGGAATGGATCCCCGGGTCAAGCCCGAGGATGACGAAATAGTAGGAGGTGGAATTGTTTGCAGTAATAGTCGCATCATTGGGGTATGCCGGCGGTGTTGTTGCCGATAAGTTTGTGTTGTCGAAATACAAAGTGCCGGTGATGCGGTTTTTGCCGTTGCAATTTATTTGGCTTTCTATTGTTACAGCAATATTTTTAACAAGGTGGGGCAGCGTTGATCTAAATTTAATTTTTAATTGGAAGTATATTGTTTTATTTGTTCTAATGATTGTAATAGCGGTTAATTGGAATGTCTTATATTCACAGGGGATTCAAAAAGAAGATCTTCATGAGTTTGAGCTAATAATGCTTCTGTCGCCTCTTGTGACGATTATCTTCGCCACGATATTTTTGCCAGCCGAACGCAATTGGAGCGTTTTTATTCCCGGGATTATTGCAACCGGCGCTCTCTTGGCTACACGATTTCGGGCCCATCATGTCCGGATCAGCAAAGTGGCCTGGAGGACTTTAATTGCAATGGTTTTAATGTCTTTGGAATCGATAATTATTAAGGAACTTCTCGGCGCTTTATCGCCTGTGGCTCTATATTTCGCCCGCACGACGATTATCGCAATAGTATTTCTCTTGATGTTTAAACCAAAACTTCTGGAAATGCACCGAAATGCATTTGCGCTGGCCATTCTATCGGCGATTTTTGGTGTTGTTCAGATGGTTTTGAAATTTTACGGATTTCAGAGTCTAGGAGTTATTGAAACGACTATGATCTTGGTTTTGGGGCCGTTTCTCGTTTACTTAGCATCATCAATGTTTTTTAAGGAGCACTTGTATAAGCGAGATTTATTTGCCGCCACGGTTGTAGTATTGTGTATCTTATACGTGGAGTTCTGGCGGTAATTTAGTTATCAGTTAATCAGTTGTCAGTTGTCAGCTCTAAAACTTAGAACTGATTCACTTACAACTTACAACTTATGTTCATTGATACTCATGCACATTTGAATTTTCCTGAATATAAGCACGAAGTGTCGGCTATTTTGGGTCGGGCGAAGAGTGCCGGCGTCGAAAAAATAATAAATGTCGGGGTAGATCTTCCCAGTTCTAAAACTTCCTGCGATTTGGCAAGGCGTTATCCAGAAATTTATGCGACGATTGGTCTTCACCCACACTCTGCTCTAGACCTAAATATCGAGACCAGAGGAGAGCTTACGAAGTTGGCAAGCCAAAGCAAAGTCGTGGCAATAGGAGAAATTGGTCTGGATTATTATTTTCTAAAGCGTTCATCTCAATTTGCTCATTATCCATCCAGAGAAGAGCAGATTTTTTGTTTCGAGCAGATGCTTGACTTGGCCCTAGAACTTAACTTACCGGTAATTATTCATAATCGCGAATCCGAAGCGGATATACTGGCGATTCTAAAGAGTTACAGTGGATCTTTGCGCGGAGTGGTCCATTGTTTTTCCGGCAATGATGAATTTGCAGAGAAACTTCTTGATCTAAATTTTGCTATTTCTTTTACTGGAAATATTACATTTAAAAACAACCAAGATCTTGGGGAAGTTGTTAAAAAAATCCCGATTGGTTCCTTGATGGTTGAGACTGACTGCCCATTTCTTTCGCCTGAACCATATCGAGGAAAAAGAAATGAACCGGCATATGTGGTAGAGGTAGCTAAAAAAATCGCTGAAATTAAAGACTTGAGCTTAGTGGAAGTAGAAAAGGAGACAACCCGAAAGGCTGGGAAGCTTTTCGGTATATAAGGTAATTCCAACGCTGATTTACCACGCAGATCAAACGCAGATGAAACAATATGACAGTAAAAATTATCCTCATAGTGATTTGACTAGTAGAATCATTAAATCTGCTTTTAAGGTATATAATGAGTTAGGATATGGTTTACCTGAGAGGATATATCAAAGAGCTCTTGGAGAAGCGCTATCTTCAGAAGGAATACTATTTGTGAGAGAAGCGTACGGATTAATTAAGTTTAATGATCACATAGTTGGAAAATATTTTTTGGATTTTTTAGTTGAGAATTCAGTTGCAATAGAAATGAAGGTAAGAAATGAGATTTATGAGAAAGACGTAACTCAATTACTAAATTACTTAAAAGCAAAAAAGTTAGAGATCGGGTTAGTGTTAGCGGTTACAAAAAACGGAATTAAAATTAAAAGATTGGCTAATACGTTGATCAGCGATAAATCAGCGTAATAGATCAGTGTTGGAATATCATATTATGAAGGTAGGAATCTTTACAGAATGTTATTCGCCGGTGATGAATGGGGTGTGTGTTTCGGTCGAGACATTTAAAAAGGCTTTAGAGGAAAAGGGCCATGAGGTTTTTATATTTGCCCCAGATCATCCTGAAGCAGAGGATCGGGAAAATGTTTATCGTTTTCCTTCAATTACCGATCCAAAAGGAAGGCTTTATCCAATATTTTTCCCTTCGGTTGATATAGAGAAAATTTATCTGCCGGAAGATGTGATGGGTAGTTTGGATATTATCCATGCTCAGCATATGTTCACGGCCGGAAGGCTGGCAAGGTACGTTGCCAGGAAATATGAAAAACCACTGGTTTACACTTACCATACTTTAATTGCTGAATACACTCATTACGCAGGCATATTCTCCTCTGTAGCTCGGGCATATTTAAAAAACATGTCCAAGCGGTATTGCAATTCCTGCGATCAAATTATTACCCCTTCGAAATCAATGAAAAAGATATTGCTAGGTTATGGAGTGAAAAAGCCGATTAGTGTCGTGATGACGGGGATTGAGCCGCAAGCATATAAGCGTGTAAGCGAGTCAGCTAGCAAGCAATTAAAGGAGAAGTATAATATTCCTGAAGATGACAAGGTGTTGCTTTACTTATCGCGCATAGCTAAGGAAAAGAACCTGGATTTTCTTTTTAAAGCATTCGTGAAAATTAAAAAAGCTTATCCAAAATGCCATCTTTTAATGGTAGGCGGAGGACCGGAAGAGAAGTGGTGCAAGGAGAGGATTAAAGAACTAAAAATTCAGAAATCAGTTACTCTGACCGGTATGCTGCCAAAAGAGGATGCAAACAGAGCTTTTGGAATGGCAGATTTGTTTACTTTTCCGTCTTACACAGAAACTCAAGGCATAGTGGTCGCCGAAGCGATGGCTTCGGGTACTCCTCCGGTAGCTGTAGGAAAAATGGGTCCGACCGATTTGATACACGACGGCAAAGACGGTTTCTTAACTAAATTAGAGATCAAAGACTTTGCCGATAAAACTTTAAAACTTTTGAAAGACGATGAACTTCGAGAAAAATTTGCCAAAGAAGGCCTTTCCCGAGTTGAAGAGTTTTCGACTGAGACTTCAGTAAGAGAACTTATAAAGATATATGAAAAAGCAATCGGAGAAAAGCAAGAAGAATTAGAGGCAGCTGCCTTAAGAGAAGCGAGTTAAATTTGCTCTCGGACTGTTTCCGTTTTTCCGATAATTTCCTGAAGAGAATCAATTAGATATTCAATCTCTTCTTCTTCGTTGAATTGATCAAAAGATATTCGAATCAGATCGCTTCGTGCAATATAGGAGAGGGTGATTGGTCTGGGCAATCTCCAAAGCTTATCGACGATCTGGCGATTGTCTTGATTCGGAAAACGGAAGGAAAGTATAAAGTCAGAGTGATTTGAGTCTTGTGGCGATATAATTTCAATCCCAACAAGTGTTTCTAGCCCGTTAATTGCTAATTGTTTTAGTTCATGTCTTTTTTGTTGAATCTCTTCTAGCTGAGACTTGGTGCTTTCTGCCAGGGTTTGCATTTCAAACTTTCCCAATATTGCTCCTTCTTGTGTTTTTTCTTCTTCGTCAGGCGTTAAGGCTTTGTTATTTGTTTTTGGATCAAACTGAGCAGTCAGACTTCTGATTTCAAAAGGAGAGAGTAAAGTTTCTCGCCTGGAATATTCAATATCAGACTGTTGTTTCTCAGTAGGCTTAAAACTTTGTGCAAACATTCCTCTTCGAACGGGCTGAGTAAACCAGTCTGCATAAAAAGTTTCAAAATATTGTGGTAAACATTGCATTGCTCTGTCACCCATATACATTGTCCCAAAAGGATAAGAATTTAGAGTTTTGTGGGGGGTTCCGACATAAAAATCACAGCCGAGTTCCTCGACGTTAAACTGAGGAATTGTACCAAAGGCCTGTGCACCATCAACTATTATCCAGCAATCTTTATTTTTCTCTCTTATTTTACGACAAACTTCTTTTGCATCAACAATTCGGCCATTATCACGGATAACATGGCTAAATATGACGAATCTAGTATTTTCATTAACTTTGTCTATAATGTCTTGATCACCGGCTTGATCTCTAATCTCTGCTATATGTACGATTGAATCTAGTTTAAGCTCATATTTATCACTTTTAGCTGTTCTTGCTCCATAATCTTGAAATGTTGACCAGTCATCACGACCATGGGGATTACTTCTATCCTTAATGGATTTAAAAATACTTGTAATCGAATAATTCTCCGCATCTGTAGCAACGACTTCGATCTTATCCCGCGACGGATTTCCCAGTAAACCAATTAAAAAGGCTGTGTTTGTTGCCTCGGTTGTGTTTGGTGCAAGCACAATATGTTTAATCTGATCATCATTTATGTCTTTTGTCAGGCCAAATATGTCAGCGATGTGTGATCTGGCCACCTCATAGGTTTCAGTAAAAGGTTCGTCTTCAAGCAACATTTTTCGACTTTCTGGCGGTTGATTTTCACGTTTCATAAAAGTTATTTGCTTTTCGGTTAATTTAGGCGTAGTTAGCGACGCATGATTAAAATCAATAAAATCCGGAGTTTCTCCAGTTCTAATTTTTTCATACACTTCTCCATTCGTATATAGATCTTGTCCTTGAAGAACTTCTCCGATTTCTTGAATTCCATGTTCTAAAATATATCTAGCCAATTCTTCGGTAACATGTGGCGGGTGATGACCTTGACCATCCTCGAACCTATTCCAAGGGTAGCCTTTTTTAGCTATGGGCCCTTCAAAAATTTCTGGATCAATTCTTTCAGGATCGTTTTCGCCTCTCTGCTCGAGTTTCTTAACTGCTCTAGTCTCCGGATAGTGTGTCCAGAGATTCATAGACGCTAAGGTTATGTTCTTGCCTTCGTCTAAATTTTTCTTCACAAATTGTATCGTCCGATCAATGGAGTCTTCGTTTTCATATACTGACTTTTTTTCACCATCAGTCCCTCTAATCTCACCAAAAGTGCCAAAAAGGAGAGAGATGCCGATTCTGATTCCATATTTATCAAGTAAATTAATTGCATCTTGGGTTTGCTGAACGGTCAATCCTTTTTTCATCGCATCAAGCATTTCTTGGTCTGCTGACTCAACTCCAAGATAAACGTAAGTTCAACCTGATTCTTTCA
>CAYIJI010000023.1:0-17233 GCA_964363695.1 uncultured Candidatus Saccharibacteria bacterium
ATCGAAGGCAAGCTTGCAGTCTGGGATGACAACAGGGGGCAGTGAGTGGTTACTTGAACAAGTAACCACTCACTGTCATTCCCTTGAATCCACTAGCTGGCGGAGGGAATCTACTGATAGTTTTAATGATTTTACTATCGTGGATCCCCGTCTTCACTCTTCGAACCATGAGCGATGGGCTCAGAGTCGAATGGCGGGGATGACAACGGTAGAAATTACGATACAGTGAGTGGTCATAATTGGAGAGTTACCTTATCACTACTGCACTGCTATATTGGCTGTACTGTTATGACAAAAACTCACGATCGTGAGTTTTTGTCATAACAAATATTGTTTACCTTTTATTTTTATATTATTGCCGAAAATCGAGCTGCAAAGTATCAAATATTCAACAGTATTTGTTCAATATCGCTTAAGTTCCCTATCTTCACAGCCTCAACCCGCAATGCTTTTGAATTGGGGAAACCCTTTAAATACGTAAGCAGATGCTTTCGAAATTCAATAATTCCTTTAGCCCCCTTGTCTTCAAAAGCCAATCTCGCGTGCTGCAAAATAGTTTCTTTGAGAGCTTTTATCTGTATACTGTTATCCGTATTCTCACTAAAAATCCAAGGTTTTCCGAAAGCAGCCCGCCCGATCGCAACTCCGTCAAGAGAGAATTTTGAATTTTGAATTTTGAATTTTGTAATTTTATTAGAAATTAGAAATTTGTCATTAGAAATTATTCGTTGAATGTCCCCATTTCCTATGACAACCGCCTTATCTCCCAATATTTTTTTTAATCGGTAAATATTCTCCCACCGCGCCGCGCCGGAAAAAGCGTCTTTATAGGTGCGTCCGTGAACAATTAAAGCTTCTGCTCCAGCCGATATCATTTTTGGGGCAAACTCTAAAATCTGGTCGTCGTTGTCCCAGCCGAGCCTTGTCTTCACAGAAACTGGCAAGTTTGTATTCTCCTTTACTGCTTTAACAATCTCGCATGCAAGCTCAGGATTTTTTAATAATGCCGCCCCATGATCACTCCCAACCACTTTTCGCGCCGGGCAGCCCATATTAATGTCTATGCCATCTGGTTTCAAATTTTCTGTTATCCATTTTGCCGCGATTGCAAACTTTTCAGGATGCTTGCCAAAAAGCTGAACTACTAGCGGCTTTTCAGCTTCACAAAAAGACAATAACTCGGCCGTTGAAACATTTTTTCTGCTCTCAACTATGATCTTATTTTGTTTAGAATTTAGAATTTCTGATTTAGAATTTGTTTGATTTTTCTGATTTCGCCCGTTCGACTGTTGCTCAGGGCGATCTGAGCTTGTCGAAGATCGGATTTCGAATTTCCCATAAGCCACCGCATCCGCCGAAATCAGCTCAGTCATTACTACATCCGCGCCGAAAGATCGACAAATCAAACGAAACGCCGAGTCGGTGTATCCGGCCATCGGAGCCAAAACTTTAATCGGACGCTCAATTTCTCTCCAAAAGGATTTCTTAGGTATTGACATTATTTAAAAAATATATTAATATACGCTTGGTCAAGAAGACCTTATGCAAACCTTCCCACCCTCTTTTCTTCTCGATCCGTCCTGGATCGAAAAAGCTATGTCCTTTTCGCCTTGTGCGGAAGGGACATTTTTTTATTTAGAACACTTCATCAGTTTGTAATCGTTTTTTTCCAAATCCTCGATCAGCCAACCCGCTTTTCTTATCTTCGCCCGCAGTTCATCCGATGCCTGAAAATCCTTATTAATTCGCGCATCTTTTCGTTTTTCAGCCAACTCTTTTATTTCCAACGGCACCTCGATTTGTTCCCCTTTTCCTAAATTGAGTCCCAATACTTGATCAAAAAACAATACTGTACTATGCTTTTCTTTTTCTGTAATTTTTCCATCGCGAAGCATTTCCCACAAAACAGCTAACCCTCCCGGCGTATCCAAGTCGTCATTAATTCTTTCCATAAATTGTTTCTTATAAATCTCCGAAATCATTCCCTTTTCCAAACCCCTCATCTCACTCACCAACCTATTTAATCTTTCGCGCGAATTTTTTGCACCGGTTAACCCTTCCCAAGTAAAATTCAGCTTACTCCTGTAGTGAGCGCCTAAAACCAAATATCTAAAGTCTAAAGGCAGAAACCCTTTTTCTTCGATATCAGCTAGTGTAAAAAAATTTCCTAGACTTTTTGCCATCTTTTTTCCATCAACCAACAGATGCTCTCCATGAATCCAAAAGTTGACGAACTTTTTTCCGCTCCTTGCCTCTGATTGAGCAATTTCATTTTCATGATGAGGAAAAATAAGATCAACCGCTCCGGCGTGAATATCAATGGTCTCGCCCAAAGCATCGCCAGACATTGCCGAACACTCAATATGCCAACCAGGCCTCCCCTTCCCTAAAGGTGTTTCCCAATATATCTCTCCGTCTTTTTCATCCCAAGCTTTCCAAAGCGCGAAATCGGCCGGATTTTCTTTTTCGTACTCATCTTGCTTCACTCTGGCACCGGCTTTTATGCCGGTTTTGTCCAGTTTTGATAGTTTGCCATAATCAACAAACTTATCGATCGAGAAATAAATTGAGCCGTCCGGCGCTTTATAAGCGAAGCCTTTTTCTAGCAATTCCTGTATGAAAACCACCATTTTATCAATGTATTCAGTAGCACGCGTCACGACATCCGGCTGGATAATATTTAAGCTTTTTAAATCTTTGAAGAATAATTCTTCATACTTTTTAATAACTCTATTAAAATCTTCTTTTTTAGCATCACTTTTTCTTATTGTCTTGTCGTCAATGTCGGTAATATTCATTACGTGCTTTACGGAAAATCCGTCCGAGATTAAAGATCTCTTTAGTAGATCTTCAAAAATATAAGTCCTCAAATTTCCGATATGGGCGGAGTCATAAACAGTCGGCCCGCAAGTATAGAGGCCAACCTTTCTATCAGCGATCGGCTTAAAGTCCTCTTTTTTTCTACTTAAAGTGTTAAATAATTTCATTTTTATTCTCAATAGTTATTTAGCATCAGAATATCATATTTATTGAATGATTTCGATAACCATACAAAAAAACCCGAGCTTTTCGCTTCCGGGTTTTTGTTTTTGTTTTAAGCAATGTTCGGCAGGCCTTCCTCTAAATCATCTAGACCATAATCGCCGCCGCCTATTGTTTCAAATTCATCGTCCTCTTCATCCTCGTTTTCGACTTCATATGACACGTCGTTAAAGTCTCCAAGTTTTACCATTTTGCTTTCGCAAATTGGGCAATAATCATTCTCGGACACCTGACCGCATTCTCCGCAAACATAATCTTCTGCCATAGAACCCTCGTCTTTTTTCGCTTTTGGCGATTAGTTTTTATTTTACTTACTGGATTTTATCGATAATTTATTTTTAGTGTCAATAAGGTTATCCACCATACGCTAATTTTAGGAAAATTATACAGTCTAGTATTTGATTTATGAGGAATTATGATAAATGTAAGAATACAGAATACAGACAGACAGATAACAGTTATTTAAGGATAAGCCATAAAAATTATTTTTCTAATTTCTGTTATCTGTTCAACTGTTATCTGTTATCTAGAAATTACAATGTAATTGTAATTTCTAGTACTCTCTTCTTCCTTCCAGCGACCGCTTCAAAGTAACCTCGTCGGCATATTCCAAATCTCCGCCGACAGGCAGCCCTCTGGCAATTCGGGTTATTTTAATATCTCCAAAACTTTTAGAGATCTCATTTTTTATAAATGACGCCGTCGCTTCTCCTTCTAAATCTGGGTTGGTTGCAAGAATAATCTCTTTAGTATTCCCGTCTTGTAAGCGCAGGAGCAGCTGATTTATCCTTAAATCCTCCGGGGCGATCCCGTCAATAGGAGAAATCGAACCTCCCAGCACATGGTAAATTCCATTGAATCCGAGTGATTTTTCAAGCGCAATCACATCAAGCGGTTCTTCAACAACAGTAATCAAAGAATTGTCTCTTTTTTCATTTGAGCAAATCGGGCAAAGTTCTGACTCAGCAATATTGAAACAGTCTCTGCAATAACTTAAGTTTTCAGTCAAACCAGTGACTGCATTCCCTAGATTTGAAATATCCTGTTTCGGTTTTGAAAGCAAATAAAATGCCAGCCTCGCCGCAGTTTTTGGGCCAATACCTGGAAGCTTGGAAAATTCATCTATTAAATTTTGGACCGATTTTGGAAGCATAGTATTTAAAATTTAGTCATTTGACATTTTATTTGGCACCTGCCTGCCGGCAGGCAGGTTAGAAATTAGGATTTAGGATTTTTATATATATTTTACAGCTTACTTACTTACTCGCTTACTTGCTTATTCGCTTGTGCTGGATCGGTCCAGCTTGCGTGTTTGCACTTTGGATATCGAGAACACCCCCAAAACATTCTCCCTTTCTTTGTTCTCTTTTCGACTAGCTCCCCTTCCCCGCACTCCGGACATTTTATTCCCGATGATTGAACAATTGCTTTTGTATTTTTACATTTTGGGTAATTCTCGCAAGCCAAGAATTTACCAAATCTTCCTTCTTTTAGAATCATTTTACCCCCGCACTTTTCACATTTTACTGCTTCAGCTTCCTTTACAGATTCCATTTCACCGTTTGCCTTGGCAACTTCGCCGTCCTCTTTCTTTCCTTCTACCGGCTTTGAAAATTTGCACTCAGGATAACCCGAACAGGCCATAAATTTACCATAACGCCCAAGCCTAATTAAGAGAGGCTTGCCACATTCTGGACATTTTTCATCTGTCATTTCCGGCTTAATAATGTCGTTTTTGTCAATTTCCTTGTTTTTTTCAGACAAATTTTTAGCAAACGGAGTGTAAAACTCTTCAATAACTGGAACCCATTTTCTCTCGCCGGCAGCAATATCATCAAACTTGTCTTCCATTTTTGCTGTAAATTCAAAATCGACAATATTGGAAAAATGTTTCACCAAAAGATCATTTACTATTTTAGCAATATCCGTCGGCTGAAATCTTTTTTCAACCAAACTCACATATCCCCTATCTTGAATTGTGCCCAATGTCGGGGCATAAGTCGATGGACGGCCGATTCCCAAAGATTCAAGTTTTTTAACTAGCATTGCTTCCGTGAATCTCTTTGGCGGTTCGGTGAATTTCTGGTCTTTGATTAAAGTATGAAAAAGTAATACTTCCCCAATTTTTAGATTTGGAATATTATTTTCAATTTCATCTGTTTCGTCATCCTGACTCTCAACATACGCTCTAATAAACCCATCAAATCGAAGACCTTCACCTTTTGCCACAAAAACAAATTTTTGCTTAGCAGTTGCTTCTATTGAAACTGTTGTAACATCAAATATAGCTTCTTTCATCTGCGATGCTATTGTTCGCTTCCAAATTAAATCGTAAAGCTTTTGTTCCCGACTATCCGAAGAAACTTCTTTCCGGTCAATATGAGACGGACGTATTGCTTCGTGAGCTTCTTGCGCCCGCTTGGTTTTAGTCTGATATTTTTGAGCGGCAAGAGGTAAATATTTATCGCCGAATTCATCTTTTATGGTTTTTCTAATCGCTAAAACCGCTTCATCTGAAAGATTGGTTGAGTCTGTTCTCATATAAGAAATGTTACCCGCCTCATAAAGCTTTTGAGCCAACATCATAGTTTGCTTAGCCGAATACCCCATCTTTCTAGAAGCTTCCATTTGCAATGTAGAAGTTGTAAATGGTGCAGATGGCTTTCTTAAGGATTCTTTTTTAGAAATATTTAATACTTTATAATCAGCGCTTGCTAGACCCTTTTCTACTTTATCTGCAAGCTCTTTACTATTTATATCAAATTTTTTAACCGGCTTTCCGTCAATCTCTGTTAAAAATGATTTAAATATTTTTTCCTCTTTCTGCTTAGATAGATTTACACCCAAAAGCCAAAATTCTTCAGGCTTAAAGCCTTCAATTTCTCTTTCTCTATCAACAACCAAGCGCACTGCAACGGATTGGACTCTACCCGCCGACAAACCTGATTTCACCTTTCTCCATAAAAGAGGCGAAAGCTTGTAGCCAACTAATCGATCTAACACTCTTCTTGCTTGCTGCGCGTCCACTAAATTCATATCAAGACCGCGAGGATGTTTGACTGCATTTTCCAATGCTGATTTGGTAATCTCATTAAAGACAATTCTCTTAACGTTCGGGTCATTTTCTTTAATATTTAAAGCCTTAAGAATATGCCATGAAATGGCCTCACCTTCTCGATCCAAGTCAGTTGCGAGATATAAAATCTCTGAATTTTTCTCCGCTTTCTTAATGTCCGAAATAATTTTCTTTGCCTTAGCAGGTATCTCGTATTCGGGCGTAAAATCATTTTTAACATCTACTCCCAATTTTTTTTGGGGCAAATCTCGGACATGGCCAAAAGAAGCAAGAACTTTAAAATCTTTGCCCAGATATTTTTCAATTGTTTTTGCCTTTGCCGGCGACTCAACGATTACTAGATTCATTTTTGTCCTTTCCTAGACTTCCCAATCCAAACTTACTCTTGGCGCTGAACTCATCCTTAGCCATCCTGATGTTATCCCGAGCGAAGTCGAGGGATCTTTTTGTTATTTATTTTTATTTTTAAACAATAAAATCCTACCATATAATATTAAAAATCAAAAATCAAATCGCCCAAGGAAACCTGTTTCCCCTTTTGTCATCCTCGGGACCAGCGATGTAGCTTGAGAGTGGTGCCCGGGGATCTGCAGCGATTCCTGGATTCCCGTCGGAATTTATCCTGAGCTTGTCGAATGGACGGGAATGACAACGCTTAAAAATTTGTAAATGATTAAATTGGTAAATAAATGAAAAATGGTTAATGAGAAATGAAAAATTCTTCGCCCTAGCGGAGTTTATATCTTCCGCCTCCTATATTATCCACCATTCCCTTCATTTCCATCATCGTTAAACAAGTATTAACAGTTATGATATTTAATTTGCTTTCGGCAATAACATCATCAACCAGCCTCTCTCCAGATGATAAAATATTGAAAATAATTTTTTCATTCTCATTTTCCGGCAGGAGTTCTCTATTTTTCTGTTCAATATTTCTAGCCTCAATATTAAATTCCTCTAAAATATCTTCCGGCTTCATAACAAGTTTTGCCCCTTTTTGAATCAGCAAATTTGTTCCTTTAGAAGTTTCAGAGTCAATATTACCAGGCACCGCGAAAACCTCGCGATTATATTCCAGAGCTTGGTAAGCCGTAATTAAGGCTCCTGATTGCTCTGCAGCCTCAATTACTAAAGTGCCTAAAGTTAAACCGGCAATTATTCGGTTGCGGGCCGGGAAATTGTATTTTAACGGCGGAGTACCGGGAGGAAACTCAGAAATGACTGCTCCATTCTTTTCTATGATTTCTCTACCAAGCGCCAAATTGCTAGCGGGATAAATCCGATCCAATCCACAGCCGAGAACGCCAACTGTAATTCCGCCGGCATCCAAAGCTGCCTTATGAGCCACTGCATCAATTCCCAATGCAAGTCCCGACACAATTCCCAAACCAGCTTCACTGCAAGATTTTGAGAGCTGATAAGCGACTTTTTGGCCATAATGAGTAAATTTTCTACTTCCAACTATTCCGATGCTAGGAATTTTTAAAGCAGAAAGACTGCCTCTTATATATAATAAGACTGGCCCATCCGGCACTTCAGCCAAAAGTTTAGGGTACTCTTTATCATACATTGTCATATAACCGATATTGAATTTCTGCAATTTCTCAATTTCTTCTTCTGGAGTGAATTGATTTCTTGCCTCAATAATTAATTCAGCGATTCGACTATCTAACTTTTTTCTAATCTCTCCATCTCCTGCTCTCCATAATTTTTCAGCATTATCACCAAAAGGAGCCAGAGCTTTTTTAATAGTCTGACTCCCAATCTTCTCATGCGCATTTAGTGCTAACAAATATTTCGTCTGCATAGTTATCCTTCCCCTCCTCTCGGAGGAGGCTAGGGGTGGTGAGAAATTTCAACCGTTATTGTTGTTCGTTATTGTTTGTCGAGAACTATTCTTTTTTGTCATTCTGCAAAAACTGTCATTCTGAGCGAAACGAAGAATCTCCTTACATTGTCATCCCGAGTGAAATCGAGGGATCTTTTACTTGGTGAATTGAAAAGTAGAAAGAATATCATCGAATAGATCAACCGCAGAATTATTCTTATTTTCCTTGTAATTATAAATTAAGAATAAAGAATCATTATTGCTAGTTATATTGACCGCATACAGAACAATTTGGTTGGAAGATGCTCCATTTTTAGTCCAATCTTCTTTACTAGTGATATTTAGTAAATTATTTTTAGCTTCGCCTTTTCTGTAATATGATGCTCCTTCAAATCCACCTTCAAAATTAATTAATATTTGAGCAGTTTCATCGGGATTTATCTTGAAAGTTGGAGTGTTACGTTCGTCCTTGCCAAGTATCCAACCCTTCGGATATTTAAAACTAAACCCATAAGTATCATTTTTGTAAGTCTGCCAGTCAGCCGTGACATCAGAGGAAGTAAATTGAACAGTTGAAAGAATTTGATTAAAAGTAGCTCCAATAGTACCGCTTGCATCTTGACCACTTAATTCAGTAGCATTACTTGCAAAGGTAATTATTTTCCCATTTGTGAAAATAACTCTTTGGTCATGAGAAATAGGTTCTAAGATTCCTTGAAGGACATATGCCGTTTTGTCTCCAATGGTCACGGTTTCTTTTTTTAATATTGATTTAAAAACTGCGCGGCTTCCGGATAAATACTTATCAATTGAAGCCCCGGAATCATCTTTATTGTATTGAACTACGACAGGCGCTAAATCAGACCCTTCCGATGTATAAGTTTTTTTGTATCAGTTAGATAAATATCTCCACTTTTGTCATCTTGAGTCTTCCAATCCTTCGGATACTTAAAACTAAATCCATAAGTATCATTGGTATATGTATTCCAATCTTTAGTCTCGTCGGCCGTAGTAGTTGTGGTTTTTGTGGCTTTTTTAACAGCGACTGAGCCCTGCACCTAATAATCATAAGTCGTCGGAGCCGTTCTGTAGTAATAAGTAAAAGCCCCGCCGAACAGAACCACAGTAGCACCAAAAATAGCAATCAAACCTTTTGTTGTGCTAATTTCTTTCTTCAAAAAATCCATGACCTTCCCTCCTGTAAATTATTAATTTTTTTCATTGTTTTTATTTTACTACACTTATTATTTGTTAACAACCCTACTTACACATTCACGGTATAATATCCACAAATACTCGTCGGTAATACTCGTTCTGTTGTTATGACAAATATTCACGATCGTGAATATTTGTCATAACAAGCCAAGTCGAATTAATGTATGGCTGAATATAATACTGGGTCATACGAATGAAATAATAATTTGTGTTTAACTCCTAAACGTAACTGCTCTCACTCGCCCTTCCTTTGTCATCCTTGGGACCGGCGATGCGATTTGAGAGTGGTGCCCGGGGATCCACGTGGTCATTTCTGGATTCCCGCCTTCGCGGGAATGACGACGAGTGAGAGCAGTTACTTTTAAACAGTTTGGCTCCCGCCCTTAAGAATGTTCGTTATATGGTCGTCGATATCCGATTTCTCGGAAACAATATAAACAACATATTTCTCAACGCCGTATTCCCTCTTTGCAATTTCAACAAGATCGCCAATATTTTTATCGCAAACCCAAAGACTTTTTTGTATTTGTCTGAACCCCATTCTTTTAATAATCCTTCTAAAACTATCTCGTTTCGACCTTTTTGGCTCAGGTATATCAAATGAAAGGAAACGGTTTTTGCCGTCTCTTCTCTTTCCTGAAATTATTTTGTCCATTATTCGGAGCTGCGCCTTGTTTGTGAATTCAATAGAATTATTAGGGCCGATTCTTAGATAACCTGTTTTCACAGCATCATTAACTTTCTTGGAGAATTTAGTATCACTCCAATCAGAAAAAGCCGTTTTACGTAAAGAGCCATACATGCTGTATCTGCCAGTACTGAGTGTGCCCAAAATTTCCAAGCTAAGATATATAGCTTCCAGAAAGCTTTCTGTAACTGTTTTTGTTGCTTTGATCAGTTTTTGTTTTTGAATTTGGCGCTTTATATTCCCCATACTTCTATTATATCTTAGACGTAAAGTTATGACAAAAACTCACGATCGTGAGTTTTTGTCATAACAGATTAGTCGAGCAAAGGTACAGATGTGGAATTGATGTGGAATTAACGAGAGTCACTTCTAAAAATTAATACTATCAGGACTTACGCAAATTGACTTTTCTGACTTCGTAGCAGAAGCTTTACAGGCTGTCTAAAAAGTCACATTTTAATTTTTCCAAAACTGGAAGTGTGATAAAATATCAATATTTAAGTCATATTTAATGCAATAATTGCAGAAAGCAGTAATATTAATGAGCAAAGTGGGAAGTTTTAAAATTTGACTTTTCATTTTCTGACTTTTTAGACAGCCTGTTTAGCTTGTGGCAACTAACTTCGATAATCCAAACAAACTTCCGCCTCGGCTTCGCCGTAGGCGAGACGGGAAAGTTTGAGCTACGGTTTTACGTAAGTCTTGTACTATTTAAAGATAAATTGCCCTTGAAATATTTTCAGATTTTTTTATTATTTTTTTTCAAGTTTTCTACCGCTTTGTTTAGTAGCTTAGTGTAGAGCACGAGGCCGACTGCTTCCATATTGCCATGTTGTTCTTTTCCGAGAATATTTCCTCCGCCTCGTATCTCTAAATCAGAAAGTGCGATGCTGTAACCAGATCCTAAACCAGAGTTATCAACTATTGCTTTTAGTCGCTTATAAGCATTGCTTGTGATTATTTTTTTGTCTCGAAAAGTAAATAATGCGTACGCTTTCTTTTTGCTTCGTCCGATTCTTCCCCTGATTTGATAAAGTTGCGAAAGTCCAAATTTATCAGAGTCATCGGCAATCAATGTATTAACATTTGGCAAATCCAAGCCATTTTCAATAATAGTCGAACAAACCAACACATCAATCTTTCTTTCGGCAAAATCTGTCATAACTTTTGCTAATGCGACTTCCCCCATTTGCCCATGGGCAATGCCGATATTTAGCTTAGGGAATAATTTTTGCAGTACTTTCCGTTTAGGCTCAATAGTTCTCACTTCATTGTGCAAATAATAAACTTGTCCAGATCTATCAATTTCTCTTTTAATATACGTAACAATTTCTGCTTCATCGTACTTTGCCACTTTTGTATCAACCTCAAGCCTTCCAGCCGGAGGCGAGCTAATTTGCGAGATGTCCCGAAGCCCCGAGAGAGCCATAAAAAGAGTTCTTGGGATAGGTGTTGCAGTCAAAGACAAAACATCTAAATTCACTCTTAATTTTTTAAGCTTTTCTTTATGCGTAACTCCAAATTTTTGCTCTTCGTCAATTATTAGGAGACCAAGTTCTTTAAACTTTACATCCAAACCAAATAATCTATGAGTTCCAATAACAATATCAGTCGACCCATTCTTTAAAGAGTTTAAAATTATCTTCTCTTCATCAATCTTAACAAAACGACTCAAATGCTCAATCACAACTGGCAAATTACAAAAACGTTTTTTCATGGTTATGTAATGTTGTTCTGCTAATATCGTAGTCGGAACTAGCATGGCAACTTGGTAACCATTAGCAACAGCCTGAGCCATCGCCCTGATTGCAATTTCAGTTTTTCCATAGCCCACATCACCGCAAATCAAACGGTCAATCGGCTTAGTATTTTGCAAATCAAAGAATATATCATTTAGTGTTTTTTGCTGATCTATGGTTTCTTTGTAGCCAAATGTATTCTCAATTTCTTTTTCCCATTCCTTATTGATGCTCCACTTTTCCCTGCTTATAAGTTCCCTTTTTGCATAAATATTTAAAAGTTCCTTAGCTAAAAGTATTACATTATCATAAGTTTTTCTGTATGTTCTTGACCAAACAGGGCTTCCTAATTTGTTTAACTTCGGCCTTTTTCTGCAGACTCCTATATATGGAGATAATTTACTTTTAAATTCAATCGGCAGGCTGAGAACATCTCCCTTCAAATATTCGATTAAAATGTAAACCGTATCTTCTCCCTCAATTTTTTTAGTCTGAATAGCCGAAAACATTCCAATTCCATGGTCTTCATGGACAAGATAATCTTCCGGCCGTACTTTTACATTTCCTTCAAGTTCTACGCTATTTGGAATAATTATGACTTCATCATACTTATTGATCTTGCCTTTCGAATCGTAGTCGAATACTCGATCAACTTCATCACCGAAGAACTCAATGGTTAAAACATTTGAGTAATTTCCTCCGAGTATCGAAACATTCCCTCCGGCAACAGAAAAAGTGCCCGGATTGCTTGCAATCGGTTCTCTAGAATAACCGAGCTCAACCAGTTTTTTAATGAGATCGGGAATGCTTCGATGCATCTTCCTGTTGATTTTAAAATTTTCTATGCTCATATTGTTTTTTTATTGACAAAGTATACCAAAAAATAGTATGATTAAGTAAGAGCTTTGTTGATGATATGCTATCTACGAAAAAACCTTTGCCCCTCCTTTGGTTTTGCCTCCGTGGATAGCATATCATCTGCAAACAAAAAATTCCTTAGTAAGTAAGGAATTTTTTTATTGATTGGCTCTGCTCTATCATGAATAAATCAGTGCTATATCGATGTATGAAATCAGTGTGGTTATTGCTCCTGTAGCGATCAGCGCAATATCTGTGTTACAGATCTGTGTTGTCATTTTTCTATTTCAACGCCCATGCTTCTGGCTGTGCCGGCAATAATCTTCTTAGCGGCTTCCACATCATTTGCATTGAGGTCAGGAAGTTTTTCAGTCGCAATCTCTTCCAGCTGTGCTTGTGTTAATTTTCCGACTTTGTTTTTCTTGGAATTATCGGAGGCAGATTTCAATCCTAAAGCCTTCTTGATCAACACGGCAGCAGGAGGAGTTTTTAAGATAAAACTAATAGTTCTGTCTTCATACACAGTAATTTCAACCGGTATGATAGTATCCCCTTTATCTTTCGTCTGTTCATTAAAAGACTGACAGAACTCCATAATATTTACGCCATGTTGGCCTAATGCAGGTCCGACAGGAGGAGCGGGATTAGCTTTACCTGCTGGACATTGTAGTTTTACGATTGTTTTTATTGGCTTCGCCATAATATTTTCCTAAAATGTATTTCCCAACACAGATCATTTACACTGATTCTTCGCTGATTAAATAATTTGATGTTTGACTCTTGAAACTAGAAACTTGATCTTGAAGGCTAGAAGATTGAAGTTTGAATATCTAGTTTCTAGTTTCAAGTTCCAATCTCTAGCATCCAGTGTCTAGTATCAATTATTACTGTTTTTATCTACGTCTATCTGCGTGATTGATCTGTGTTGGAATTTCCTATTAATTTATACCTTCTTAGCTTGTAAAAAGTCCAAAGTAACCGGTGTTTCCCTGCCGAACATATTTACGAGAACCTTAACCTTGCCTTTATCTTGATCGACTTCCTCAATCTTACCTTCAAAACCCTTTAAAGCACCGTCAGTTATCTTAACTAGATCGCCCTCTTTGAAATCAACCTTGAACTTAGGCTCTTCAACACCCATTCGCTTTTTGATTCTATCAATTTCTTCTTTCGACATTGGAGTTGGCCTTACGCCAAAACCAATAAAGCCGGTTACGTTTGGCGTGTTCCTTACAACATACCATGAGTCGTCGGTAACAATCATATCGACTAAAACATAGCCGGGGAAGATTCTTTTTTCAACAGTTGTTCTTTTTCCGTTTTTTATTTCGATTTGTTTTTCTTTCGGCACGATTACGTCAAAAATCTTGTCCTGCATGCTCAAAGATTCGATTCTTTGTTTTAATGAGTCGGCAACCTGTTCTTCATATCCGGCATAGGTATGGATAACATACCAGTTTCGCTCGCCGGACTGCTTTAAGGTTAGAAGATTTTTTTTTGGCACAACTGTCTCTTCAACAGCTTCGTCCTCTGTGCTTTCTATTGCATCTTTAGATTCTGACTCAATATCCTCAATCTTCTCTTCGGTTATAAGAGCCTCTTTTGTCTTGTTTTCTTTTACCATATTATCCTTTTGTTTGTACAAGATATTGAACTAAATAAGTAAGCCCGTAATCAACAGCCCCTGTAATAGCAATCGCTAGTGCAGCTGAAATGAGAACGATGATTGTATGATTTAAAACTTCTTTTTTGGTCGGCCAGCTAACCTTTTTTAATTCGGCCCAGGAACCCATAAAATATTTGATTACTAAATTGTTTTTCATTTGAGTGAAATATTAGTGACCTTAATTAAAGTATAAGATTGACGATGACCACCGGTCCTTTTGTATCTTTTCTTAGCCTTAAACTTAAAAACTAAAACCTTATCGTCGGAGATATTGCCTAAAATTTCTGCTTCAACAGAAGCACCTTCAATAACAGGCTTTCCAACAATATTTTTTGTTCCGTCATTCGCTAACAATACATCAGAAAAAGCGATTTTCTTCTGGTCCTCGTTCGAATCGACTAAATCTATCTTGTATTCCTTACCAGTCTCTACTTTGTATTGGTTTCCTTTGTGAGATATAACCGCAAACATGATCTCCTTCGCCTGTTAAGTGGGTAAATCTAAAAAAGACCGACGGTCTTACTGTTTTTAATTTAACATATTGTCTTAAAAAAAGTCAATAGAGTCCTCTCTCTCATCATCCTTAATAAATTCAGTATTTAGAAGGATATTTTTTTATGCCTGATAAATACGCTTTGGACCATTCCGATCAAGAATAAATATGCTGCAAGAGAAGAGCCTCCATAACTTGAGAAGGGCAGCGGAATGCCTGTAACAGGAGCCAGTCCAAGATTCATCCCGATGTTGACAAGCACCTGAAATAGAAACATCGAAGCTGCTCCGATACAGATGAGCATTCCAAAATTATCTCTTGCCAGATTACCAATATTTATAATTTTAATAATTAGATAACCATATAACCCAACGAGGACTAAACTTCCCAAAAAACCGAACGATTCGGCAATTCCGGCAAAAATGAAGTCGGTATGAGGTTTAGGCAAAAAGCGAAGTTGGCTTTGCGACCCTCTTCCTAGGCCATTCCCAAGAAGTCCACCCGAACCGACCGTAATTTGCGCCTGTCTTACATTATACCCCTTGCCATACGGATCAAGGTTCGGATCGAGAAAAGTAAGGATGCGGTTCCTTTGGTAATCGTGAATCAATTTATTAAAAGGCGGCTTATTAAAGGCTGCAAGGATTAGGACTGTGGCAAATGTGCACAAGATTATTGAGATAACAAGGAATTGAACTTTGGATGGTTTAGAAAAAAGGAGCAACACTATATAAATGAAGCATAAAACTAAAGCTGTACCTAAATCAGGCTCCTTAAGAACCAAAAGAAGAGGAGGAAGTAAAATTAACGATGAAATAAGAATATCCCGCCATTTTAACTTGCCGATTCTCTTCGAAAAAAAGGCAGAAAATGAGAATATCAAGAAAACTTTTGCCAGCTCAGAAGGTTGGAGTTGAAAAAAGCCAAGATTAATCCACCGCATCGCTCCGCCAGCGGCTTTTCCAAAAAAGTCTACGTATAAGAGAAGCAGGATTACGATTAAATAAAATATCCAAGTTATGCCACGAAACATTCTGTAATCAATGAATGAAATAACGCCCATTAGCACAAGACTTATCAGGCCAAAAATACCTTGCCTGAAAGCTAAATCGGAATCCGGCGTATTAAAAACTAAACTATAGATTACAGCAATACTCACAACCAGTATCATCAGAGGGATGATTGGCAAAACTATATCAAACGTTTTGATCTTTAATGGCATAGCCCTTTAATTAGTTTTTCTAGAGATACCGATCCAAATTTTGCCGGATGGAAAAGAAAATTCCTCTTCGCCCTCTGTTTTTTCTCTTTTGTTTTGTATTTCCAGCGACAATACCTCCTTGCCGATCATCTCCCCCATTTTTTCCATTGTTTTCCTGAGTTCATCAGATTCAGTTTCATAGTAGACTTCAATCCGGTCGTCAACTTTGAAGTCAGATTTCTTGCGAAGCGATTGAATGTTGCGGATTATTTCCCGCGCATTCCCTTCCATTTCTAGCTCCGGAGTAATATCCTCATTCAATTCAACCGTTCCTTCGCCATCTTTATGAATGACTTCTTTAACATTAACTTCCTCGGCAATAATTTGCAGAAACTCTTTATCCAGTTCTTTTCCATAGTAAGTTAGCGACACTAAGGGCTGGCGAACCTTGATTTGCAAAGAGGCTCTTTTAGAAAGCCCGCTTTCAATAATGCCTCGGACTAGCGCCATTTCCTGATTTAAATCATCGTCAATTCTTTGGTTATTTGCAACGGGGTAATTTTCCAAATGGACTGACTCTTTATTTGTTAAATTTTTGAAAATCTCCTCAGATATAAATGGCGTGAATGGAGCCATCAGTTTGGATAATTCAACCAATACCGTATAGAGTGTTTGATAAGCCCGTTCTTTATCAGAGTCATTCTCAGACTTCCAAAATCTTTTTCTTGAACGACGAATATACCAGTTTGATAAATTATCGATAAATAATGGGAATAATCTGGCAGCTTTTGTTAATTCATAATGCTCCATCGCTTCATTTACATTTTTTATTAAAATATTTAGTTCAGACAAGATCCAACTATCTAGAATATTAGCGCTTGTGTGATGGGATTTCTCGCCTTTCTTGTCATCCCGACCTGTTTCCCCGCTGTCATCCCAACCTGTTTCCCCGCTGTCATCCCGACCGAAGTGGAGGGATCTTTTATTAGAAGATTTCTCCACCCTCAAACAAAGTTGAGGAGTCGAAATGACAGAGGAGGTGACACCATCTTGCGTAGAGTCAACAGAATGATCAGGCTTAAATTTATCAATATTAGCGTACAGAACAAAGAAAGAATATGAGTTCCAGAGCATTCTAAACATCCCGCGATAATAATCAGCCATCTCGCTCTCTGAAAAGTTAAGATTTTCAGCCATCATTACCGGAGAAGTTAATAAATAAAATCGCATGGCGTCGGCGCCATATTTATCAAACATTAGAGCCGGATCAGGATAATTCTGTAATCGCTTCGACATTTTCTTGCCGTCTTCAGCCAAAACAATTCCATTAACTACCACATTTTTAAACGCCGGACCGCTCTGTAACGCAGTGGCAATAACGTGAAGATAATAAAACCAAGCTCTTGTTTGATCCACGCCTTCACCAA
>CAYIJI010000024.1:0-17012 GCA_964363695.1 uncultured Candidatus Saccharibacteria bacterium
AAGAAACGTATCAACACCCTCGCCGACAACGGTTGAGCCGATAGTTCTCATCCACAGCCGCTTTCCCTTGGTCAATATCTTCATTTTAGCTAAAATGTAAGAATTGCTGAACTCGCCAAAAAAGTATGCTATTAAGCTAGCCAAGACGATTCTTGGCGCCTGCCCTAGTATTTTCATATAAGCATCCTGGTTTTCCCAACCTGAGGGAGAAAGCCAATTAAGCCTAAAACGAGAGACATCAAAATCGCGCTGGCAAAACCCATCCAAATAACTTTTCTCGATGTTTTGTAGCCGTACACTTCCGTCAAGACATCGTTGAATATGTAAGTTAAAGGAAACAGTAAAGTCCCTCCATCCAAAGCCATAAAACCGACTTGAGCGATCTTGGTTGAAGCAATGTTTGAGATCAGCAAAACCGCCACAAAAATCACCATTATCACATCTAAGTACTTATAGTTCGTTTTCATCAATTCCTTTATATAGTTCAATAATTTTTAAAACACAAACTGAATATTATCATATTTATCCTTAATGCATATCAGCACCGTTTTGAGAATCAAGATTATGGTTTAGTGATTAAGCTGTTACTAGAGGGAAAACCAAAACCAACACAACAGTTATGTGATTGTGTTAGAGCAACATTGAAGTAATTTTTCTTAGAAATATGGGCCTTTTTGAGAGCCGAGTTCTTTTTTACTTTTTGGATCACGTATTTTTATATTTTTGATAATTAAACTCGAATTACCGTTATCGAACCAAAAAGTACGATCCTGCACCTTGCCGCCTACTTTCATGGGAATATTTACAGTTCCGACTGTAATAGAGACTCTTCCATTTGTAACGGTTGCATCGTAGGTTCTGGTAACAGCGTTCTTAGTTGCATAATTTAAAGATACACAGCCGCCATTCTTGTGCCCAGGAGTACCTGCTTCAAAACATTGCTTTCTCTCAACTTCAACCTTGACTTTGCCGTCAGCCGGCGCTTTCTTAACAGGGATGGTTATGGTTTTATTTCCTTTAGCATTTCTGGCAACAAAAGGCTGCTCTACGGGAGTTGGTTTCTTGGTTACGGCTGTTTTGACTGCATTAGTTGCTTTTTTAGTACCATCAGCAACTTTCTTAACGGTTTTCTTGGCTATTGAGACCTCTTTAATTTTAATGGTTTTGGTAACATTTTTTGTTACATTCCCATTAAAAGAACTGCCTTTTCCTACTTCACTGGTTTCCCTCCATGCGGAAGGAGTAATCGATCCCACCAAGTAATTCTCAAAGTTATATGCGAAACAAGCATTTTTTTTGTTGCCGTTTTTACAGATATTGAATTCTTGGATTACTTCGCCATTTTTGTTTGTTTTTCCAGAGAGAAGACCATCTGCTGAATAATACTTTTTTTCAGTATCACCTATCTTCGTATTACGTATCGTTTTACTGCGAATTGAGATGCCTTCTACCGGCTTGTTTTTCTCTGTTACTTTGACCGTATAAACCACTTTATCATATGTCCATTCCCATGTCCCGCTTTTACTGCTTGCTGAAAACTTTGCTGTCGCCACATAGGCTGAAGCAAAAACAGCCAAACAAATGCCCAAAGCCACGCTTAGGTTTTTTCTGTTCTTTAAAAATTTAATTAGAGAACTGGCTGCTTTTTTCTTGTTTTTTTTATTTTTTTTAGAACTCACATCCCCTCCAAAAAGTTATTTAGTACTTTTTAGTGTCTACCCCGATTGAAATTGCTTTGCCGCCAAAATTGTAGTTGTTTGCCTTAGCCAGAGTTGTGCCAAGAGGGAAAGATGGGGACACAGTTTTAATCACTTTGCCTTTCGGATCAAGGATAGCAATTTTTTTGACTATTGTTTTCCCGTCTCTCGATAAATAGTACTTTTTATTTGTCTTGCCGTTTTTGACTTCTACAGTCTCAACTATAGTGAATTTATATTAATATATTACCACTTTCTAGCCAATTGTGTAAAATTGTGGTAGATTAAGTTGTTGATAAATACCAACACAGATCTTATACGCTGATTAAACACAGATGAACAGGCACGTTATTAAGAATAATTATCAGTTATTTGTATTATCTACCAGTGTTGCGTAATTCTTCTCAATCTGTCATTCCGTACTTGATACGGAATCTATATAAATAATTTCTGGATCCCAGATCAAGTCTGGGATGACAATTGCGCAACACTGGTGTTATCTGTATCATTTGTAATCTGTTGTTTTATGAAACATATACCTGTTTTAGAAAATGAAATACTGAGTGCCTTCAATTATATTAAAGATATTAAAGACGGTGTTTTTGTCGATGGAACGCTTGGCGCTGGCGGGCATAGCTTGGCCATAGCCAAGCAATTTAAAATTTATAATTTAAAATTTAAAATTATAGGAATTGATAAAGACCAGAGCGCATTAGAATTGGCAAAAAACAATACCAGAGGCGCAAAGCTGGAAGATCGGTTCATATTTGTCCATGATGATTTTAAGAACATTGAGGACATCCTGAAAAACTTGTGTCATTCCAGATCCAGTAGGGAATCTACTATACTGGATCCCCGTCTTCACTCTTCGAGTCTGCCTTCGATTTCCACTCAGGCCCTGAGCTTGTCGAATGGGAGCGATGAGGCTCAGGCCTCAGAGTCGAATGACGGGGATGACAAGTGCAATAAAGATGATGATTTAAAGATTAATGGCGCTTTGATAGATCTTGGTGTCTCTTCGATGCAGTTAGACGATAAAGAAAGAGGCTTTTCTTTCTCTGACCCGGAAGCGATTTTAGACATGAGAATGGACCAAACTCAAAAACTCAGTGCTTTCGACGTTTTAAACTATTATCCACAGCTAAAACTGGAAAAAATATTCAAAGAGTACGGGGAAGAAAAATTTTATAGGAATATTGCCAAAAATATCTGTAAAAATAGAAAAATAAAGCCAATTGAAAGAGTTGGTGAACTTTTAAGCATTTTAGAAACATCAATCCCAACCAAAGTGAGAAAAACAAGCAAAAAACATTTTGCAACCGGAGTCTTTAGGGCCTTGAGACTAGAGGTTAATCAGGAATTAACGAAGCTTGATACGGCACTGATGGATTTCATAAATATTTTAAGTAAAGGTTCAAGGCTAGCCGTTATATCTTTCCATTCGACTGAAGACAGAATTGTAAAAGAAACTTTCAGAAAGGCGGAAAATCCCTGCTCTTGTCCTCCCCTAGCTCCAGTTTGCGCCTGTGGCAATACTCCCCTTGTGAAAATAATGACTAAAAAACCAATTATTCCATCGGATCAAGAGATTGCGGAGAACCCCAGGTCCAGAAGTGCAAAACTCCGAATAGTTGAGAAAATATAGACTTTTTACTTCTCGACAAGCTCGAAGAATGATCTATCACTTTATTGTTCGACTTTATGGAGAACAAAAATGAACTCAGAATGGCACTGGTATGTTTACATTATTGAATGTCTTGATGGCACATATTACACAGGAATGACCTGGAATATTAGCAATCGTTTAGAGCAGCATGTTTCTCATTTAGGCTCAAAATATACAGCTAAACATGGCGTTAAAAAACTTGTTTATTATGAAGAATTCAATGATATCAAAATGGCACAGCAGAGAGAAAAACAAATTAAGAATTGGAACCAAGAAAAAAAACGTAAACTAATATCCGGAGAATGGAAAAAAGAATGGTAACTTCTCGACAAGCTCGAAGAATAAATAATAAAAAAACTTTACTACTCCACTCCTGTTGTGCGCCCTGCTTGACCTCAGTTTATGAAAAATTAAGCAGTGATTTTGATATCACCATTTTTTGGTTTAACCCAAATATCGAGCCAAGAGAAGAGCACAAAAAGAGGCTGAAGGAAGTTAAAAAACTATCTAAAATCTTTGGAACAAGATTGATAGTAGATGAAAACTACCCTGCCGAAAATCAAAGTTGGAACCTTTTGACTAAAAATTATGCTAACGAAAAAGAGGGCGGAAACCGATGCAGACTTTGCATAAAAAATCGTTTGCTCCATACCGCTAAATTTGCAGAAGATAATAATTTTGACTATTTTGCCACAACTCTTACTGTTTCACCGCACAAGAACTCAATAATGATAAATGAGCTTGGCAAAGAGATTGCCGAAAAAATATTGAATAGATCCCTAGACGGAGTTTACACTGAGCCAGTCGAATGTGCTCGGGATGACAACAAAAAAGTTGTCAATTTTCTAGAGGCCGATTTTAAAAAAGAGAACGGCTATTTACGTTCAATAGAACTCTCAGAAAAATACGATCTATACAGACAAAATTATTGCGGATGTAGATACTCCGCTCAATAACTAAGGCATAAGAAACAAGCATTTTGATTGATTAACTAACAATGTCATTTCGACGTCGTGGGTTGTTGCACGAGGAGAAATATACAACTTAATGCGGTTATTATTTGAACAGTAATTTGTATCTCTCTCGCCTTGATACCGCCCAATGGCTCGATATGACAACATTTAAATTTTAAATTGCTCCCAGCTTACTTGCTTCTTTCTTTTACCGCTTGATTTATTTCTCGCTCAATATCTCTCTTTTTTAGCTTCTCCCGTTTTTCATACTTCTTCATACCCTTGCCGATTCCGAGTTCCAATTTGGCTTTTCCTCTTGTCAGGTACAATTTTAATGGAATTAGACTAAAACCTTGTTCGGCAGTTTTGCCGATCAGTTTATCGATTTGAGATCCGTGAAGCAATAATTTTCTGGTTCTTTGCCTGTCCCCGCCTTCAATATTAATATTGGCTCCGATCCAAAAGACCTCTTTGTTTAGTACTTTTGCATATGAACCTGTCATATCCAGCCTGTTTGCCCTGATCGCCTTAATTTCCTCTCCGGTCAATACAATCCCCGCCTCCAATGAGTCAACAATCTGATAGTCAAACCGTGCTTTTTTATTGTAAAATTCTCTTTTTGTTGATGATGTTTTCTTCTTATTCATTCTTCTTTAGGTTCTCTCTTAAAGCCGGCCATTCTTGAACAATAACGGAGATTGAAGCTGCAATTGGCACAGCTAGAATCGCCCCGACAACTCCAAGAAGCTTAGCTCCCGTAAGTATTGCAAGAATAATAATGACCGGCGATAATCCAACAGCTTTTTGCATTACTTTCGGCACGATAAATGAGTTCTCAACTTGCTGCACAACTATGTATAAAATGAGAACGAATAAAGCCTGCAGCGGAGAGCTTCCCAACGTAACCAATACTGCGATAGTACCGGCAATAAGCGGACCGATTGTTGGTATTATTTCAAGAACAGCAGAAACTACAGCAAGCATTAAGGCATAAGGCGCCCCAATAATTGTAAGACCGATCAAATCAAGTACTCCAATTATCCCCCCAAGTAACATCTGGCCCCTAAACCAGCTACCTACTTTATAAGATATTTTTTTGGCTAGATTCATTACTGTGTCCTGTTGATCTGGCGACACAACAGATTTAACAAAAAGAGGAATTCCGTTTTTATCTAACAATAGATAAATTATCATCACGATAGCAGTGAAAAAAGCGATTACTCCGCCAAAAATTCCGGCGGTAATAGAAACAAAACTATTTGTAATATTGCCAAAATTCTTAGTGAGAGTGCTAATACCCTCATTTATACTAGGAACTCGTTCTTTTAGAAAAGCATACTTATTTAAAATATCCGGGATATTTTCAATAAGTTGTTTTGTCTGAATAATTACCGGGGGCACCACAAGATAAGCGACCATTGCAACGGCAAGGATAACGAGAGCTACAAGAGCCAAAACGGAAAGGGGCCGGCCGATCTTTTTTTCCCATCTGTTTACTATCGGCCTAAAGGAAGCAGTAAAGACTAAAACTATAAAGAAGAGGGCGATAATGTCTCTTACCATAAATAATAAATAAAAAATCAGGCCAACAAAAAAGACTTTTGCTATTGACCAAAATGGAATGTCTACCCTGACTGTCTGATTCATCTGCTCTCCTTTATTATTCTTTAATAATTCTGCCATATTTAAAGTTTAACTGTTTTCCAGCCAGTATTTCAATGTTATCTCTCTCTAGAACCACAAAGTGGATATCCTTTGTTGAAATCTGATCGACAATCCCGCCTTTTCTCTCCATAGCAGATTTTAATAAGCTGCTATTCCCTAGCACCTTGATTTCATAAGATTGCATTCCGCTAAATCCATCAAGATAGGAATTTAAAACCACCCTTTGATCGTTTATAGATATTATTTCGGCGCCAATATTTTTAATTGCATTAATTAGATCGACAATCTGAGGAGTCGTTAATTTCCCCCTTATTTGTATTACCACGCCTTGTCCTGTTTTTGACGACAATCCGTTGATATTATCAAACCGTTCAGAATCAATCAGATACTGATCAAAGGATTTTTGGCGGGATTCGGTTGAGTTTTTATAGGTATCAAGGTCTAAAGTAAGATTTTGCACTTCAAATCTTAAATCTGCATTGGATTTAGTGAGTTTGGCTACTTCCAACGCCAAAACCGCATTATTTTCAGGCTGGATAATTTTTTCATAAGCTTTTTCTGAGTAAAACTGGGAGATTAAGAAAATCCCCAGAAAGAAACAAATGATTGATATTATAACGTAATCAGTTTTTTTAAACATTAGTTTAGCAATTTAGTTTTTGTTTGAAAACTCCCGTCAAAAACAGGGAGGGTTATATCATTGTTTTTTTGGAAGTTAAAAACAAGGCCAGAACTTTTCCTTTGGTGCAAATTGGATAAAATTCTAGGGTTGGAAGCCATATCATACATTAAACTTTGGTTGCCTATGGCCTCTATCTTAAAGGGCATAGATAGGCGAATGTCATTGACAAGGATAGTGTTGACAATGCAATCAATGGCTGTATTTATTACAACTCTTTGACCGTTTATCGAAATGCCCTCAGCTCCAGAACCCCAGAGTAAATTTATCATATCTCGAATATCGGCAGCATGGACTATTGAATCCTCTGAAGGAGGCCCTGATTTGCTATCATCTAAAGTTACAATGATCCCCGGGCCGTTTAACTTTGTTAAGCCCGCTTCCGATTTTTTAATGCTTAAATCTGAAAGTTCTTTTTTGGTCAGGGTAATATCTTCTTTATTTCCCTGCGTTTCTTCAATAGAAAACTGAAGTTTCTTAATTTCTTCTTTAAGTTGATCTTGTTCGCTATATAAAGCGTCCTTTGTTTCCTTCAGGCTTGAGTATGGCGCAATCGGGTTTGTGACCCTGTCGGGAATCGATCTCCATTGGGCTGTAATCAATACACCGATTGCCACGCTTAATAATGCAATAAAAGACCGGACCGCCACTACTCTTGCGTTCTTAATTTTAATTAAATTAAGTTTGGAAATACGAGACATATTTGTTTGTAATTAATAACTGGCTGTGCCACGTGACCAAGTGGGACTAAATGATCAGCCGCGTAAAATTACTTCGTAATCACGCGACCTGGCTATGCCGCGTGAATCGAGCCATAACCGTGTTTATCAGCCCCGTAAAATGGCAAGCCATCACGGGGCACGTAAAAATTTCGCTTACAACGCTCGATTTTTACGTGGTACCCCAGGCAGGAATCGAACCTGCGGCCTAAACGTTAGGAGTGTTTTGCTCTATCCACTGAGCTACTGGGGCAAATATCTTATCCACTGTCCGCCCTTTGGGCGAGATCTCGCTCGCCAGAGGCGAAGCGGAAGCTACAGGGGCATATTGTCCGACTAGATATTAGCACATAATCTCACTAATATAAATATTGGCAGCAATTTAAAAAAAGCCTAAAATTATCAAGGCTTTTTTTAAATATACAAAATACTTATTTGCTTATTGGCTTACAAGCTTATCTGCCGCTATTTTACTGTGCTTCTTAGGGTTCTAGAAGGTTTAAAACGAGGCATTTTTGTTGCAGGAATATTAATCGGGTCTCCGGTGCGGGGATTTACACCCGATCTTGCTTGTCTCTTCCCAACGTCAAACGTTCCGAAACCAGTAAGGGTTACTTTGTCTCCCTTAGCAATTTCTTTGGAGATTAAATCAAGCATGGTTTGAACTCCAGCTTCGGCTTCTCTTCTGGACAAGCCTGTTTTTCTTGCTACTTCATTGATAAGTTCATTTTTATTCATTTTTTTCTCCTTTACCCTGTTAAATATTTTATTATCTAACGAGGTTAATCCCAATTTATGCCCCCAATGGGATTATTACTCGCTTTTTAAAATTTCTCTTACTCTTTTTATTTTTATAGCTTTTTTTGTTTTCTTATCTATTTCAATAATTACGGCATTAAATATGCTGTCTCCACTTGCTATTTTATGTGATTGGGGAAGCTGTGTCAAGAACTTTTCAATAATTATTTCTTTTTTTACACCCAGGACTGAATTTTCCGGACCACTCATTCCAACATCCGATATAAAGGCTGTGCCATTGGGCAAAATTTTCTCATCTGCTGTCTGCACATGCGTATGAGTCCCGAGAACAACTGAGACATATCCATCAAGATAATATCCAAAGGCCATTTTTTCACTTGTCGCTTCGGCGTGGAAGTCAATGATTATCACGGAGTCCCTGTAATCTTCAACTATATTTTTACCTACAATGAAAGGACTTTCAATGTCATCTTTCATAAAAACTCTACCTTGGAGGTTAATTATTGCTAATTTAACTCCGCCCGCCTCCACCAATACCGAGCCTCTTCCCGGCGAAGACGCCGGGTAATTGGCCGGCCTAAGCACCTTAATCTTCTCGTCATTCAAGCAGGGAATGAAATCAGAATTATTCCAAATGTGGTTGCCGGAAGTGAAATAGTCGACGCCCGCCTTAATCATTTCGTCATATTTCTCAAAAGTCATCCCCTTGCCGGCAGCTAAATTCTCGCCATTTGCTATAACAAAATCAATCCCCTCTTCCTTCTTGATTTCCGGAATAAAATGAGCAACAGCCCTTCTGCCGGGCTTGCCGACAATATCGCCGATGAATAAAATTTTTAGTGAATTTTGGTTTTTCATATCAGTACTAATGACTAATTAATCCAATAAAGCTAATAATTAGAAAATCCATTCGCTTTATTGGTTGGATTCGTTATTCGTCCTGATTTATTTTGCGTATTCGATCGCTCTTGTTTCCCTTATGACATGAATTTTAACTTGCCCCGGATATTGAACTTCTTCTTCCACTTTTTTAGCGATTTCTTTAGACATCTTTTCCGCCGTTAGGTCATCCACTTCTTCCGGCCTCACAAATATTCTAACTTCCCTGCCAGCCTGAATAGCATATGATTTTTCCACACCGTCAAACGAATTTGCGACTCGTTCCAACTCCTGAAGACGCTTAATATGAAGGTCTAAAGACTCTCTTCTTGCTCCCGGTCTGGCCGAGGATATCGCGTCTGCGATTTGAACAACTGCAGCCTCAACTGACTCTATTTCCACATCCTCATGGTGAGCTTCTATGGCATGAATTAAATCTTTCGGCAACTTGAATTTTCTGGCGATGTCAGCTGAAATAACAGCATGAGATCCTGGAACTTCGTGATCAACAGCTTTACCCAAGTCGTGGAGAAGTCCCGCTCTTTTTACCAATGCTACATCGGCGCCAATTTCCTCAGAAATTAGAGCGCCCAATCTGGCCACCTCAATTGCATGCTGCAACTGATTTTGACCAAATGAGGTTCGAAACTTGAGTCTTCCTAAAACCTTCAAAATTTCCGGCGGAAGCCCTGTAACGCCAACCTCATAAGCTGCTTCATCTCCTGACTTTTTAACATCCGCTGAAACAATCTTCTTCGCCTTCTCGAAAGCGTCTTCGATTCTAGCAGGGTTAATTCTACCATCGTTTACCAACTCAGCCAATGTAACTTTTGCTACCTGCTTTCTAATTGGATCAAAAGTTGAAATCACAACTGCCTCAGGCGTATCGTCGATAATGAGGTCGACTCCGGTCAATTTCTCAAATGCTTGAATATTTCTTCCTTCTCGGCCGATAATTCTGCCTTTCATTTCATCTGTAGGCAAATCGACAGTAGAAATAGTAGTTTCGGCAGCAGTCTCAGCAGCCACTCGTTGCATTGCCGTCACTACAACTTTTCTAGCTTCAACATCTGCATTCGCTTTCACATATAAATCAACTTCCTTAATCTTTTTTACCAGATCTTCTTTTCCTTCTTTTTCAACCAGATCAAGAAGCACTTTTTTCGCCTCTTCCTTGGTCATTTTTGCGATCCTCTCAAGGCTATCTTCCTGTTTTTTTCTCAAATCTCTAAGCGCTTGTTTTGTCTCTTCGATCTGTTTTTCCTTAGAGGTAATTTCCCTGTGCGACTTGTCAATGTCAGCAAAACGCGTGTCGATGTTAGATTCTCTTCTCCTTAGATCCTGCTCGATTTTTTCCAAATACTTTGATTTCGTATCGTATTCCTTTTTGCTATCCTCTTTTTCCTTTAGCGCCTCATCTCTCGCCTGGAGAAGCAACTCCTTACTTTTTGTTCCTGCATCAGCTATCACCTTATCGGCTTTTGCCTTTGCATTGGCGATTTTTTTGTTCGTAGTAACGCTAAATAGAACAAACGCCAAAATTCCGCCGGATAAAAGCCCGGCGACCGCGACTAGAATAATATTAGCCATCTCGATCCTTTCAAACCCCACAGCCAAAAATTAGAACAAATTATAATCTGTTCAAAGTCGTACTAGATATAGCTGAATTAATTAAATTCATCATTTTGGTTGATATATGGGGTGTAATTTCTAATTAATAATTGTTTTAAAAACGTTTTTAGTATAACTGTTTTAGCAAAAAAAAGCAACGAAATGCTATTCTTTGTTACTGGATCCCAGATCTCAAGCTTACAGTCTGGGATGACAGCAGGCACAATGGTTACGCAAATTAATATTGACAAGGTTTATTTAATAGCATAAAATAGATGTATTACAATGTAATACAGGAGATAATTATGACCACTAGAACTATTATCAGCTTATCCGTTTCAAAGGCGGAAGACCGACTGATTAACAAGATTATGAAAGAAGAAGGCAAGACTCGAAGTGAAATCATTCGTGAAGCTCTTAGACAATACCAATTTAAACGTACTCTATTAAGAATGCAGAAAATTGGTGTAAAAACTGCCGCTAAAATGGAAATTGAAACCTATGACGATATCGAGCGAATCGCAGGGTAAAGTTCTTCGAGCTGTGTTGGATGCAAACATTTATATTGCTGCATTCTTAAAGCCAGGACTGGCTGATCAAATCTTAGAAAGAGCGAGTCGGAATGAGTTAATGATTATTGTGTCATCCAATATACTAGAAGAGGCCAAAACAAAGTTAACTAAAAAATTCCATTTTCCTATTAGAGAAGTGGATAGTTTTGTGAGCGAAATCAAACTAATTGCGACCATTGTTACACCAAAAAAACATTTGCAGATTGTAAAAGACGACCCGGCCGACAACAAAGTACTAGAAGCGGCGATTGAAGGAAATGCCGATCTTATTGTTACAATGGACAAACATCTCTTGAAATTGAAGAAAATACAAAATATCCCAATTATGCATTTGAGAACTTTGACATGGTTACTTCCGAAGAACTAGTCTACTGCTTGCATTTTGTTCAGGGGACCCTCTCCACCAAATGAATGCGACTTTGGCGATAAGGGGTATTTTAGAGATAAAATCATGTCGGTTCTTTCTTTAAAAAGATCCGAGCGATTCTTAGCTCTTCGTAGGAGTATTTTTTATTCAAAAGATTGAATGCTGGAGAAAGAGCGTCCAGTGTTGTTTTATTGAAAGCAGAGGTTATTTCGGCAATTTTTTTCTTTTCTGGTCTCAGGTATTCAATATTTAGCATGGAATCATTGGCGGCAATTTTTTCGAGGTGGTTGGCGATAGTATCCGCAGTCAAACCCCGGAGCTTAGCTATTTTGGCAAGAGGCAATTTCTGCTCAATTAGTTTTTTGGTTTCAGCATAAGTGCCGTTGATCCCACTACTGCGGGTCCTTCCGCGCTCGTGTTCAATCCCTCTCCCGATCTCCCTTGACTTACTCGATAAGTTATTTTTGACAGAATAATTTTTAATGATTTCAATAAATCGATCACCGAATCGGTTTAACTTGGACTCGCCGACACCGGAAATATCGGCAAAACTTGCTAAATCTTGCGGCAGGTAATGAGCCATTTCAATTAAGGATTTGTCGCCAAAGATGACAAAAGGTGGAACATGCTCAAGGTCAGCAATGCTTTTTCGGAGGACTCGAAGCTGGTCAAACAGATCTTGTTCAAAAGATAGGTCGTCCTTAATTCTCCGTTTTGATCGCATCTTGGAATTGTCCAGAACCTTGGGCAGAGAGATCTGCTCTTTGTTTTTCAAAAAGGTCGCTCCGGCTGGTGCAACTGCCAGTGTAGGGTATTCTAAACCAATTTTGTCGAGAATCTTTTTTGCGACCAAGATATTGATAAGTTTTTTGATTTCTATATCAGAAAAATCATTGACGATGCCATAGACTGATAATCTCTCGTGCTCTCGCTCTTTGATCGCTTTGTCGTTTTCTCCCCGTAACACTTTGGCTATGTAGCCGGCGCCATAACGCTGGCCGGTTTTCAGGATGGCGGAAATGATTTTTTGGGCAATCTCAGTGCCGTCGAATTCTTCGTGTGTCGAGAGACAAATGTCACAATTATTACATTTCTCCGGAGAATTCTCGCCGAAATATTTTAAAAGATAGCCTCGGCGGCAAGTATAAATCTCACAATAGTCGAGCATTTCCTTTAGTTTTATTTGAGCCTTCTGTCTTTCATTCTCATCTTCAATTTGGTTAATAAAGAAGTCCTGCTTTATCTTATCTCCATATGAATAAAAAAGAACACATTTGCTCGGCAGTCCGTCTCGGCCGGCACGACCAGTTTCCTGGTAATAACCCTCAATCGTCTTAGGCAAATCATAATGGACTACAAGACGGACGTCGGGTTTGTCTATGCCCATCCCAAAAGCGATAGTAGCAACTATTATTGGAATTTCATCGTGGATAAATTTATCTTGAGTTGCTTGCCGCAGTTCACTGCTAAGCCCGGCATGGTAGGGCAAGGCTGCATAGCCCTCTCTTGAAATATCTTGAGCCAATGACTCGGTGTCCTTGCGTGAAAAGCAATAGATTATGACAGATTTATCCTTGTATTCTTCGAGATAATTGAGGAGCTTGGAGTAGGCTTGTCTTTTGGGTTCAACCTGATAAGTTAAATTTGGCCGATTGAAACTCGTAATAAAGGTTTTGGCCTTCTCTAATTTCAACTGATTGATAATGTCTTGCCGCACTCTTTTTGTAGCCGTTGCTGTTAGTGCAATGACTGGAGTTTTGGGGAAATCGGCTCGAAGCATTGCAAGGTTCCGATAATCCGGTCGAAAGTCGTGTCCCCACTCGGAAATACAGTGAGCTTCATCGACAGCAATCAAACTTATATTTAGAGTACTCAAAAACTGGCGGAATGAAGAAACGGCCAGCCGCTCGGGCGCCAAATAGAGCAACTTAACTTCACCTTTATGAATGCGAGATTGAATATCTTTAATTTCGGAAGCGTTCTGACTGCTGTTGATAAACTCGGCGGAGATACCATTGGTTTTCAGTGCGTCAACCTGATCCTTCATTAGAGCGATTAAAGGAGAAATCACCAGCGTGATTCCAGGCAATTTTAGAGCCGGTAATTGGTAGCAAAGCGACTTGCCGCCGCCGGTCGGCATCAGAACAAATGAATCTTCTCCTGATAAAACATTATCAATTATCGAAGACTGTCCCGGTCGGAATTGATCGTAACCAAAATGTTTTTTCAACAATAAAAGCATGGTTTTATTATGCCAAATTGGAGGGCAGTTAACAAATATACGTGAATATTTATTATTCACTTTTGTTTTTAATCGCGCAATAATCGCGCAAGAAGATAATAATAAAAGGACCAGCACTAGACTGATCTTTTTATTGGTAGCCTCAACGCACTTCCCGTCGAACACTTGTTCGATTGGTTGAACCAATTTATGAATGCTTTTGATAATTAAATAAATCGACAAATCATTTCAAAACATAAGCGGTTGACGGCCCTTTGCCCTCTTGTACGATTATCCCTAACTCTTTCAGTTTTGATAGTTTGGATTGTGCGGTACGTCTTGGACAATTGAGGATATCGATAACATCAGTGACCGCTATCTTCCCCATCTGATCGATAAAATCTAAAATAAGCATCTGATCTTTTTCAAGAAAGATTTTTGATTCAATCTTATTATCGAAATTTCGAAGTGATAAATTAGCAACCTGCGATTTAACTATATAAATTTCTTCCTTAAATCCCTGAACAAAGTATTCCAGCCAAGAAGTGATATCAGTTCGACGCTCTAAATAATTTTTGCCAACATTTATGGCTTGATAATAACTCGAACGATCTTTATTATAATAATCCTCTAGCGCAAATAATCGCCTGAAATCATAACCGCGTTCATACAGAATTAATGTTGCCATTGCTCGAGCCGTTCGACCGTTTCCGTCTGCAAAAGGGTGTATAGCTGCAATCTCCTGGTGAATTATACCGGCTACCAGAACCGGATTAATATTGTTTTTTTTACTATCATCCAGCCAGTCAAATAAATCTTTGCATAAACCGGCTACTAATTTAGACTCTGGGCCGGTATACACAACTTCGTTTAGCAGGCCAGGACGCCGACGCACAATATAGATTGGACCTTGGCGAAAATGACCAGACTGTTCTTTTGGTAAAGTCTTATGAGTTACAATTCCATGGATTTTCAAAAGAGTCGCGCTATTTATCTTTTTTTTATCTTTTATAATTACTTCAATATGTTTAAGAGCTTTAATATAATTTTCAACTTCATAAATATCTCTTTCGGGCGCGTCAATTTTTTTATTTGCAAGCAATTGTTCAACTTGTTGGACATTGAGAATATTGCCCTCGATTTCCGTTGAACTGTGAGTCATTCTAACCATGGCTTGACGACGAAGCCGGATCTCATTTTTTGGCAACAATTTGGCACGCGCAATAATCGTCTTTGATTCAGCGATTGAAATTAATATAGATACAATTTTATTTGTGAGATTATATTTTGGAGTAAACATAATTTTATCATATACTTTTGTTTTTAATCGCGCAATAATCGCGCAATAATCGCGCAAAAAGATAATAAAAAAAAGACTAGTGCTAGACTAGCTTTTTCGTTTTGCCTAAGTAAAATGCCTAAGGGGACGCTTCATGATTAAGATTAAGCACGGTTTTGACGATAAAAGACGATAAAATGTTATTTCGTGGTTAAACAAGAGAACTATATAAGATTTATGAGCAATTAATTAAGTTATCGCCAAAGTCGTATTCAAAAGCGTAGCGTTCCCGAATTCGAATTCTGAGCTGATGGATAATAGAACTAATGCATAAGATTAAATAACTTTATGGTGGAATGCAGTGTTGCAAGTTAGAAATATTATTGTGAATTCAAACGAGAATATTTATATTCCGAAAATGAGAATCAAATCATTTGTTTAGACAGTTTTCTAACTTATTTTTTCCTTGATGGCAGTAACTTCGATTTCAATTTTGGCACCCTTGCGTGTCATCGCATTTACTTCGACAAGCGTACTGACTGGCTTGCTTTTTGCAAAATATTTGTCCCGTATTGCCGATACTTTAGTGAAATCATTGATATCCGTAAGAAATATCTGTGCTTTTACAACATCGTCAAGACTTGATCCAGCGCTATTCAATATTTTTTCTAGCTGCTGAAACACATACTCTGTCTGTTCGTTGATATCATTTGTGATCGCTTCATTATTTTCATTTTTTGCGATCTGTTGGCCGGAGACAAAAATAAGTTCCGAATTACCAATATCAATTTTTATTGCAGGAGAGTAGAAACCGCGTGTTTGTTGGTAGTCTTCTGGATAGATTGATTGTTTAATCATTTTTTTCCTCTGTTTAATACTAATATTATTATCTCAGTAGCGTCAATATTCCTAGTTCTAACCTACCAATAAGGTATAATAAAAAGACTAGTACTGGACTAATCTTTTTATTGGTAGCCTCAAGGGGAATCGAACCCCTGTTACCACATTGAAAGCGTGGTGTCCTAACCACTAGACGATGAGGCCTCATTTTTTGGTGGACCCGGAGCGACTCGAACGCTCAACCAATGGATTAAGAGTCCACTGCTCTACCTTTGAGCTACGGATCCATATTATTTAATATGAAGTTGTTCCATCCACGTCAATATTCGATGCAGTAAATTTTTATTATTTACTCTAATTTTACATGTGCCGTGATACAGAATATTTTTTCTATGCCCAGTTCCTTCTTTTTTAAACATGCTTTTCGTAAATTGTCCCAGCGGAATTCCAGAAATATCTGACCAATATTTTTTTATTGCAATTTCGTTCTGCCCTGAATGATAAAAAACACTTGCTCTAAATTTATTATCTTCAACACCACAGACCTTCCTGAACCATAACATTCCGATTTTAATTATTTCAGGGTCGGAATTTGTTATATCCACAACATTTTTCTTCGTACCCTCAGCCCAATATAACATTGTTCCAATATCTTTCAAACGCACGAGATTATTTTTATCTAGTGGTTCAATCTCTACTAAAGACTGTTGCTTAATAACTGCAATTTCTTTTTGCCTCTTAACTTTGTTAGCCAACGCACCCAGTTTATAGCCTAAATTTTGTTTTCTAATGCTTATTTTTTGCTCTTGGGATAGCTGAATGTTTTGGCACCACAGATGGGCAGTACTTTTTGCAATCTGCAAATCGCAAGCAATTTTACTTAGGGTGTTGCCGTTTCTGCGCATCTCTTTCGCTTTACCAATTTTTTCTAGTCTATCAATCATATAATGTTATTAAATCTTACTGCCATATAACCATTATACTATCGTTCGCATTATTATCAAAGTGCTAATTCAACTAGATATTTACTAGCAACCCGAAGGTAAAAACATAATAAATGGTATTAACCCCAGGGCAAGCCCTGGACCCTTCCGAACAGGAACCA
>CAYIJI010000025.1:0-3459 GCA_964363695.1 uncultured Candidatus Saccharibacteria bacterium
ATTGTTAAAAAATCAGACGATCTTGGGGGTTGGTGCGTAAGGTGAGTTAATAAATAGCAATATAATTTGCTAGCTGTAGGCACTTCGAGACTAAAATGAAAATTGGCTGTTTGTTAAGAACTATTATTATTTGTTCGATTTTTGATCTACGAATTTATTATTAATTCCTATTTTTTCTATGAAAAACAAATATAAGGGAAATATCCTTGCCCTAACAATCCATTTAATGTTCGCCAAGCGCATTACCGGCCCAGTCATGATGCTTTTTTATCAAGCAATGAGCCTCAATTTCAGTCAAATTGGGATTCTATCTTCAATAACTTGGCTCACTGATGCCTCTCTTGAGATGTATGGCGGAGCTTTTTCTGATGTTTATGGACGGAAAAAAGCGTCGTTACTTTATGCTACTTTGGGGATGCTTTGTATGATAATTTTTACATTTGGAGACAATTTCATTCATTTTGCGATTGCCAGCATAGCATATGGCATTTCTTTGGCAGTTGGTTCTGGAAACGCCAGTTCTTTGCTTTATGACACTTTGAGAATGCTGAAAATTGAAAATCAATACAAGAAATACCGAGGCAAGATCATGTTTCCGGCCAAAGTTATGAGCAGTATAGTGGTGCTACTTTTGCCTTTCCTTTACCTCCACAACATCCGGTATCCTTTCATCGCTGGATTTGTCTTCTATTTAATAGCATTTCTTACCGCCCTTTTTTTCTTTGCAGAACCAAAACTCAAGAAAGATATAAACAAGACAATGCACAAGACAATCCTAAGCTCTATCAGAGAGATCTTGAAAAGCAAAAGGGTTATGCTTGTGATTGCAATCGACGTTTTGTTGTCAGGATTTTTACTACTCTCTCTTGAATATCTTCAACCGATTATTAAATTGGCTGGTTTGCCGATAGCGTATTTCGGTGTTGTGTATGCAGCCGTTAGAATATTTTCAGGCCTTGCGAGCATGCTTACACATAAACTTTCTCGTCATTCAAACAGCCGATTATTGGCCTTTAGCACTGGTTTAATTATTATTAATCTCATCGGTTTTGCACTCACAAAAAGTTATTTTCTCGTTGCATTCATTCTAATCAGTAGTATTGCGGATGGTGTGTCGGATATTGTGACTAACGATATTACGAATAATAACATCACCCCCAAGAACAGAACTACGATATTATCAACCGCAAACCTTTTGACTAGCCTGTTTTTTTCAATACTACTGATTTCTGCAGGACATATAAGCGATCAACTTGGGGTTCAGCGAATGTTTGGTATTGCTGGAATTACTCTTGTATTGCTGTCCGCAATACTACTTCTAAGTTTTAAGCTTAGACTGAGCAAGCAATTGTTTCCCCAAATTTAGAAACCCTAGCTCAAAGGAGGAAAGATAGGAAGGTGAGCACGCACGCACCTGCACTGGCTCAGATAGATACCGTACACATTGCTAGATAGGATTAGCAATGAAAAACAGGTATGATTGCTCCATGAAAATATATGGAAATATCCTCATTGGAGCGGGAAAACTAAGTAAGATTCCCATCCTTTCCAAAGAAGCAAAAAGGCGGCAAAAAGAGCTGGTTCGGCCTTTAAGCAATCGATTTATCCCCGTTGACACGAAACCCTTTTTTGAACGATAATAGAAATAGAATAATAAATCTTGAGGCATATTTTTATGCCGTGAGCTTCGGAGGGGTATTTGAATGCAACAGCTCCCTAGTGTTGATATCTTCATTGGGCTTTTGTTTATAGTAGGAATTGGTTATGGCTTTGTCTTAAGACGAGATAAAACCATTACTACTTTGTGCTCCGCTTACATCGGATTAGTTATCGCATCCAGTTTCTCTGAAACTGTTTTTAAGTTTTTCAACGGCAACACAACTATTGCCAATCAGATCTGGATTCGCTCAAACGCCTCTGTTTCCACAATATCCATTATTCTATTTTTGCTATGCATTGCTTTGATTTCCGGCGCTATTCAATCATCCAGCACTCGTTCCGGCGACATTGGCGCGTTTGAAGTTTTGATTTACAGCAGTTTAACAGTAGCCCTCGTTATCTCTTCTATCCTTAATTTCTTACCACCTGAAACAAGCGCAAACTACATAGAAGTCTCGCGCGCAGCTAAAATGATGTTTGATTTACGGCCAATTATTATAATTGCCGCCCCATTAACGCTTGTGGTTTTAAATTTCAGAAAAAAGTGACGCACACAGATCTTTTACACAGATTGGCACTGATAAATAATCGATAATTAATCAATATTTTACTGATCAGTGATTATTAGTGAATTAATCAGTGGGATAATTTACATTATGTTATTTCTTCGTTGGTTTTTAAACGCATTAATTCTTCTGCTTGTTTCTTATGTCGTCCCCGGCATAACTTTTTCAGGCACTTGGCCTCTTTTAATTACAGTGATCGTGTTGGGATTAGTAAACGCTTTAATCCGGCCAATATTAATAATCTTGACTTTGCCAATCAATCTACTAACACTTGGATTATTTACTTTCATTATAAATGCACTCATGTTCTGGCTAGTGAGCTCAATCGTTAAAGGTTTTGAAATTAAAGATTTCGCCTCAGCCTTTTGGGGTGCACTTGTCTACTGGATTTTAGTAATGTTCATTGATTTCCTTGGAACAAAAAACAAAGTCCAAAAAGCCAAAATTTCTAAAAATTAAGAGATGGACAATAAAGAAAAAGCTCTACAGGATGTTGCTGTCTATCCCGTAGAGCCAGATTGATGCTTTCGTTCAAGCGATCTAGTTAGTTAATAGTACCATCACCTCTTTGCGCCGAAAAAAACGGGCTTTATCTAGAGGTGTTTCCCCCAATTTGTCACAGATAGATACATCTGCCTTATGGTGAATTAAAAGTTTTACAACTTCCACCTCACCACTGACTGCTGCCTCGTGGAGCGCAGTGAATCCGTTTTGCGATTTGGTCGCATTTACCGCAAAACCATGATTTATCAGAAACGCAACAATATCGCAAAGACCGTAGTATGAAGGTACACCTAGCACGTATACATTCCGTGTGCTTTTATCAGCTCTTTCTTTGCCGATGATTCTCTGAACTTCTGATAACTCCGAATACATGTGATTGACTAGCATGTACTCAATCAAAGTATCGACGGTCAATATCGTTGTCCCTCCTTCCAGACGTAATAGGATTGTTACATAGTAAAATCAAAATTGCAAAAAAATGCTAGATCATGATAAATCATTAATTTCACCCTATACATTGAAAAAAATGCACCTATAAACGCAAGTTGACTTTTTTGCCCAAAAAAGCTATTATATTTGAGTAATTTTGTTTTGAATTATTTTCATGGGCTGTTAGCTCAATGGTAGAGCAGTGGCCTTTTAAGCCATTGGTTCTGGGTTCGAGTCCCAGGCGGCCCACCAAAAATAGATCAGTTTATTACTGGTCTTTTTTTGTAGATCAGCATAATTA
>CAYIJI010000025.1:3559-16940 GCA_964363695.1 uncultured Candidatus Saccharibacteria bacterium
GCAATTTATTCCTCCAAAATACACGATCGTGTATTTTGGAGGAACTTTTATCTAGATTTGATACTCGTTCTAAATAAGATATTATGCTTGCTAGCAAATAAATTATGTGATAATTTTTTCGTGATCACGAAAAAATTATCACATATTTAAAGAAGTTTTACGTAAAGATTCGTTTGCGATCGTGAGTAAATCTTTACGTAAATTTGTAACGAATTATTTGGTTGCGACAACAATCATGTCTTCAGATTTTTGCGAATAACCTTCTCCCAACCAATCCGAATAGACTTTACATTCCTTAAAACCGACTTTCTTACAAAGGTCAATAAATTCTTCTTTTGTATACACCCTGACTGAATAGTCTTTTTTGGCTTCTTCGCCAGCTTGATTCCTAATAATCCAAGTGCCATTAATTCTTTTCGTCTCAGGATCATATTTATCGATAATTCTTAACACATTTCCATTCTCTAATTTTCTCTCTTCATCTTCTTTATATTGACCTGAAATTATAGCTGGAACATTTACATCAGTGTGCATTAGGAATTTTCCGCCTGGTGTGAGAGCATTATAAAAATTCTTTAGCACTTTCTCATTTTGCTCATCGGTTTCTAACTAATGGGACTAATGGGGACGTTTCATAATTAAGCACGGTTTTGGCGATAAGGTAAAGTAAATTCCCATAAATAAATGTAAAATAGTATGTATGTTTACGCTTGCCTATTAAATCAATTTTTTGTTATCGTCAAAACCGTATTCAAAAGTGTAGCGTCCCCTAGAAGATCTAGAAGAGTGTAAAAGAAAATTTTAGACAGAAATTATGCGTTTTCTGTTTTTTTGTTATACAAACATTGACTATCGTGGTAATTTATAGTACAATAATCGGTTGATTTGAATAGTGAAAAATCAGATCACAGAGGAGGACTCAGCATGTCGATCTTCGGCATATTGGCGACAATAGCGTCGCTTACGATCGTGCTGGGTCTCCTGGCACAGATCGTAAAGAACTACCAGTGGAAAAGTTGTGAGGGGCTATCTCCCCATCTAGTCTATTCCGCATGCATTTCTTACACGCTTTGGGCTTTGTATGGCTGGACAAAGCCAGATTGGCACCTTGTTGTATCACAAACGCCTGGATGTATCCTCGCATTTGTGCTTTTGTTCCAGCTGTTCAGCTACAAGAGGAGGCAGACCAATGAAAATGCATGAGTCTGTTGAGCAAGGGATAGCATATCTCTTGGCTTGTGTCCAAGATGGTCTCTGCCTCGAGTTTCACCAACTCCGGCATGGTCCGAGTCTTGCGTGGACAACCGCATGCGTCGGCTCTACTCTATCGGAATTTCAAGTTGCCCCGAGAGAAATGCTCGATAGATTACTCTCTCTGCAACATGAGAATGGAGGATGGTCTTATAACCAGAATGCAGTTCCTGATCCAGACAGCACTTTAAGAGCGCTCCAGTTCTTATCCAAGATAGGGTTTGGCGATCAGTCGGTGATAAATAGAGCAGAAAAGTTTGTAATATCACATCAGCAAAACGATGGTGGAATTGCGACCTACTTGCCAGAAGCAGTAAAGGCGATGGGTTATCCCGAAGGAGGATGGACAGTATCACATCCCTGCGTGACAGCGCTTGCTACCAATATTCTTCGAGACGAACAAGCTCGGACTAAAGCAACCCGATACCTTGTGAATCGTCTTAGGAGTGGGGATGCACGAGCATATTGGTGGCATACACCTTGGTATGTTCGTTATGAAGCTGGCTGGGCGAATGGAGAAAACATCGGGAACGACCCAGTAGAGATCGGTCTTGCTTTGCTTCTAAGAGCAAAGCTTGGCAAAGCCGATAAGGAGTTAACAATCAGACTTATAGGTCAGCAACTCAACGATGGTAGTTGGCCGATTAGTCACCAGTTCCAAATTCCTAGACCAAACCAATTTCTTGAAAATATCACGGAAGAGGTTGAGATTGTCGAGGATCGAACAAGAATCTTTGCAACCGCCGCTGCGGTTGTGGCGATTTCTCGCCAGGAGGCGCTTCTTAATTGAAGCGTCTCCATTTTTTATCCAAAATTTTGCCGCCAAAAGTAAAATCTGTTATGATTTTACTAAGCGAGCACAAGCTCGCCAGAAAAACTGGAAATTGTTAAAGTTCTAAAATTCCGTCGGGTTTTGAACGGGAACTTTCCGCCCAAAATATGTTCGAGCTAATTTAAGAATAGACCACCAAAAATAGATCAGTTTATTACTGGTCTTTTTTTGTAGATCAGCATAATTACATATGCAATTTATTCCTCCAAAATACACGATCGTGTATTTTGGAGGAACTTTTATCTAGCCGTTCTGAATAAGATATTATGCTTACTAGCAAATAAATTATGTGATAATTTTTTCGTGATCACGATATTTTTATCACATATTTAAAGAAGTTTTACGTAGAGATTCTTTTGCGATCGTGAGTAAATCTTTACGTAAATTTTTAACGAATTATTTGGTCGCAATAACGATCATATCTTCAGATTTTTGCGAATAACCTTCTCCAAACCAATCCGAATAGACTTTACATTCCTTAAAATCATCGCCTTCAATATAAAAATCACCGAAGAACCCATAGTCTTCGGACCACTATTGAGCATTATTGTTTTTATTATTTACTTGATTCATAATCCTTGAGTTAATTTTATTCATTCCTCAAAACTTTAATAAACACATCGGATGGGACTTCGACGCGGCCAATTTGTTTCATTTTTTTCTTGCCCTTCTTCTGTTTATCAAGAAGCTTGTTCTTTCTTGTCACATCACCGCCATAAAGCTTGGCAATAACGTCTTTTCTAAATGGTGAAAGTCTTTCCGCAGCAATAATCTTTGCCCCGACTGCAGCTTGCAGTTTAATTTCAAAGTTCTGCCTTGAAATTAAAGTTTTTAGCTTCTCAACGATTCTCTTGCCTTCGCTCTGAGCTTTCAATTTGTGGACAATAAAACTTAGGGCATCAACTTTTTCTTCGGCAATCAAAATATCAACTTTTTCCAATTCTGCTGGCCTGTAATCTTTCATTTCATAGTTCATTGAAGCGTAGCCCCGCGAGATGCTCTTTAATTGGTCGTATAAATCAATAATTACTTCCGCTAGAGGGATTTCATAGTTCACTATTACTCTGTTTTCATCGATGTACTCTGTAGTTTTATAAATTGCTCTTTTAGCCTGAACAACTTCCATTATCGCGCCGATATATTCTTTAGGCGTAAATACCTCAAGCGTAACCCAAGGCTCCCTTATTTCCAAATACTCCCCGGATGTCGGCAGGTCTCCCGGCTTGGCAATAACTTCTTCTGTTCTATCGTTTCTGGTTATTTGATATTGAACAGTCGGGCTAGAGATGACCAATGACAAGTTATGTTCGCGCTCAAGCCTCTCTCTGACAATATCTAAATGCAAAAGCCCCAAGAATCCACAGCGAAAACCGAAGCCGAGCGCCTCTGATCGTTCAGGTTCATAGGACAGGGAAGCGTCGTTTAATTTTAGCTTCTCAATTGCTTCTTTTAGCTCAGGATAATCGCTTCCATCGACACAATAAATTGAAGCAAAAACCGAAGGCAAAACTGTTTTGTAACCAGGCAGGGGAGAGAGAGCAGGATTTTTTTCGAGAGTAATAGTATCGCCAACACGAGCTTCAGCCACTCCTTTAAATCCAGTGATAATGTAGCCGATTTCGCCGGTAGATAGGGGAGTGTGAGCTTTCAATTTTGGAGTAAAATAGCCAGCTTCAAGCACTTCCCCACTGCTCTTGGTTTCCATTAAGAAAAATTTATCATTTTTTTCAATTTTTCCGTCAACCACACGGACATAGGCGACTACCCCGCGATAGGGATCGAAAATACTGTCAAATATAAGCGCTCTCGTCGGAGCATCCTCCTCCCTTTTTGGAGCGGGGACTTTCTCAACGATCCTATCGAGAATTTCCCGTACACCTTCACCGGTCTTTCCAGAAGCGAATATGATTTCTTCTTTTTTACAGCCAAGTATTTTAATTATCTCCTCAGCCACTTCATCGGGCCTTGCTGCCGGCAGATCGATTTTGTTGACTATGGGAATAATTTCCAAGTCGTGGTCTATTGCGGAATATAGATTTGAAAGAGTCTGCGCTTCAATGCCCTGAGATGCATCAACCAAAAGGACAGCGCTCTCAACAGCAGCGAGAGAGCGGGAAACCTCGTAGGCGAAATCAACGTGGCCTGGAGTATCTATGAGATTCAGAATATATTCATTATTGTCATCCTCGGGCTTGACCGGGGAATCCAAGATAGTATCTTCCTGGATTCCCGCCTTCGCGGGAATGACAGAGCGGGTAGGAGTCCAAAGCATTCGAACCGGAGCAAGCTTGATCGTTATTCCACGCTCTCGCTCAAGATCCATCTGATCAAGAATCTGCTCCTGCATTTCACGTTTTGCGACTGTGTGAGTGATCTCGAGCATACGATCAGCGATTGTGGATTTACCATGATCGATGTGAGCTATGATGCAAAAATTACGCACTCGCTTCGGATCAATTTTAAGTTCTTTTTCTTCGTATTGCATGATAGAAATTATAACAGAGATGAGCTCAAAACACACTATTGACAATGTGCAATTAATATGTTTTAATTTCATTATCACATTCATGGAGGAATAGGGATGAAGGTTGTTGCAATAGTATTCCGATTCACAGTGGAGGGAGGGGTGCAACTCGGAAGAGTTTTTGCCAGAGATGGCAAAATCAATGATCTCCTCAAGAAAATAGGAGAGAAAGAGCACATAAGAAGTGCTTCGGTGCTGAAAAGGGATCCGGACGATCCCGAATTCTACACCACCGCAGGGGGAAGGCTTCTCGACGGAGCAAACGAATTCGAGGAAGTTATCAATGAAGGAAAGGTCATATTATTAACCTATGCCTCCAAACTCTGCTATATAAGTCCAGTTGAATAGGCCTAGAAAGGCTTAGGCCAATTACCGTAAACCCCCGTGCGCATATTGCACGGGGGTTATTGCATTATTATGACTTTCTCATACTTTTTAAGAGTTTAATTTGTTCTGGCCAGTCCATTTCATCTTGAGGAGTTTCTAAGATAGCAAAGGTATCCTTTAATTTTGGATTGTTTAATATCTCAGAAAAAACATCTTTTCCAATTTCGCCGAAACCAATATCGGCATGGCGGTCTCGCTTGGAGTCAAGCGCTGCTTTTGAATCATTGAAATGAAAACCAATCAATCGATCAAGGCCAATTTCTTTGTCAAACTTTTCAATAAAATCTTCTAGATCGTTTTTACTTCTTAAGTCATAGCCAGACCCAAAAGCATGAGCAGTGTCGATTAGGACTTTAATCCTCGGAGAATCTACCGCTTTAATGATTTCTGCCAGCTCCTCCAATGTATCTCCGATCACATTACCAGCCCCTGCCGAATTTTCAAGAATTAAATAAGGGCCTTCGGGAGAGTTTTCTAGTATTTTATTGATCGCTTCCTTCACTTTTACTAATGCCTTAGAAAATTCAGTGCCTCTAGTGGAACCGACGTGAAAGTTGACCCCCAGAGCTCCAAGCTTCCCTGCTTTTTCCATATCATTGATCAGGGATTTAATCGAGGCTTCGTAGAAGAATGGATTCTCCGAAGCCAAATTCAGAAGATATATGCTATGGATAATCACCGGCTTTATATTGTATTTATTATTTAATTCAACAAACTTATCGATCTCAGAACCGTCTATCGGAATAGGATTCCATCGCTGTGGCGGATTAGCAAAAATCTGCATACACTCACAACCAATTTCGTTTGCCCTACTTACAGCTTCTGAAAACGGCTTTCTCGTTGAAACATGCGCTCCAATTTTCATAAAATTATTCCTTCTTTAATTCGACCACGCACCTGTGTCATTCCCGCGAAGGCGGGAATCCAGTATTATTATATAATTTCATCGTATAAATCCTTCCAATTTGGATTCATTTCTTCTATTAACCTTAATTTCCAAGCTCTTTCCCATTTTTTGATTCTTTTTTCTCTTTGAATCGCCTCTTTAATATCATTATGCTCTTCGTAATACACCAAGAGGCTAACGTCATATTTATTCGTGAATCCATCAACAAGTTTGTTCTTGTGCTGCCAAATTCTCTTTATGAGGTTTGATGTAACACCAATGTATAATATACCGTTTCTTTTGTTTGCAGTGATGTAAACATATGCTTTCATTTATTGAAATTTACTATTTGTAACTGGATCCCCGCCTTCGCGGGGATGACGAAAAGTGATGTGGGGATGACGAGAAGTGGGGCGGGGATGACGAGGATAGATTTATTTAAATCTCCCAAATTCTACCGCTAGAGTTTCTAAGTCCATAATAGCATAGTGGCCGGTTTCAAGAGAAGCGAGCTGGATTACCTTAGTTTGGCCCAAGTAAGCCGTGCCCCAACGATAGTGCAAATGCCCGCAAATATGGACCAAAGGAGAATCAGCAAAACGGCGTTTTGGAAATTTATCATTTTCCATTTTCCATTTTCCATTTATTTGACCATCGGTCATTTGATCATTTGGATTTGATTTTAAATTATTAATTTTAAATTTTAAATTTTCTAGCAGGGGAGTCGGCAGATCTTTTTGCTGCAAAGTTAATATTCCCGGCGGCGGCACATGAGAAACGAAAATAGACCCGCCGATTTTTTTCTTATCAATCATACTTTCGCCTGCATACTGGCCGGCCCATGAAGCAGGGGATCCCCCGACACCAGTGAAGATTCTCCCCAATAGCTCTGCTACCTTCCCTTCCAAAGATTTATACTTGGCATTTAGCTTATAAAAGCTCCTCCCAAAATCGTTATTCCCCGGTACCCACAAAAATGGTATGGCTATTTTTTCGATAAAGTTAACGAATTTATCGGCAAACCAAACAGGCTCTCCTGTATTAACAAAATCGCCGGCAAATATTAAAAGATCATACTTGTTATTCGTTAAATAAATCTCCATATTAGAGAGTTGTTTTGTAGAGGAATGCAAATCAGAGAACAAAAAGGCTTTGGCCATTACGTCTTTCGTTCGCCAGTGGCAATTAAGTAATCTGGGTATAATTTTACTTCAGTTACTTTAACATCATCATTTATATTAAACTGGCTTAAATAACTTGAAAGGTTTTTATTGACTTCATCAGTTACAACTTTAGGCGCGCTTACCCCTCCTGTTTTAATTTCCTTTATTTCAAATAGAACCTTGCCGTCAGCAACTTTCGGGATGATTCCTACGTCAACTTTAAATGAAAGAGGACTATTTGACGTCTTTCCGGATAAGATGATTTTTTCAGGCGTGATTTTGACTGATGGTTTTTTAAGAGTAAATTCTTCAGAGTTGGCATTTAAGATACTAGAAAGTTCATTCTCAGAAATTCTGATGCTGACAATACTTTCTCCGGTTTGACCTTCGAGCTGTTTAGAAATATTTTCTTGTAAACTTAAAGAATTGTTTCGACTTGGAAAACTTGGCATTTTAATTTTTGATTTCAAATAAAATACTCCAAAAAGCATCAGAACGAATATTATCAAAAGGGTGACTATCACCCATAAGAGCGGATGTCTTGTCTTTCCTTCGGCTTCTTCGTCATATCTTTTCATACTCTGCTGTTTCAACTCCCTCCAAGCTTTTTTCTAGCTTCCCATTAATTTTTCTTGCTAACACCCATTTCATTTCATCGCAATTAAATAAGTAGCTCAGTCCCCAATACGAGAAGAATCCAACGCACAAAGAAACTGCAGTCTGAATTAATACTCCATAGAATCTCGACATATCAACAAAGTTTGCTACAAGATGCAGAGTGCCCCAGACAAGAAAACCCATAATAAGCGAAATGAAAGCAATTTTCAAGTATGAATAAATCATACTTAGGCGCCATCCGTTTAGATAAACCTTGTGCAGATATACAAAAAGTACTGCGACATTAATAAAACTTCCAATTGAAAAGGCAAGGGCAAGCCCTGCTACACCCAGAGATTTTGATAGCGGGTAGGCAAGTAAAACACTAACAAAGACCGTGATAATTGAGATGTACATCGGAGTTTTGGTATTCTTTAAGGCATAAAAAGCCCTTGCTAAAAGCGGGATTAATCCTTGAGCAAGCAAAGATATAGAGAACAAACCCAAGGTCATCGCCGTCATTTTGGTATCATCCCAATTAAATTTCCCGGATCCTAAAATCAATCGGACAATTTGAGCCCGAAGGAGTATGAAAATAATAGAAGAAGGAATAAGCAAAAAAGCAATCGCCCTCATAGCGCGATCCAGATAAAAAGCAAATCCTTCCTTATCATTGCTGGCAATTTTAGATGTCAAGGTGGGAAATATGGCAGTGGCAAAAGAAGTACCAAAAACTACAATAGGCATTGTCTGCATATTATTAGAGAGCGAGAAAGCTGAAATCGAGCCGACAGCCAACGAAGAGGCAATCGCGGTGTAGGCAATTAGTAGGAGTTGGTTGGCGCCCATTCCTATCGTTCGGGGAATCATCAATGAAATAATACGGCGAAAGGCTTTCTCTTTGAAGTCAAAAACGAATTGATACCGGAAGCCAAGCTTCATTGCCGACGGCAGCTGCACCAACAAATGTAAAAAAGAACCGGCAATTACACAATAGATCACCGAAACCATACCGTATTTTGGCGCCAATACAGCTGCCCCAAAGATAATTGAGATATTGTAGATTAGCGGAGCTAGAGCGTAAGATAAAAAACGTTTAAACGAGTTCAGAACACCGCCCAAAATGTACGATATACCAAAAAAAACAGGGGTGATCATCATTAGGCCTGAAAATTTTATCGCCTGATCCATTCTTCCCTGATCGAATTTAGGGATTATGAGCGGTATCAAATTCGGCATCAAAGCATAAAGAATAATGGCCGCCAGAATTGTAAATATAACAGCCACATTTAGAAGATCGTTTGTAACTCTAAATCCTTCCTTTTCTTTCTTCTTAGCGATGAACTCGGAAAAGATAGGAATAAAGGCGCTGGAAATTGCTCCTAGGATAAGAAGGTTAAATATAAGATCGGGAACACGAAAAGAAGCGTAATAAACATCAAGGTCATAAGTAGAAATATTTTTTGCCAGAAATCTGTCCCGAAGGAGACCTAAGATATTGCTTAGAGCTAAAGTAATAATCAAAATTATACTCGCCCCGCGAATCGAATTTTCTTCTGAGAATAAACCGAAAAAATGTTTCATTTTTAACTTTTTACTTTTTCTGATGCACCATTATTGCCGAAAAACTTTTTGAATTCATCGGCTTCAATAGTTTCTTGTTTAAGTAAAGTATCAGCGATTTTTTCAAGCGTTTTTTTGTGTTTCTTAATAATTTCATCGGCTTTTTTTCTGCCGCCGGCAATTATTCTTGAAATTTCTTCATCAATTATGCCTGCAATTTTGTCACTATAATTTCTGTGTTCGGCATAATCCTTGCCTAAGAATGGCAATTCTTCCTTGTGTCCATAAGTTTGCGGACCTAGTTTTTCACTCATGCCATATTCAGTGATCATTTTTCTGGCAAGGCTGGTAGCTCTTTTTAGGTCATTCTGGGCGCCGGTTGTGATATTTTCCAGTCCAAAGAATTCTTCTTCGGCCACTCTTCCGCCCATTAAGGAAGCTATTTGGTCAAGAAAGCGGGATTTGGTCTCAAGCCGTCTATCTTCAGTTGGCAAATTCCATGTGTATCCAAGAGCCATTCCTCTAGCAATAATTGAAATCTTATGAATCGGGTCTGAATTTGGTACAAAGTGACCTACTATTGCATGGCCGGCTTCATGAATTGCGGTTATTCTCTTTTCTTTTTCCGACATAATTCTGGAGCGGCGCTCCGGACCCATCATGACTTTTTCGATCGCATTATCCATATTTTTTTGTGAGATAGTCTTTTTGTTTGAGCGGGCTGCTAGAATGGCAGCTTCATTGGCCAAGTTGCGAAGATCGGCACCAGAGAAACCGGGGGTTGATCCGGCAATTTTGTCAAGATTAACACTGCTATCTATGGGTTTATTTTTTGTATGAACCTTTAATATTTCTTCTCTTTCCTTGCGATCAGGCAAATCTATCACAACCTGTCGGTCAAAACGACCCGGTCTCAAAAGTGCAGGATCAAGAACATCAGGACGATTAGTTGCGGCAACTATAATAACATTGTCGCTAGGTTCAAAACCATCCATTTCAACCAGAATCTGGTTTAGAGTCTGCTCTCGTTCGTCATGAGAACCTCCTAAACCGGCGCCTCTTTGGCGTCCTACAGCATCCAACTCATCAATAAATATGATAGCTGGAGCATTTCTTTTTGCTTTCAAAAACAGATCCCGGACTCTTGAGGCGCCAACGCCGACAAACATTTCTACGAATTCGGACGCTGAAATAGAGAAGAAAGGAACACCAGCTTCTCCCGCCACCGCTTTTGCCATTAAAGTTTTACCCGTGCCCGGAGGCCCGATTAAGAGAACTCCTCTTGGAATCTCCGCGCCAAGATCTCTAAATTTCTTTGGACTTTTTAAAAATTCAACAATCTCTACTAATTCCTGTTTTGGCTCCACTAGACCTGCAACATCGTTGAAAGTTATTTTTGTATTCCCCATAAAAAGCTTGGCGGTTGATTTCCCAAATCCCATCGCCTTACTGTTTGCGCCTTGCGCCGAACGCATCATAAAGAATATAAAACCGCCGATCAACAGAATCGGGAGAATGATCGAGATAATAGAGTATACTGCGGCAGTTCCGGAGGTATCCTGCACGTTAATTGCAACCTTATCGGGCGTAATTCCATAATCCTTAAGAGGAGCGCCCGGTTCTTTAAATGCTTTTATTTTTTTACCATCATTTAATGTTGCTATTACCAGATTATCTTTAACGGCAATTTCCTTGACTTCACCTTTGGAAACATCTTGAGATATCTCTGAAAGAGCAACTTCCTTGACAGTTCCGTTCTTTGGCCCGAAAAAGCTGAAGATAAGAACGACTACTGATATAATTATTACTGAATATATGATTGATTTTGTGTTGTTTTGTTTCATTAAAACTCCAAATATTACTGCTGTTTTCGATACGAAACCGTTTTGTCGTATATGATAATATTACCAGAAAGAAGCTCGATCCGCAATGAATGGGGGAGAGGCTTGTATTTTTTTCCTTCGCCCTTTTTGATCATTTCCACAACCTCAGAAATTTGCTTATTGGTAATCTCCCTTAAACTCTTTTTTTTCTCCAGCGCAATTCTTAGAACCATCCGCTGGAGGGAAGGATGTAGAGTCATCCACTTTTTTCGGTCTAAAATTGCTTGTCCGCTTTTTTCCTCAATAACTAATTTATCGTACTTTTTCTCCGCCGCTAGAAGAATAAAGGCATGATCTTCCTCCAGAATCTTAGCTGAATTGAATAAGGTTTCAACAATGTTCGTATTCACATATTCAACAAGTAAAGGAAGAATTTTTAAGCGGATAAAATTACGGGTGATTTTTGGGTCATTATTTGTTTTATCGATCCGAAAGGGGATCATTTCGTCCTTAAGGTATAACTCAATTTCATTTCTGGAAACCGGTAATAGGGGACGGATAAAATTTTTTCTGACAGAGGGGATAGCGCTTAATCCTTTGAGACCGGTGCCTCTAAAGAGCCGCATTAGGAAGGTTTCCGCTAAATCGTTGGAATTATGTGCGATCGCAATCTTCGCTCCCCTTCTCTCCCCCAAGATTTTTTCAAAAAAGGCATATCTCGCTTCCCTTGCTTCTTCTTCATTTTTAAATTGGTTATCTTTGTCGGCAGAACCAAAAATAGACTCTGTTCCCCGCTCCCCGCAAATTTTTTTAACGAACTTTTCATCATTATAGCTCTCCTCCCCTCTCAATCTATGGTTATAATGACAAGCCATTAAGTTGATTTGAAGATGGTCTTTTAATTTATACAGTACATTAAACAAGCACATCGAATCCGGTCCCCCGCTTAAGGCGACAATTACGGTATCGCCGGAAGAAATGAGCTTATTTTCTTTTATATTCTTAAGCACTTTAAAAACAACTGATTTTTGTGAAATCTTTTCCATATCTTCCCCTATTACAATCAAGCGGTATTATACATTAAAATAGAAACTTTTTCTACAAGCAAAAGCATATAGTTCTATTATTTACCAGTGTTGCGTAATTCTTCTCAATCTGTCATTCCGTACTTGATACGGAATCTATATAAATAATTTCTGGATCCCAGATCAAGTCTGGGATGACAATTGCGCAACACTGGTATTATTTAGATAGCGCCTTTAAGGGAACTTTAATTGTCCGGTAAACGACTTAGAAAATCTTCTTCCACTATTATCTACCAGCTCAAATCTATAATTAAACTTCCCTCTATCCACTCTCTTTGTGTTTGTGTTATCTGGATATATGGTAGCAGTGCATCTTCCATCATCTGTGCAATTTAAAAGAGTAATGATCTCACGCCTTTCCGCTCTCCACCTGCCCCACTTATTAACTCTTCTATTATATGTGTAGACCAACCTTGACTCTTTTATGCTACCGACAAGCGACGGGTCAATTTGGGCCGTAAAGGTTACCGGCAAATTGTAGAAAAAGCTGTTTCGGTCTGTCACATCCAAAACCCTAAAGTTCGGATTAAAATTTAGCTGGAAAGAACGCTGAACACTTGGCAAACTTTTAATTTTTACCATTACTCGAGCCTGAATTGGCCTAGAAGAAGTAAAACACAATTTAATTGAGCCAGACTCTGTGTTTTGTGGACCAGCAACATTGACTGAAGTTGGTTTTTCAATTACCAAAGGCTCATTTTCAAGAAAAGTACCGTCAGATTTTATAGCCTCAATATTGACGTTGGCACAACTTTTCCCGTCCGGATAGGCTGAAAGGTTTGAGTTTTGGAAAGGTTTTTCGACATCAACATCCAGCCTCGAGCCTCGAGCCGGACAGCTTCCCACATCGGCCCCCATATTCTTTTTTACGTTTTGAACAATGCCTCGCTTGCAATTGTTCGCCGGAGCGGTTGTAGCATCAGCCTTATAGTTGGCAGTCCCAAAAAAATAAATTGCTCCCAATAAAAACACGCTTACAACTAGGAGTTTTAAGCTTCTTCGGGGACTTTTACTGCCTGATTTTTTCTTGGCCATAGTTCTTCCCTCCAATTTACCTAATTTAGATTATACAATTATAAAAAATATTTGACAAATATTTTGATAAATATTTGTAATTAAACCTTTTACTTTTATTAAAAATTGCTTCGTTAACCACTCACTGTTGTCATTCCCGCGAAGGCGGGAATCCAGAAGCACTATGGGCAAATCAACTCTCTGGATCCCAGATCTCCCGTTCGACAGGCTCAGGGCCTGTCATCGACTCTGCCTT
>CAYIJI010000026.1:0-16895 GCA_964363695.1 uncultured Candidatus Saccharibacteria bacterium
ACTCACCTTACGCAAGACTATAAATAGTCGTCATCTCGACTTCGTGGGTGGTTACACGACGAGAGATATACAAATTAATGTAGCTGATAAGCCACGATAAGTTGTAGATTTCTCGCCTTGGATGCTGCACCAATGGCTCGAAATGACACTTTTTAATGTTTGGTGCGTAAGGTGAGTTAATAATAAAAAGACTAGTCTAGGACTAATCTTTTTATTGGTGGACCCGACAGGATTCGAACCTGCGACATCCTCGTTGCAAACGAGGCGCTCTACCAACTGAGCTACGGGCCCCCAATACTTGTAAAATAGTACTATAAAATCCTTATTTTTTCAAGGGTATCAAATCGGAAATCTAATAATGCCAGCGTAATTTTTCAAAACTCTTTCATATTCGTCCATGCGGAGCGTTTTAAGAGGACGCTTCTTCGACCGGGATTAACTCTGGTGATTTTGACTCAGATGGGCTAACCCGCAGTGTGTCAATGAGTTCTTTATAACTTAATGATTTAAGCGCGATGACTCGATCTGCCGCGCCATAGTAAATCTTTAGTTGATCGCCGCTCTTTAAAATCGCGGTTGGAAAAACGACATTGTCAGCTATTCCTTTTTTCTCAAAATTTAATTCCGGAGAAAAAAGCGGTTCGCTCAAGCGGCCGATGACTTTTTTCGGATCACTTATGTCCAGTAGGGCGGCAGCAGCGTGGTAGCGCCTGCCTAAAGATGAATGTTCTACAGTATGATAAATTAATAACCACCCATATTCAGTTTTGAGCGGCGGACAACCCCCGCCAACGTTTCTACTATCAAACCAAAATTTCGGTTCAATCATAATATATTCATCTAGGTCTGTTAAATAATCGCTCCAAAAATCTTTTGTTAATTCTTTAAAATTTTTAAAATAAACAATTTGAATTCCGGGCAAAACTCGGTGTCCCAATGCAAACTTACCATCAATTTTTTCAGGAAATAAAAACGCGTCTTTTTCCCAAAGAAGAGCATTGTCTCCGTTTGCATTTTGATATTCTTCCTCAAAATATTTATAACGAATAGATAGATCGGTTTTTTTAAAAAGTTCTCCAGCTTTCTCGTATGTGATTTTCGGGAGAAGCAGTCCTTGTTTTTGAAAATGGGGAAGTTCTTTTGTGGTTGCGTATGCTATTTGCGCATTTTTCCCGTCGTAGGCAGTATAAAAAAGATAAAAAATGCCATCAATGAACGTTATACGAGGATCTTCCATTCCTTTTGCTTCGTAGTCATACTCGGGGGCAAAAATCGGACTGTCTTGTCTCTCAATCACTTCATCATTTTTAATCTTGCAGAAACCAATAGTGGAAATATTATTCTCAGAAACAGCCCTGTAGTACATCCGAACTTCGTCTCCAACACTAACGCAGGCAGGATTGAAAACGCCGCCTTTTTCAAAATCATATTTCGGTTCAAGCAACACCCCTTTATTTTCAATTTCAACCATATGGTATTTCCTTTCAGATGATTCGTATAAATTTATTATAAGTGTCTCAGAAAGATGAGCCTTTTTCAAGCGTAAAGTATGGCCGGGTAATGGGTGCTCTGCGCGAGATTTTATAACACAAAGAAAGCCCATAGATTTTGCCAGGACGGTTGTATTTGTTGAGCGGATAATTTAGAATAAAACTATTATTTAAAAATGGAGGATTATATGCGCTACGTTCTTATTGCTACTTTAAGCTTATTTTTTAGTTTTTCGGTTGCCTTTGCCCAAACTACTTCAACGGCAACCGAAAGCACAGCCGCTCTCGCTACAACCCAAGAAATTACTGCGTCCGATTTGTCTATCCCAAACCCGTCTTTTTGGGAAATATCTAAAAGAAAACTTACAAGATTCTTCACTTTTTCAGAGATAAAAAAAGCTAAATTATCGCTTGAATTGGCTAATTTGACTTTACTTCAAGCGAAAGAAGCAATGCAAACAGGCGATCAGGAAAAAGCTGCAGCCTTAATCGATTCATATAATCAACAAATAATTTTAACTTCGGATTCTTTAAATCAGATCACAAACCAGTTTCAAGATATCAGCAATCCTGATCTGCAAAGTATTTTAAGCAAGATCGAAAATACTCGGTTGCTTGAAGTGTCGATGCTGGATTCCATGAACTTAAAAGCAACCGGCGAACTTAATAAAACGATAACAAAAGTGCGTTCAGAAGCGCTCAAAGATCTTACTGAAATTTTAACGAAGGAAAATTTATCCCAAGATGAGTTGACTAAAAAAATTAATGAAATTTCTAAAAAACTTGAATCCAAAGAATTAAAAGCGGAAGAAAAATATATTAAGAGAATGGACATTTTAGACGATCTGGATGAAGAGAGCAGTGACATTGAGCTTGACGATGCGATCGCCGAGGTAAAAGACGATGAGCTTGATGAGATTTCCAAAGAGTCTGATGATGTGATAACTAAGGTGACAGATAAAATTTCCAAAAGAAAAGATCTTATAGTTTTGCAAGAATTGTTAACTCGTGTTCCAGATTCCGCTAAACCTGCTATTCAAGCAAAAATTGATAAGGAGATAGCTGATCTAACAGAGAAACTAAAAGATGATCCTAAAGCGCTAGAAGAAGTGATTAAAAATGATGAAAACAACATTGAGGCAAAGAAGAATGTTATGGAAGAGATAAAAAAGGACAATGAAACAGCTGCTGAAAATGTGAAAAAGGAAATAGAGAAAAAGAGTGAGGAAGTTAAACAAATTGATGAAAAAAAGAATGAAGAGGCAGAGCGAGCCGAAGAAGCGGAAAAAGCAGAGAAAATAGAAACGGAAAATAAGAACGAATAAATAAAATTGTTTAGTTGTTATATTTAAAAGCCTCGTTTAGAAACGAGGCTTTTTTTAGACCAACAAGTTGTAACTGCTCTCACTCGTCGCACAAAATCGTAGCTCAAACTTTAGTTTGTAAATGGCACGTAAAGCGTGGTCTACGAAGTGAGTGAGTTACAACAAGATAGTTGTTCGTGTTAACTAAAAGTTAGTAACTTTTTTAGGTTTTGTATATAATTAAAGTATGACAGAGCATACAAAAGTTCGCCCCTATTGGCACATGGATGCAAAGTGGATAGCAGCCCTAATCTTCATTCCTGTTTTTATAGTCGCCTTTTTGGCTTGTAATTTGTATGTTATAACGACTGAAAAAAATGCAGTGAATGTATCAGCTGCCTTGCTGACAGCTCTTTATGCGCCGGGGGGAGATCAAAATAGCAATCAAGAGATTGAACAAGTAAGAGAGGCTATCAAAAGAAATCCGGACAAAGTCTTAAAGCCGTTTCCCGGTTTGGATATTCAAATAACGGAGCAGGATTTAGATCAATCAAATCTTGCAAATGTTAAAGACAAACTTTTTAAAGAGTTGGCAAAAAATATCTATAATTTTGATTCATCAAACATCGAAACCAGCCCTGACGGCAAAAATAATTCAGTATCTACTTTGGGTGCGATGGCGATTTTCACCAAAGACGGCCATCAGTTTATCGGGAAAATAGCACTAATCTCGTCCAGCATAGCCTTAGCCTTTTTGGTTTTGATCATATTTTTCAGCTATGGTTTTGGCCGTTTAATAAGCCCGGGAATAATATTTTTTATAATCGGACTTCCAGCAACAATATTACTTTTACTGCTTCAAAAAGGAGCAGGTAATTCTTTAGAAGCAGTTGACCCTGAAAAATTAAGTCTTGGTCAAAGAGCGGGAGCAGCCGTAAGAGTAGTTGGTCCGCAAATCTCCGATGTCATTTTAAAAAATTATATTATATTAACTGTAGTTGGGATTATTCTAATCTTCATTGGCATAATCGGCCGAATTATTCAAAGGCATAAGACGAATAAGTCTTAACCACCAAAATGTACACCTACGAGGTGTACATTGGTGTCGAAAAAGAAAGGTAAAGCAATATGAATTTTGAAATAATTAGAAGCAAGAAAAAAACAATCTTTATTGTGGCGGCAATTCTAGGTTTGGTGATAATCACCATTTTGATTGTCTCCACAATAAAAGCCTACCGGATTAGACACAAAGAACAAGAAAAAGTGCTCAACAGCGGCCCCGCGATCGGTCCTGCAGACAATAATCAAAATAACTCAACAACAAAAGATAAAAATGAGAATGAAATCGGTTGGCCGAGTCTGGATGCAAAATACATCACCGCCATGCCGGTAGATTCAACTCAAATTCAAAGCATCTCCAAATATCGTAGTTGTGCTGGTCACGACTTCTCTGGCTACAGTTTTGAACAAACCTCAGAAACCAATCGCTCAATGAAGCATTATGTCTATCCTGTTCCAGTGTTTCAAGGCACAATCGATAAGGTAAAAATGTTTGCGCCATTTGACGGCACAGTTTCCAAGATTGATGCTGAAAGCGACCAAATTGGTAAGTCTGGCAAACGACCAAAAACTGGAAACGGTATAGCATTCACAACGCCAGTTGATAAAAACGTTGGTTTTGAATTTAGTCACATCTATTTCGTAGAAGATTTTAAGGTTAACGACAAGGTAAAAGCAGGTGAGCTAATTGGCTATGCCGCCCTTGGTGACAAGGGCAATGATTTTGATATTATCCTGACTGGGATAGAAAGCAAACAACAGCCAATTTTTGGTAGCGTTTTTGATCACATGACCGATGAAGTATTGGCCGAATTTGCCAAATACGGCATAACTCCAGAAAACACAAAGTTTACGAAGGAATACCGCGACGCCAATCCATGTGATTATAATAATCTAACTTCGTCTGGCCGATCCAATAACGACTGGATCCAGCTTAAACATTAAAAGGAAAAAATATGGAAGATGAAACTATAAATAATGCTGGCCAAGTGGATTTAGGGATTTAGGGGACGGTTCTCTTTTGAACTCATAATTAGGCTTTTTGTTGTCGATATGATAAAATTCAGTTATGCCAAGATCTAAAAGATTCTTTCTGTCACAGAGCTACTATCATATTATGACCCGAGGAAATAACCGGAATATTGTTTTTAAATCAGATGAAGATTATCTATACTGTCTAGAGCTCGTCTCAAAATATAAAATAGAACATCCATTTGATCTCTATCATTATTGCTTGATGCCCAATCATACTCATTTCCTTATCCAAACTAAAAAAGCTCTAGATTTTTCAATATTTATGAAAAAATTAAACTTGGCATATTTTCATCATTACAGGCGAGAATATGGCTGGGTCGGCCACTTTTGGCAGGATAGATATAAGAGTCAAGCTGTTGGAAAAGATGCCTACTTTATTCAATGCGGTAAGTATATAGAACTAAATCCTGTTAGGGCAGGCATTGTAGAAAACCCGAAGGATTATAAATATTCTAGCTATAAATATTATACCGAAGGAAAGCCCAATCACCTTATGACACCGGATTTTATGTATGAAGAGATGAGTAAAGATAGTATCGAACGACAAAAACACTACAAAGAATTGATTGTAGACCAAATAATTAAAGAGTCGTATAGTAAGAATGCTTGGGGAAGTGACCAGCAAAGATATCAGGAAGTACAAAAGATAAGCCGAAAAACCAATAAAGCCTAAACACGAGATCAAGAGAGAACCGTCCCCTAACTACCTAACTATTATCAAGATATAAGGAAAAATCCTTCGACAAGCTCAGGACGGGCCAATTGGACCTCATTTGTCTTTGGTTGTATTGCTGGGGTTGGCCCTTGGATTGCGGTAGCGATTTATCTTGCCGGTCCGGGCAGAGCTGATCATCCGCCAACATTTGTTTATTGGATCTTCTTCTCGATTTTCATTTTCTTTAATATTTTTGCAATCAATCAGGTATTACAATACAAAAAAGTTGGGAAGTGGAGCGACTACCTGTACGGTGAGCGCGCTTACATTATTTTGAGCTTTGTGGCTAAATCAATTTTAGCCTGGCAGGTTTTTGCTGGCACCTTGAGGCCATAAACATTAGGAAAGGAAAGCATGAAAGCATTTACTCCAACAATTTCAAAACTACCAAACCGAAAGGTATTAACTGTTACATCAATTGGTGATCCAAATAAAGTAACCGAGCCATACTCTAAGGAGGGACCAACGATCCAAAAAAGCTTCATAATTATGTCGCAGAGCAGTGTTATTCGCTTGCTGGTCCCCATGAAGAAGAATATTTGACATCTCTGGATGCAAAAATCAGAAAACAATTATTCGATATCTGATAGAAAAATAGGGCGTATAAATGGTTAAAATCGAGATCAAAAGAGAACGGTTCCCTAACTACGTTCCCTAACTACCCGTCCCCTAACTACTAACTAGGTCCCACTTTCAAAGAATAGGACCGAACGCTCATGCCGCTCGGTCCTATGAAAATGGTACGATTGTGTCTATATCTAGCTATCGAACAGGGATGTTGTACCCCACATCTCGGCCGCCACCATCGTTTACAATGATCGTCACGCCCTTGCCCGAGATCTTTTCGAGTTGATCCCACTTATACTTTTGGATATAGCCGGGGTTCTTGCGGATGGCCTCACCAATCATATTGATGGTCTTGACATCGCTCTCAGCTGCTACTTTCTTGTTCATGGCGTCCCATATCTTAGGATCAACCTTCACATTTGATAGCTGTCCGTCGATCAGGTCAAGAGGGACCTTGTTGCGGGTAAAAGTATCGGAGACCATTGCTTTGATCTCTTTGTTCACCCGTTCGTAGTTTGTCATCACCTGATCGGCAGTGTAACGCGAAAAGATCTCCCTTGTCTTTCCTCGGATAGTCATCTTGGCGAAGCGCACGTAAACTTCTTCAAGGGTAATTTTGAAAACCCTCTGATCGTCAGCTCCTGGTTTCGGAGTGACCTGAGCGAAGATCGAGTCTCTCATTCGTTTTTCGGCAGGCAATTGTGTCTGCATGTAGATGTCGACAACGAGCGGGATGCGATCCTTGCTCATAATTCGATGGTCTTCGCCATCCTTATCCGACGTCTTAAACTGCTCCTTGATGGTCACCGAAGTAGCTTCAAGCATAACGGCTCGGTTGCCACGTCCTTCATTGTCGAAATCACCGATGTCCATCTGGCCCATCTCGTAGATCTTCGATTCCCATCCCGTGGGAGTGAGGATCTTGCCAACGTAGCCGGGCGGAATGTTGACGATCTTAGCGCAGCTCGTAAGAGATATAACGACTACCACTAAGAGCGCCATGGCCGCGACTGTTCGAAGAATCTGTTTGATCTTCACTTTCCTGTGTCTCCTTTGGTTTCGATTTTCTTACCATCAGCATCAACTTTCAGTGGAAGGTTGTGAGAATCCTCCTCAAGAGTGCTCTTGCGTTCCTCCACTACGCTGCGATCGATGACCGCTCGCGAGGTTACATTGACCGAGGCCATCTTGATGGCATACCAGCTGAACACAACAATCACGAGAACTAGCACCCATCTGCGCGCTGTTCTAACGTCGCGCATCTCACTGTCTGACAGCTCACCGTACTTCACTATCGCCCAGAAAATGACGATAATTACGACGAGTGCAGGGATGAGCCCCAAAATGGGGCCATGAAGCAATCTTACAAAGTCCACGATTTTCCTCCTACTCTCAGAATGTCAAACGGTTTTGTTTTCGTTCGCACCTCCTTAGCGAACGCTCTATATTACCACATAATGACTCTTTTTGTAAATTTTCCATGTTTCATTTTCCATGTTTCAATAGCTTGGAAACACCCTGATAATCCTAAGGGGACAGTTCTTGTTCGACCAACGCTCACCACAAGCTCAAAATTTGCGAGGGGGATTGATTTTGCAATACAATATCAATGTATTTCAAGAAAGGCAGATAAAATATATAAGGATCATGATGAATTCAAAATCAATTATCGATCTGATGATTAAAAATGAAGAGGCTTTTTCGCGCTTGTATCATAAATTTGCGGCCATTTATCCTGATTCCCAGTTTTGGATCAAGCTATCCAAAGAAGAAACTGTTCATGCGCAGTGGCTTCGAGCTTTGTCGCAAAGTTGCGATACGCGTGTACTTGAAGTGAGTTCATTAACATTGTCTCAGATCAAAAATATGCTAAAAACCATAGAAGAGGAAATTAATTCAAAGAAAGATGTGTCTTTAGAGGGGGCGCTCAAAAAGACCCTTCATTTTGAAAATAGTTTTATTGAACATAGTTATTTTGATATTTTTTCCGACAGTTCTCCTTCGGCGCATAAAGTGATGGAAAATTTAAAAAACGAAACCTTGCATCACATCGAGAGAGTAGAAAAGTATTTAGATAAACAAAAAAGTGATGAACGCAAGGTTTGATTGACCACAAAATGTACACCTACGAGGTGTACATTGAGGTTTTACTGTTTTTAATTCTCATCTTCCGATGCATATAAAAAGAAAGGGAGCTTGGCTGAAATGATAGCCGTGCTCCCAAGGATTGTCGAGGTGTATTATCACCTCATGATAGGACTATCTTCGCCAGCGGCCGGAATGGCCGTAACCGCGCGGGGAGTCGCCACCACAGCTATTGCTGTTTGAATAGCCGTAGCGCGGTCGAGACTCGCAGCTCGAGCGAGAGTACGACCGGGAGCGGGGACGCTCATCGTACCGATATTCGCGATACGATTCACGTTCCGAACAGCGAGGCTGTTCGCGGTACCGGTAAGAACGGTTATTACCACGGTAATCGTCATCGCGGTAATAACGACGGTTATCGTCATAGTCGTCGCGGCGATCGTAGCGGTCATAGTACTGGCCGCGATCACCGTGCTGGTCAACCCTGCTGTCAGCGTAGACGGCTGCGCCAGTCAACACTACAGCTGCCACAATCAACGCGTTACGCGTGTTGCGGCGGCCTTCTTCGCTTGCCCATGCAGTTCCGGTAAGACCGGAAAGAGTGAAACAGAGAAAAACGACCAACAGTGTTCGCAACTTTTTTTACCTCCTTTCCTCTATTAGTAATAGTAATTATTCTATATTGCTTGACTTTTGTCAAGATCTATGAGGGGGCTTAATTAGACTGGAGAGTTTACAAGCGTGGAAAAACGTTGTATAAAAGTTGCAGGCGCTTAATGCGTACTTTATGTAAAGGATGGTGAGTGTTTTGATTGTTATAGAAACGAACATCCCAGGTTTAATAAAGACCTCGGGCAAGGTTCGGGACAGGTATGATCTGGGCGATTTATTGCTTATGGTCGCCACGGATCGTTTGTCGGCATTTGACGTCGTGTTGCCAACGGGCATCCCCGACAAGGGCAAGGTACTGACGCAAATGTCCCGGTTCTGGTTCGATATGACGGGAGATATCATCCAGAACCACTTCGTCGCGGATGATCTCGGTTCAATTATGGATGCGTTGGATAAAGCCGGCGTCGAAGATCCAGCACAATATGGACGAATGCTTGATGGCCGTTCCATGTTGTGCAGGAAGGGCGTTCCAACGCCGATCGAAGCGATAGTTCGCGGCTACTTGGCTGGTTCAGCTTGGAAGGAGTACAAAGAACTTCAAGAAGCAGATCCATATGCCGTCTCGATCAATCTTCATGGTATGATACTGCCGCCAGATATGATGGAATGGCAGGAACTTCCTCGTCCGTTCTTCACTCCATCGACCAAGGCTGACATTGGGCAGCATGATGAAAACATTAGCGCGGAAGAGGCGAGAGAACTTGCCGGCTACATCGACGGCGTCGGGATTGAATACTTCTCCTTGAGGTTGTATCAGTGGGCGAGAGAGTACGCTCAGGCGCGCGGGATCATTATTACCGACACGAAGTTCGAGCTTTTCCGTCTTCCTGACGGTTCGCTGATGCTCGGCGATGAGGTCTTGACTCCCGATTCGAGCCGTTTCAATCCGCTCGATCTTTACGAACCGGGTGAGAGCCAGCCGAGCTTCGACAAGCAGTTCGTGCGGGACTACCTGCAATATTTATGCGATATGGGAGAATGGGATAAGACCTATCCTGCCCCGGAGCTTCCGGCTGAGATCGTCGAGAAGACGGCGGAGAAGTATCGCGAAGCATACCGGCGAATTACCGGTTGTGAACTCACTTGAGGGTAGTCCCCTCATGAAATCAAAGCGGCGCCCGAGCGATTCGGGCGCCGCTTCTCTCTAAAATATTTATTATTTTTATGAAATGGAAAAGCCGGCTGAAATGATAGCCGGCTCCCGGAGAGTTGCCCCGACTAAAGAAACCTGTTCAGCTACGAACCCTTCGGGTTGACTTGGGCGAGTCAGTTAATATATATCAGGTTCATAAATATCCATCTATACTATTGATGAACAAGGCTTGGGGAATGTATGATAAGTTTGAAGGTAAATCAAGGAGAAAAATGAAAATTACAAAATATCCTCAATCGGCAATTTTAATTGAAAATTACAAAAATAAAAGAATCTTAATTGATCCAGGGAGTTATTGCTATAACGAAAGTTTTAAACCGAAAAGTTGGGGCAAGATTGATATTCTATTATTTACTCATATTCATGGCGATCATTTTATGCCGGAAGTTGCCAAAGTATTGAAAGAAATAAATCCGAATATTTTTATTGCTTCCAATTCGGAAGTGAAAGCAGAATTGGATAAGGAAAATATTGAATGCAAAATATTGCAGCCGGGCGAATCCACTGAGATTGACGACATAAAAATAGAAGGAATTAAATCTGTTCATGGTGACTTACCAAATGGCAAACCAAAGCCGGATGTGATCGGCTTTTTGATCGACGATAAATTTTATCATCCCGGCGACACTATTTATCTGCAAGAAAAGCCTTATGCCGACATTGTTTTTGTGCCGATTTGTGGCGTTGTGGTCATGAATGTGGAAGAGGCAGTCCGATTCATCGAAGAAATTAATCCGAAAGTTGCTATTCCAATTCACTTTGACAATCCAAATTATCCTGTAAATGTAGATGATTTTGCCAGTAAGGTTCCAATCGCCAGAGTATTAAAAAACGGCGAAAGCCTGGAACTATAATGTATGAAATATTGGAAAATTTTGCCAAGAAATTGCCAAAATTTCCTGATGGAAGAATTGACTACCGAAACTCAGATGAAGCGGCTGTCTTGAGCATTTTTGTGATGTTTCGGGGGGAGTTTCTTTTGCTCAAAAGAAGCGACAGAGTAGGGAACTACCGAGGTCGATGGAATGTTGTGGCCGGTTATTTTGACGAATTAAAAAGTGTAGGAGAGAAGGCGCTCGAAGAATTAGAAGAAGAAACAGGAGTAAACGCTGATCAGGTTTCAAAATTAAAAGCGTTCCCCTATTTTAAATTAGTAGATGAAGAGATCGATAGAATATTTTATGTATTCCCCATTCTCGTTCTGCTTAATGAAAAACCGGATGTAAAATTGGACTGGGAGCATACGGAATTCAAGTGGATTGATCCAAAAGAGTTGAAAAAATTTGATGTTGTTTATGGATTACAAGACGTGCTCGATAGTTTTAAGTCGTAAAATTATTTAAACAGCGAATTTTCCAAAAAGTATATCCTCTTGAAAACGTATAAAAAAACTACGACCGTTGAAAAAGTATACGCATTATTATTTCACCTGGCTAAAAATGCAAAACATCACGCGGGGATGCGTGATGTATATGTTTGCTGTTAGCTGAGGATGCTAAGCGGCGTTTATTTGGATTCCAGTATCTACTGGAAGATGCCATGTTCCCGGTAAGTCGTCCATGTCCCCCACTTGACTATCAAACTCTTGGTTGTACGGGGTCTCTTTTCGCGGATGGGGAAGAAGCTTGGGGCTGAATGATCTTAAGCCTTCGACTGTAAGCATTAGGCCACTGTTTATAGGTTTGCCGTTACCCTCTTCTGCTTCTTGCTCAGTAACGACAAACAATGTTCGACAACAAGGGCATATCCCAATATCGCCAAGCTCGTTTATCAATGTCCAATCTTCTCGGAGACAGATTGGTGGCAAGTAGCCACAGCTGGGGCAACCGTACTTCAGATAATCACCGACGCTTATGGCGATTGTGTTATCGGCATAAATCATATTATTACTATCCTCCCAAGGGTACATTCGGGCTTCATTATAATGTAAAATGACTTTTTGGTCAACATTCGAACTTGCTTGTGCCCCCGTATCGTCATTCTGAATCCGATTTTAGATCGAAGAATCTGAAACTTTTTCACTTAGAGCTTGTCTGATAATTGCATCTAAATACAAAATAGCCGCAACAGAAAAAAGTCCTCTCAATATGATCGGACTTTTTTCATATCAACCTTTTTTTGATTTTTAATATATTATTTTACTAAGAAGAGCACTTCTTGGTTGGTTTTGTTTTTTGTTTTATATAAGCTTTTAATCAATGACCATTTCCTATCTCATTCTTCCTTTTCTTCCGCCCATACTCTCGTCGCCTTCCATTTCCTTCGCTTCCTCTATAAGCTCCCTGACTCTTTGCCCGCCTTTATGGCCGATTTCCGAATAAAATCCCCTTCCATATCGCTGGCTCGTTGTTCGGCCGCCTTTGTGCCCGCCTTTTCTTCCGGCTTCTTGTACGGTCATTTGTCCTTTTTCTCCTTGCATTTGCATTTTAATCACCTCGTTTCTATCTCGCTATTTGCAAGAGAATTATTATTCTTCCTCTTCGGAATTGCTTCTTTTGTGTCCTTTACCCATTTCCTCGGATTCCTCCGCTTTTCTAATGAGTTCACGCACCCTATGCCCTCCCTTTGTTCCAATTTCATGGTAAAACTCCGGTCCATGCTCTTCTCTAGTTGTTTCTCCTCCTTTTTTCCCTATCTCATGATAGAATTCCGGTCCATATTCTCGTTTCGTTGTTTCACCTCCTTTTCTCCCTGCTTCTCGGACCGGCATTTGTCCTTTTTCTGCCATTCTCTTCCACCTCATTTCAAAATTAATATCGTATCAGGGTTTAAAACTACTCTTCCATACCTCGTCCGCCTCCTCTTCCGCCTCCCGTTTCTGTCTCTTTTGCTCTCCTGATAAGTTCCCTCACCCTATGTCCGCCTTTTGTGCCTATTTCATGATAAAATTCAGGTCCATATTTTCGGCTTGTTGTTTCTCCTCCCTTCTTGCTGGCGTCGCGAACTGAAATTTGGCCTTTTTCTCCTCTCATCTGCATAATACTCACCTCCTTACTTTATGTAATGCAACCACATAGTATCCTTAAAGAAATTAGGAATCATTGACCAAATGACCAAACCTTATCAAGATAAACTTTAAATTTTTTACACTAACGGACAAATTACAATTTTAAAGTCTTGACATCCTCAATGGAATTCGTTAATATCATTTTAGAAACTCTTAAAAAGAGGTCTATGGAAAATCACTACACCAATGAGAGGGGAACAAGCGGATAGATAAAATGGGAAATTTTATTTTATCTAATTATCCGCTTCGGGCGGGTTTTTTTGTCGCTGGAACAGAAAAAAACCACAGATGACAGATCGTACAGATAATACAGATGGCGAATAAACAATTGTGAGATAGGGCGGGGTATATTTTAAATTTAAAAAATATTAGAAATTAATTACTAGATAGGGGCTGGTAAGTTGGTTTCTATCCGTACTTTAACAACTAAATATAACTCTGTTAATCATGCCTCCAGGCAGTGTTAACAGAGTAAAGAGCAAATATAACTTAAACAATAATATTTGTGTAATTTCAAATGTATATCTTCCGATATAAAAAATTTCTCAAAACAAGTAATTAATATTTCAATTTAAAAATTGGAATCCAGTAATTGCTAGTCAAGAATCTAAGTCGGACAGTGGGGCAGATACTCAGTTCCGCCAATTGGCGGAGAGTTTTTGCCTTCACTATTCGACCTCTGGAAAAATAATATTTCGTTTAAGGGCATATAGTGGATGCCTTGACAGAAGATGCCGAAGAAGGACGTAGTAAGCTGCGATAATCCTCGGGGAGCTGCTAAACAAGCTTTGATCCGTGGGTGTCCGAATGGGGAAACCCCTCCAATTTGGAGAGCCACCCGCCTTGTGCGGGTAGAGCAGGTAAGCCGGTGAACTGAAACATCTTAGTAACCGGAGGAAAAAAAATCGAATGAGATTCCCTTAGTAGTGGCGAGCGAACAGGGAAAAGTCTAAACCGCTGTGTTTCACACAGCTTCAGGAATGGACAGCGAACCAAACGAACAGCGAATAGGAAATTAAGTTTAATCTTAATGTAAAATTTATTCAGCTTTTCGTGGTTCGGATGTTAGTGGTCCATTGTTGGCTGCGTGAAACGCAGCGGGGTTGCGGGACCTACATAATTTTTACGAACGAATAGGAAAATGCTCCTGGAAAGGACAACCACAGAGCGTGATAGTCGCGTATTCGAAATTTTAGTAGTAAAGAGGTAGTGTTCCCAAGTAGCACCAGACACGTGAAACCTGGTGTGAAGCTGGGCCGATCATGGTCCAAGACTAAACACATCTTCTGATCGATAGTGAACAAGTACCGTGAGGGAAAGGTAAAAAGAACCCCGTTAAGGGGAGTGAAATAGAACCTGAAACTATATGCTCACAATGAGTCAACGCTGTGCAAAGCACAGAGTGATCATTTATCATTTATCATTTTACATTTCTCATTTATTTAGTCATTGATCATTTGGTCATTGAAAATTTAATGAAAATTGATAATTGAAAAATGAAAATTCTGCGCTTTGCGCAGTTATGGCGTGCCTTTTGTAGAATGACCCAACGAGTTAGCTATGTGTAGCAAGCTTAAGAGATTAAGTCTTGGAGGCGCAGTGAAAGCGAGGCCTAACAGGCCGCCACAGTTGCACATACTAAACCCGAAACCGAGTGATCTATCCATGGCCAGGCTGAAGTTTGGGTAAAACCAAATGGAGGGCCGAACCAGTAGATGTTGCAAAATCTTTGGATGAGCTGTGGATAGAGGTGAAATGCTAATCGAACTCGGAAATAGCTGGTTCTCCTCGAAATATATATAGGTATAGCCTGGAATTTTGTCGCAGGGAGAGGTAGAGCACTGACTGAATTTGCGGGGACTTCGGTTCTCGCGTTCAAACAAACTCCGAATTCTTCCTGATTCATTCCAGAGTCAGACGGCGGGGGCTAAGCTTCGTCGTCGAAAGGGAAACAGCCCAGACCGTCATCTAAGGTCCCTAAATTTATGCTAAGTGGAAAAGGTAGTGGAATCTCCAATACAACCAGGATGTTGGCTTAGAAGCAGCCATTCATTTAAAGAGTGCGTAACAGCTCACTGGTCTATATTTAAGAGGTTCTGCGCCGAAGATTTAACGGGGCTCAAGCATAGTACCGAAGATACGGGTTACGCTACGCGTACCCAGAAATGGACAGCGAACCAAACGAACAGCGAATAGGAAATTAAGTTTAATCTTAATGTAAAATTTATTCAGCTTTTAGTGGTTTGCATGTTGGTGGTCCATTGTTGGCCACGCGTAGCGTGGCGGTAGAGGAGCGTTCTTGGTGCGGTGAAGGTCACACTGTGAGGTGGGCTGGAGCGCCAAGAAGTGAGAATGTTGGGATGAGTAACGAATTATGCTAGCGAGAAACTAGCACACCAAATACCCGAGGTTTCCTGGGCAACGGTAATCGTCCCAGGGTTAGCCGGTCCTAAGTCGAGGCCGTTGTAGTGGCGGCGTAGACGATGGCAAGGAGGCGAATATTCCTCCGCTCTTATGCATATAACCGATGACGCTTTGCCGTAGTCATATCAACATCATGGTTTAGTTGGTATGGTGTAGGCGGAGACTAGAAAAACTCGGCTCAAAAGTGTATAAGATCCGTACCGCAAACCGACTCAGGTGGGTGAGGCGAGAAGCCTCAGGTGATCGGAAGAACTCTCGTTAAGGAACTCGGCAAATAAGCGTCCGTAACTTAGGGATAAGGACTGCCAACCTTAATCGGTTGGCCGCAGCGAAAGAGCCAAGGCGACTGTTCACCATAAACACAGGTCCCTGCTAAATCGTAAGATGATGTATAGGGGCTGACGCCTGCCCAATGCTCGAAGGTCAAACCGGTCCTTGACAACCATCCGCAAGGATGGGTACAGGGGAACGACTAAGCCCGAGTGAATGGCGGCCGTAACTATAACGGTCCTATGGTAAGGTAATAGCTGCCATAGTGAGGTGAAAGACCTCTGTTCGAACTCCATACGCCATGGAGATGTAGAATAAAAATTTGGCCAAATGCTGGAAAATCTGTTGTATCTTAAGCTACTATGGTATAATTATCCCATAGGGGATAATATGCCAAGTAAAAATGCTTTAAGTGCAGACAATCAGCAGGAAAGACTAGATTGGTGGATTGTTGGCTTTGTTGATGGCGAAGGAACTTTTTCTGTGAGTTTTAATAAAAACTCAACAACTTCGAGCGGTTATCAAGTTTTTCCTGAATTCGTAATAACCCAAGGAGAGAAAAGTTTATCAGTATTGGAATCGGTTAAAAAACGATTTCAATGCGGAAAAATCTATATCAATAAACGAAAAGACAATCATAAAGAGAATTTATATCGCTTCACAGTCAGATCATTAAATGATTTGCAAAGCATAATAATTCCTTTCTTTCAAAAAAATACTTTAAAATCTGCAAAACAAAATGATTTCCGGAGTTTTGTTAAAGTTCTCAATCTAATGATTGATAGAAAACATTTAACAAATAAAGGTTTTAATCAGATTAAACAAATTGCAGAAAGTATGAACAGAAAGCAACCTAGAATCCTCAGAGACTACACGCCAAAAGCCGATGTAATATCGGCTAAGATATAGTCCGACCTCTATGGCGACATAGAGAATGTGATAGAAATATTACATCCAATATAAGATTGGTAACATATAGAGCGAAATTCCTTGTCGGGTAAGGAAATCTTGCCCTTGATAGCTGTATCGGTGAAACCTTCATCTCCCGTGCGGGGAGAGAGGGCAATACCGAGGGAAGTCTAGTACAAATCAGTAATTGAAAATGACCCCGTAG
>CAYIJI010000027.1:0-15979 GCA_964363695.1 uncultured Candidatus Saccharibacteria bacterium
AGAGTGGTGCCCGGGGATCTATACAATAGTTTCTGGATTCCCGCCTTCGAGGGAATGACAAAGATAGGTAATTCAATTTTGAATTGACCTCAAGCTCATTTTCTGGTACATTATTTATTGTTTTTATTGTTCAAATAAAATCATCGGGGAGTGGCTCAGTTGGCTAGAGCACCGCGTTTGGGACGCGGGGGTCGGAGGTTCGAGTCCTCTCTCCCCGACCAAAAAAAGTTCATACAAATTATGAACTTTTTTTGGTCGAACTTACTCCACGAAGTGCGAACTTTTTTCGAACAGAATGCTCAATAAATTCTTCCTGTATTTAATGTAGCAAAAATTGCTCTGAATTTCCAGAGCAAACAGCAATTTTTGCGTTATTCCAATGTTTCTCCGCCGCTTGGAGGGGTGTGGGGAGGAAAAGCGGCGGCGCTAGGGAGGGAAGTTTTTCGAGTGAAGAGAAGGATATCGTTGCTAAAAGACGTAGGAGCAATACTGTCGGATGAGTACTGAGAACTATGCTTGGGAGTTTTTGGATTCTCAGGCCTTTTTTATGGTAAATTTCTTATGTTATAATAACTCTAGCTTAACGAAAGGGCAGACATGTCGAGACAATCAATTGCAAAAACTTACGACACTTTGGCGGATAAATATGTGAAAGAAAGCTATGAGAATCATCTTGCTGCCAATTCTTTAAAACAGTTCCAAGAATTTTTGCCGAAAAACTCTAAAATATTAGATGTTGGTTGCGGCGGCGGTCAGGACTCAAAGTTCCTAGCAGAACTCGGATGCAATGTGCTCGGAATTGATATTTCCAATGAGATGATAAAGTTGGCCCAGAAACTTGCACCCAAAGCTAAATTTGTAAATACTGACCTAAGCGAATTCAATTCCAAGGAAAAATTTGATGGTATTTGGTGCTGCCGTGTTTTTCATCATGTTTCATTTCAGGAGCAAGAAAATTTCTTGAAAAAACTCGGAGAATTATTAAAATCTGGCGGTATTTTGTATATAACTTGTGCAGTAAGCGATAAAAACTCCGACTTTGAAGCATTTGACTCTGGAAATGGAAATTTACTCAAAAAACGTCTGACTCCAGAATCGTTTAAGAGCATGCTTACGGATCAATGTTTTGAGATCAAACAGTCTAATTTTTGGAACGCTAAAAAGGCAATGGAGATTTTTGCCTCAAAAGTATGATACTCGGTGGTTGGAGCCTTCGGACTAGCAGGCTTTTTTTGCGACTAAAATTTATTTTAGAAGTAAACTTTTCAACAACCCCCACTGATAACAAAGAAAACTATTACATAAAAAAGCATAAGTATTTCCAGATCTTACGCCTCAAGTTTGTGATCATCTAAAACTAAAGCGGGCATATATTTTTTTCTCGCTGAAATATCATAAGCCGCAGTTTTGTTATTGTCGGGATCCATTGGTCCAGGTCTCGAAGGAGTAAATTGATCCAAGCTTTGTTTTATTCGATCTAAATTTGCATTTCCAACTAGCGCTTGAGAGTCTAGATTGCGGCGAATCCTTTCCGAAATACCCGCATGATAAGAATATCCGCTTGCCTCTGCCATTTCAACAAAAGAGACGTCTTCATCAACAGGAATCGCAAGATGGCTCAAGGTTCCCTGCAAAAAGATGCGTTTGTCAGTATCTGATTTGCTCCAAAGCACCGATGTGTTGGTTTTTGCTTCCTTAATAGCATTAAATACTTTGGTCATTAGCTCTGGCTTATTTCCATAGATATAAATTACAATAGAGAAGATTTCCCCGACGGCTTGGCCGCGGGCCCATGGTTCCTGTTCGGAAGGGTCCAGGGCTTGCCCTGGGGTTAATACCATTTATTTGAATTGACCTCAGAAGACCCTTCCTCATCATAGACCTCCATATTCATTGCGGTCTCAGTTTGAGAGAGTAAACCATCTCTATCCATTGTCTTAAATAACTCTTCAGATATCTCGGGCATATTTGCAGTCGGAACGGAGAGATAGACCCTTCTGAGAAACCTCTTGCTCTCTATGTTTTTTTCCCGTCCAATAATACGTAACTTTTTTACTATCTTTTCGTCGCAGTAGAACTTTTGATCACCATCTTCCTCTGGATGTGCCGCTAAGTATTTTTCTCTTAAATGAATCGCCCGTTTCTTCGACGAATGTTTCTTGTCCGCCAGCATCCATTCCGGGGTTTTTGTTGATTGATCCATGGTCGCCATCCTGGCTGATAAATTATCCCAAATTTTAGAATAAGAAGTCTGACATAGTAAATTGCGATAATTCTCAAATCCGATCCTCTCAATTACTTCTAAACTATGTCCATCTTCAATTGATTTCATGTCCTCTTCAACGACTTTTGCCTCTTGAATTTTTTTTACATTAGTCGGATCAATCCAATTTTGTGGAGCATTTTGGTCTGTGCCCATATTGTCTTGAATCCAAGTAGGTAATTCACCCATGATAATCCTTTTTACTTTTACTATATTTAGTATACCACAAACCGATTGCTCGGTTGAAGATTTAGTCTTGTCCAATATATCCTGCTATTTTTTTCTCTTCACTCGAAAAACTTCCCTCCCCAGCGCCGCCGTTTTTCCTCCCCAAACCCCTCCAAGCGGCGGCAAAATATTAAAATAAACGCAAAAATTGCTCTTGCTCTGGAAATTCAGAGCAATTTTTGCTACATTAAATGCAGGAAGAATTTATTGAACATTTTGCTCAAAAAAAGTTCGCACTTCGTTCAGTAAATTCGACCATGCGGGTATCGTATAATGGTTATTATGCCTGCTTTCCAAGCAGGACATAGGGGTCCGATTCCCCTTACCCGCTCCATAAAAAATAATCATCACGAGATGGTCGTTTTTTTATGTGAAATATGAGACGAGCCTATGCGTTTATTTTAGTTTAAGCCATAACGGACACTTAAGGCATCGTTTATTTCTTTTTCAGACTGAGCTTTTTTAGCAATAATACTATTCATGTTTCAATTTTATCATAAATAGTTTATTGAGCATTGTTTATGGTTTCATTGAAACTGCTCACTGTGCCCAAGATACTCCTTATGTCATCCCCGTTTCTCCTTATGTCATCTCCGCCATTCGACTCTGAGCCCATCGCTCATGGTTCGAAGAGTGAAGACGGAGATCCACGATAGTAAAATCATTAAAACTATTAGTAGATTCCCTTCTTCAAGGGAATGACAGTGAGCGGTATGGTTTCATTTGTTATACTTTTTCTTGAAAAACATGCTATTATAGAACCATGAAAACTTCAGACATTCCAAACAAAAACAGACTCGTTGATGTTATGCGTCGGAATCAAATTGAATTCGCCGCTCTTTTTGGGTCTCGTGCCAAAGGAACCGAAAAAAAAGACAGTGATTATGACATTTTAATTGAATTTTCGCCAGAGGCAGAAGTTGGCTTATTTGAATATCAGGCAATCGAAAATGAAATTTCTTCGACTCTCGGAGAAAAAGTTGATCTTGTCACGGTTGGCGGGATAGATAAATATATTAAAGACGAAGTATTTAGAACCATGAAAGTTATTTATGACAATAGACCAAAAAGATAATTTAAGGCTTCAACATATTGTAGAAGCGGCGAAGCATGTCGCCGATTTTATAAATGGCGTTTCAAAAGAAGAATTTGAAGCGGACTACGAAAAGCAATCGGCGATAGTTCGGCAAATTGAAATAATCGGCGAGGCCGCCAGTAAACTGACACACGAATTTATCGAAGATCACAAAGAAATCGATTGGCCAAAAGTTGTCGGAATGCGGCACAAAATGATACATGATTATTTCGATGTCGACGTAAATATTGTTTGGACCACGGCTATAAACAATGTCCCACCTCTAAAAGAGGCTGTTCTGAAAATTATCAAGAATAATTAAAGATTATTTTTATAGTGTCTTATTTGTCTCAGTTTCAATGCTTTTGATCCTAAATCGTTTCAGAATAGAGCTATAAATCGACGGTCGTGTCTCAATTTGTTCTTGTGTGCTACAGGGCTTAATAAACTCTCATTGTTCCGAAACATATAAAAAGAGTCGCAATACCGCTCTTTCCTAGGCGCTAGAGCCCAATGTTGCTCCATAAAAAGATGATCATCGCAAGATGGTCGTTTTTTTATCACCAACTTGACAAGAATACGATTAGTAAATAATATATCTATGTACCCATACCGCAGGTATTGGTATTTTAATTTTTTAAGGAGAAAAATGGACAGTAAAAACGAAAAGACTTTAATCAATTTTAAAAAAGCTAAAACACACATCGATAAAATTATTAAAATGATTGAAGATGGAGAGTATTGTGTCGATGTGATGCAGCAAAATTTGGCTGTCGTCGGTCTTTTGAAATCCGCGCACCAAATGCTGATGGAAGGACACTTGAACACTTGTTTTAAGAATGCAATGAAAACGAGCAACGAAAAAAGAAAACAGGAAATGATTCAGGAAATTTTGAAAGTGTCGAAGCTAGCTGGAAAATAAAAATGTCAAAGAAAAACAAAAAATTCAAATTAAAAAATCCCGAGCCAAGTCAAGCTCGCCGGAACAATCTCTCAAATAAAATAGTTATACCGATTATAGGAATGCATTGCCGTTCTTGCGAAATTTTAATCGAAGAAAAGCTCAAAGAGCTCCCGGAAATTTCCAATGTTATCGTTAGCTATAAAAAATCCGAAGCGGTGGCCTATTCGGACCATCCATTAGACCTGTTGGAGCTAGATAGTGTAAACCGGGCGGTTCGAGAGGCAGGCTATGAGGTCGGGGTTGATGATTCGAAATCTTGGATTAGCAAAAATCCTTCCGAATACTATGATTTATTACTCGCGCTTATCATCCTTGTAAGTCTTTATTATTTTGCCAAAGGATTGGGCCTTTTTAACCTTAGTTTTGGTTCAAACAATCCATCCAGCCTTTTGGTGGTTTTGATAGTCGGCCTTACTGCCGGTATTTCAACTTGCATGGCTTTAATTGGAGGGCTGATTCTGGGTATTTCTGCCCGACACTCCGAAAAACATCCTGAGGCAACGCCAAGCCAAAAATTCCGGCCGCATCTTTATTTTAATTTAGGGAGAATTTCTTCCTATTTTTTACTTGGCGGGGTGATCGGATTAGCCGGCAAAGTTTTTCAGCTTTCGGGAACGTCTTTGGGTTTATTAATAATTGTAGTTGGATTAGTGATGCTCTTGATGGGTTTACAACTAACAGAGCTTTTCCCCAGATTATCAAACGGCGGCTTAACTTTGCCCTCTGGTATTAGCAAGCTTCTGGGCATTAAAAAACATCATGAAAAAGAATATAGCCACACAAATTCTGTGATTGTCGGCGCTTTAACCTTCTTTTTACCCTGCGGATTTACGCAGGCGATGCAGCTTTACGCAATGAGTACGGGCAACTTCTTATCCGGCGCTCTAATAATGGGGGCTTTTGCGCTTGGAACAGCACCCGGACTTCTCGGTATTGGCGGATTGACTTCAGTCTTAAAAGGCGCTTTTGCTAAGAAATTCTTTAAATTTGCAGGAGTACTTGTTATCGCTCTTTCTCTATTTAATATTTCAAATGGCGCAAATTTAACTGGATGGAAGCCATCTTTGAAAAGAAATATTGTAGCAGAAGAGCCAGCAGACGATCCAAATGTTACGATTGAAAACGGAGTGCAGATTGTGAAGATGGATCAATTGGCCGGCGGATATAAGCCGAACAGTTTTACAATTCAAAAAGGTATTCCGGTCAAATGGATTATCAATTCTAAAAAACCTGATTCTTGTTCAGCCAGCATTCTGGCTCCAAAAATCGGAGTGAAAAAATTCCTGGAATTAGGCGAAAACATCATTGAATTTACACCAAAAGAAACGGGAGAGATAAAATTTAGCTGCAGTATGGGGATGTATACTGGAAAATTTATAGTAGTTGAACGTAAAACGGTTGCTCTTCCTGCGGGCGAAAATAATCCTATCGGCAGAACGGCGCCAACAGAAGATCCTAAGACAGAGCAAACAACTCCATCAGAGACACGGGCGACTCCTTCTGCGCCCAAGAAAGAACAACTGGAACCAAATCCAACCCCTCCAGTTGCCGACATTCAGGTGATTAAAGCGACTTTCATCTCGCCGGATAAAGACATGACGCCAAACTTGTTTAATGTAAAAGTGAACCAACCTGTTCGTTTCGAGATAACGGTTGAAGCGGACGGAGCGGGCTGCATGGGATCAATTATGATTCCGGGGCTTGTGAATAGGCCGGAGTTTTTTAATAAGGGTGAAGATATTGTCTTGGAGTTTACTCCGACAAAAAAAGGAGACTACGACATCACCTGCGCCATGGGAGTTCCCAGAGGAATCCTTTCGGTAGGATAGGGCTAAGTACACCGACAACCTTTGATGATGGAAGATTGAAAATGGAAGTTAGACCTTGAAGCTGGAAAGTAGGGATTGGATTTTCATCCATCTTCTATCCTCTAACCTCAAGATCTATCCTCAATCTTCCATTGTCTACCATCAATTAAAAGTCGCTAAGATACTAGTAAATAATACAAAAGAGAGTAAAGTATTGACAACAATCTAACATACCTATACCATAGGTATAGGTAGAGTAATAAGGAGCAAAATGGAAACCATAAACTTTAGGCTGGCAGGCCTAACTTGCGGAGCCTGCGCCAAGTTGGCACAAAAAAGAATTGCAAAAATTGATGGAGTTATCAATTCAATTGTAGGTGAAGATGGAAGCGCCGAAATTACTTCAGAGAAAACTATTTTAAAAGAAGAAGTAAAAAACGCTCTTTTTGGCACTGATTATAGTGTTATTTAAATATTAGAAGGAATATATGAAGAAAGAACTAAAACTCAATATTACGGGGATGCACTGCACTTCCTGTGAAAAGATTTTAACTGAAGAGCTAGGCGATCTAAAAGGAGTTGAAAAAGCAGAAGTCAGTTATGAAAACAAAAATGCGACTGTTGTTTTTAATGACGATAAAGTTACGGGAGAGAAAATTCTGGAAGTAATTTCAAAAGAAGGATATAAAGGGGAAATCCAGAGAGAAGAATCGCTGGAAACGCCCTCCAATATTATTGATACGATTAAAAACAAAAAGCTTCCGATTGGCAAACCCTTAAAAATTAGACTTGAATCAAGAATTGAAGCGGAAGGAAAGATTGTTACCGATGAAAATGGAGACCCCACTTTCGAGGGTAAAATTAAAAACGATAGGACAGCTGAATTTAGTTTGCCGGAAGAAATCGAGCCTAAAGGCTTTATCGACCGGTTTGTGAAATCGATCAATTTTTCAAATATTTTTGACAATATTAACGACCCCAAAGTATCCCATGTTTCATCTTCTGCAGCGGTTGGGCATTCGCCAGAAAACTCTTCCCATAGAGTATCCGATAGTGATGCTGCAACTGATCAAGGCACGGATGAAAACAAGAGAGTTTCACTTTCACTTTCCGGGATGCATTGCGCTTCATGTGCCGGTATCATCGAGCGTTCTCTTAAAAAAGTTCCAGGTGTCAAAGAAGCGAATGTAAACTTTGCCGCTGAAAAAACATTAATTACTTATGATGAAAATATTGCCAGCCTTTCAGATTTAATTAGCGCTATCAAAAAGGCTGGGTATAGCGCAACTCAGGTTGACGAAAAAGATCCGGAATTTGACCGCAAGAAAAAAGAACGAGAGATTGGCAATCTTTGGAAAAAATTTCTTTTTGGATTGATATTTTCTCTACCGATGCTCTATTTTATGCTGCTTGACTTTTTCAAATGGCTGCCAGGCGGAGAATCGTTACCGCCATATTTCGGCATAGTTTCTTTGATTCTAGCAACTCCGGTCCAGTTTATAATCGGGGCAGGTTTCTATAAAGGAATGTGGTCATCGCTCAAGATGAAAACTTTCAATATGGATTCCTTGATAGCAATCGGTACTTCCACTGCCTATTTTTACAGTTTGATTAATTTCATACTTTATGTGATATCAAAAAATTCAATTTTCGGGCTTGACGGCATGAAAATCCCCGATTTATATTTTGAGACTGCCGCGTTCCTTATTACCTTTGTAGTTCTGGGCAAGTGGTTGGAAGCTAAAGCTAAAGGAAAAACCAGCGATGCGATCAAAAAATTGATGGGGCTCCAGGCTAAAACTGCCAGAGTAATTCGAGACGGAAAAACATTGGACATCTCGATTGATGAAGTTATTCATGGAGATATTATTTTAGTTAGACCTGGCGAGAAAGTCCCGGTTGACGGTGTTATTACTAAGGGCTCATCTGCTCTTGATGAATCAATGGTTACAGGGGAAAGCTTGCCCGTTGAAAAGCAAGTTGGCGACACTGTCATTGGAGCTACTATTAATAAAACCGGTAGTTTTGAGTTTGAAGCAACAAAGATTGGCGCAGAAACTACATTGTCTCAAATTATTCGCCTAATAGAAGAAGCGCAGGGATCAAAAGCGCCGATCCAAGCTTTTGCTGACCGCATTTCCTCCTGGTTTGTGCCGACGGTTATTGGGTTAGCAATTATTACTTTGGTTGTTTGGCTGCTATTGGGCGCAGGGCTCTCCTTTGCACTTATGGCCTTTACTGCTGTAATTGTGATTGCTTGTCCATGCGCGCTTGGTTTGGCGACCCCAACGGCTATTATGGTGGGAACGGGTAAAGGGGCTGAGCATGGCATACTAATAAAAGGCGGTGAACCGCTTGAGGCTGCCGAGAAGATTAAAGCGATTATTTTTGATAAAACCGGAACGCTAACAAATGGCAAGCCGGAAGTAACTGATATCTTGTCTTTCTCAAATACAGATGAGGATGATATTCTTCAGATTTCCGCTTCTCTTGAGAAGTCTTCTGAGCATCCATTGGCTGAAGCTATTTACAGCTATGCCGAAGAAGAAGGTATTAAGATTGACGAGGTTGTTGATTTTAAAGCAATTCCCGGTCATGGCGTAGAGGGCAATATCCAAAGCAAAAAATATTATTTTGGTAATCGTAGATTAATCACTGATATTGTTGGACTGGACATTGATTCAATCAACCGTAAAATGTCCCGTATTGAAGAGCAGGGCAAAACCGTAATGATCCTCTCCAATGATAAAGAGATTCTCGGAGTAATTGCAGTTGCTGATACGGTTAAAGAAACATCTAAAGAAGCAGTTACTAAATTAAAAGAATTAGGCATTGAAGTCTGGATGATTACCGGTGATAATCAGCGAACTGCAAATGCAATTGCCAAAGAAGTATGTATTACCAATATTTTAGCTGAAGTTCTTCCTGAAGATAAAGCCGCTGAGGTTAAAAAACTTCAGGATCAAGGCAAAGTTGTTGCAATGGTCGGAGATGGTATCAATGATGCTCCTGCTCTAGCGCAGGCAAACTTGGGTATTGCTATGGGCTCTGGAACCGATGTTGCGATGGAAGCAGGAGGAATCGTTATTATTAAGAACGATTTACGCGATGTAGTCAAAGCCATCGAGCTTTCTAAAGAAACTATGGGGAAGGTTCGTCAAAACATGTTCTTTGCGCTTTTCTATAATGTGATTGGTATCCCTATTGCCGCCAGAGTTTTTATCGGGCTTGGTTTAGTTCTTAAACCTGAATTAGCGGGGTTAGCGATGGCAATGAGCTCAATCTCGGTTGTCTCAAACTCAATGCTGCTTAGAAGATTTAATCCGTACAAAAAGAATTGGGTCTCTTCTATCGCTCCTATTGTTATGACCTTAGTATTCACCCTGTTGTTTATTGAATTCGCCCGTCTAAGTTCGGGCATGGCAAAGTAAACTGCTGCTTAGTAAATTAAAGAAGGGCGGAATAATGGAAAATAGAAAAACAAAAAACAGATGGGCAATGGCAGGAATCTCTTTATTTTTGGCGGTTGGCTTTATCTTGATTATTTTTCTTGCCAGAGGAGAAGGCGGCAGAAAAGACGAGAAATTGAATTTAAGCGACCCCTCGGTTTCTAAAGCGGTCGTTTACAAAACCGCTACTTGTGGTTGCTGCGGAGTTTACTCAAAATACCTGCCCAAAGAGGGGGTAAAAACCGATACTAAAGATATTAGAAAAGAGGAATTGAAAGAGATGAGGGTTAAATTTGGAATCCCTGACGAGCTTGAAAGCTGCCACATAACTGTTATAGGAGATTATTTTGTTTCCGGACACGTGCCGGTTGAAGCGATTTCTAAGTTGCTCACCGAAAAACCAAATATCGCCGGAATTGCTTTAGCTGGTATGCCGTCAGGAACACCGGGGATGCCAGGACCAAAGACCGGAAGTTGGAATGTTAAGGCCATCGGAGCTGACAAAACTATTTCAGAGTTCATTAAACTTTAATATTAAATGAAAGCGATTCAAAGGCAACCATTCGCTGTCATCCTGAGTGGAGCTTGCGAAGGATCTAGTGAAACGATCTAATAGTTCGCTTTGCTAGATTCTTCAGCCTAAAATCGGCTTCAGAATGACGATATAGTGAACAGTTACATTCAAAACACTTTAAAGTTGCTTTTGGCGGTTATCCTAACTTTTTTGCCTAAATCCACATCGGCGCACTGCCCGCTTTGCGTGGCAGGGGCTGGCCTTTTAGCCGTCTTTGCTGCTTCTATTGGTGTTTCCACAGTTGTCGTCGGACTCTTCATTGGTGCATTTAGTTTAGCTCTTGGCATATGGATATCTCGTTCGATAAAAAAGAAGTATTTTAAATTCCAAGACTCTCTAGTGTTAATAATAATTTCTATCTCCACTGTTGTGCCGATAATGCCGCTTATCGAGGAATACAGGCCTTTATATATTTCTTTCTATGGAAAATACGGAACGCTTTTGCACAATACTTATTTGATAAATCTTTACCTTTTAGGCGCTGCGATAGGAGCAACTATACTTTTTCTTTCGCCCTATCTAAGTCAATCTTTAACTAAAGTCAAAGGCAAGAAGCTGCCATTTCAAAGCATGATCATTACTTTCAGCCTTCTAATAATCATCGGCTTGCTTTTGCAGTTTACTTTTTAAAATTAAGGAATAATATGAACAAAAATTTATTAATATTCTGTTTAATTATTGTCGGGACTATTCTTTTTTGGTTTTATCGACAAGGTCAGCTTGGAGTGATTTTACCTTGGGTTTTGATTGCCGCTTGTCCGCTAATGCACTTATTTATGATGAAAAACATGCACCATGACAATAATAACGACACTAAAAAAGACGATAAAAAGCATTCTTGTCATTAAGAGCCTGTTTAATAACTGCTCCTGAGAACAGAAACGAGCAGATTTCGAGCGAAAAACATGAACTGTAAGGAGAGATAGCCAAAGCTACCTTGACGAACAGTTTATGTTTTGGAGCCGAAATATGCCGTTTATGGTCATCGGATGTAGTTATTAGACAGGCTCTAAGAGGAGTAATTATGAAAGTAACTTTTAAAACAACCCTTAAAGATATATTGGAGATCGAGAAGGGATCGGAGATATTGCAAAAAAATGGCGTGCCCTGTTTAAGCTGTCCGCTGGCAGAACAAGAACTTAGCGTTTTGACTATAGGAGAAGTCAGCCAGATATATCAATTGGATATGGAGAAAATATTAAGCGAGTTGAATGTGAAACAATGAGGACTTTTAAAAAATGTCCCAACCTATGCTAAAATTAAAAGATGAGTAAAGACACCTCAAAAAAAATTTTATTACTTGCTTACTTTACTATTGTATATAATATAGTTGAAGGGTTGGTCTCAGTTTTATTTGGCTCTCTAGCAAGAAGCACTGCTTTAGTTGGCTTTGGTTTAGATAGTTTTGTTGAATCTCTTTCTGCTGGAATAATAATCTGGCGTTTTAGGAAAAAACGTAATTTTGAATTATTAATAGAAGAGAAAAAAAATGAACGTAAAGCGGTAACATTAATTTCTTATACTTTCCTTATTCTTGGTGCTTATGTCCTTTATGATTCGGCAAGTTCCTTCTTCGCTAAAGATATCCCCGAACCGACAAAAATCGGAGTCGCTATTCCTGTTTTTTCAATAATAATTATGGCATGGCTGTATTCTACAAAAAAACAATTAGGAAAAAACGTAAAAAGTCATAGTCTGATTGCTGATTCAAGGCAGACTATGGCGTGTATTGGCCTATCTGTCACTCTTTTAATGGGCCTTCTGCTTAATTACTATTGGGATATTTGGTGGGCGGATTCAATCGCAGGGATAATTATTTCCTTGTTTATTTTAAAGGAAGGGCTTGAAACAAAAAAACATGGTAAAATCTGTGCTTGTTAAGAAGTAAAGATTTATTCTGTTAATACTATTTATTTAAGTATTTCCAGAGAGCGGTGATGCCGAAGACAACCAAAACTATAACAAGAACTTAGCGTTTTGACTATAGGAGAAGTCAGCCAAATTTATAAACTTGATCTCGAGAAGATTTTGGAACAGTTGAATTAGAGCCTGTTTAATAACTGCTCTTGAAGGCAGAAACGAGCAGATTTCGAGCGAAAAAGACGAAGTGTGAGGAAAGATAGCCAAAGCTACCTTGACGAGCAATTCGGCTTTTACAGCCGAAATATGCCGTTTATGACTATCAGATGTAGTTATTAGACAGGCTCTTAGAGGTCCTAATCTAAATAACAGCAATATATACTTTGCGCTGCTTTAATTAATTACTTATTTATTAATAATAGAAGCAGGGATTTTTTCGTTTAATTTTCCAATATAATTGCGTTTCAATAATAATTTTGCGCCCTCAGAGTGAATCCTCGATTTGAACGCTTTAGTTGCATCGTTTCCGCAATAAGGCAGTATTTTATCTGGTCCTCCTGAGTGGTATTTTAGAATATCTGTAGCGTTATAAACTAGGCCATCAATATAAAGCCAGCAATCATTTTCTTTATTGTGTTTTGATATTACAGAACTATCAAGAACTATTTCCGAAGGGGATGTATCGCCTTCTGCTGGTTTATTTTGAGCGGAATCAGCATCCTGATTTGTTGTTGAGTCAACTTTATTTTCGCTTCTTGCCTCATTTGAATCATTTGGCTTTGCAAACAAAGCATACGCAAAAAACGAATAAATTAAAATAATGGCTCCGAAGCAAATTGATCTCACTATTTTTGCAGTGCCAAATTTTTTTTCTGCTATCTTGTTCACTGTATTTAAGGAGTGGAAGAGGAGAAGCGGCAAAAGGAGTATGGGAATAATCTTAGTGTGCAATAAACGCACTACTTCATAATTGATGCCAGGCAAAAGATAAGGTTTCGCCGTGAGAAAACCAGTAGCGATCATTAATAAAGATGTTATTAATAAAAGAAAGATAGTTGCCCTAGTTATTTTTTTCATATCGGCGAGATAGATATTAATTACTTTTTTTTTTTGAGTTATTTTGCTTGCCAACAATCGTCATATCGGAATTCAGCCGATACATCGTTCTAGCTTTTTACTCTTCGTCTTTATCGTCTTATTATGTACAATATTGACGAAAATTGGAAGTGGACAAATTTATATGGAATGACTAAACTGAATTAGGAATGAGTTAGCCATTGAGTTATTTTTTGTAAAGGATAAAATTATGAAATTGGGCATAATTCTAGAAACCAAGGAATTAGAAAAAGCATGGAACGCTTTTCGTTTTGCGACAACGGCTCAAAAACTGGGACACGAGGTAAAGGTATTTCTTTTAGGAGAAGCTGTTGAATGCGAGGGATTATCAGACGAAAAATACAATGTCGGCAAACAGCTAAATAATTTTATCGAGGCCGGCGGAGAGATTTTAGCTTGCGGTACCTGTTTAAAATCCAGACACAAAGAAGGCACAGAAGCTTGTCCAATTTCAACAATGAATAATTGTGTCGAGATGGTGGAATGGGCTAACAAGGTTTTAACTTTTTAGAAACTCAATAAAATAAGGGCACGAAAGAAAAAAATTGTAGTTTTGGCATATATCAATTGTTATTGGGATGGTATATTATGATGGCAAAGGAGCATATGAAATATATTGTTATCATATTTACAATTTTCGCTTTTTTGAATTTTTTCCCAATACCACATGCTTTTGCGCAAGGAATGATGGGTTTTTCGGGCTCATCTCCTGATAATGCTGCCATAAAAAGCCAGCAACAAGAAGAACAAGAAGGTAAAAAACTTTTAGGTGACTTAAGCAATAAAACAGTCATTTGTTCTGGGCTTGATGATTCAGATTTTGAGAAAATTGGTGAATATTTCATGGGTCAATCCATCGGAGACGTTTCAAGGCATATTGCCATGAATGAGATGATGAAAAGAATGATGGGAGAGGAAGGTGAAGAACAGACACATGCGGCCATGGGTAAACGGTTGAGTAATTGTGATACTTCTGCGGAATTTACTCAGGAAAGCAACGGCTGGATATCGATGATGTCAATGATGGGAGGGTGGGCGTCTCTCAATGGATTTAATAAAGGAGATAATACTATGATGAATTTTGGTTTTACGCCTTTTAGCTGGTTCGGCGGGATTTTTATGGTTCTATGGTGGGTATTAATAATTGCCGGTATTGTTGCGCTTGTCAGATGGCTTGCCGGCCAATCAGGACATGAGCATCATTTTAACCACGAAAAGTCGCCTCTTGAGATTTTAAAAGAACGATATGCTAAAGGCGAGATTGACAAAAAAGAGTTTGAAGATAAGAAAAAAGATCTCGGCTAATTTGAAAAAAGCCTAAAATCTAGATCAAAAAAGAACCAGTCCCCTAACCTAGTCCCCTAACTGCCTAACTGCGACTAATAAATAAAAAAGGCCGCCCGAGGAAGCCCCAGGCGGTGTATTATTATTCGATGTTGCCGATTAAGAGAAATCGACAACATATGTGTTAGGCTCTTCTCCTACCAGGCAGACTTTCGCCTTATGGAGATAATCATACTTGGCATGGAAGTACTTCCATTCGTCCAAACCGTACTTACGGCAGATCCAGTCAATCGTCATGTGGAGGAAATGAGCGGTCTGCTTGGCATTATAGAGAGTGAAGCTTCCCCTTTCCCATTCATCCACGAATTGACTGAGCGTGTAGTGAGTTGTACCCAAGTACTTCTCTCCCATCTTGCCCAAGACTGAACTGCGAAATGCCTCCCTGTCATCCTTGGGAATTGGATCCACTTTAGTAATTAGAGATCTTACTAGAAAGTAGATAGGCTTGTCGGTCGGATCGACCAGATAATGGAATCCACCTCCTGAAATCTCTACCGGTGTACGGGTTAGGTAGAGATGCTCCACCTTATCCAGATACTCCAGGCGTTGAGCAGCCTGAGCACAGGCCATTATCCATGGCCGAAGATCTTCTTCTAGAACAGTTGCTTTCATTTGGCGTTCGACATACTCTTCGTACGGCATGTCCTTGCCGTCCACACTGACGAACTGCAGTTGCGAAAGCGGATCGAGCTTGAGGTCAGCGATGCTACAGTTCCAACAGCAAGAGATATACCCAAGGGTCTTTGCGAGGGCCGCCTGGAATTCAGAGTTCTTGTATCTTCCGACCTTCGGAATTCTGACTACCTGTGTTCCGTCTTTCTCCTTTAGATACGCCGGTTCATAGGTATTTTTCTCAGGTTCGGACGGCAGAAACTTCCGGAGGCAATCGCTGGATGGAGAGATCTGTATGATAATCTCGCCACCACGCTTTCGCCAGTCTTCTGCCCGAAAACTGACTTGAGTTACTGGAGTTGTACTTAGCCCTGGCGACTTCTCCAGCCGTCCCGAGATCACCGAGATGTTGTATTGCTTCAAAGCACTCACCTCTGTCAATATGACCTGGACTTTTCAATCTCAGGCGTCAAGGATTTTCCTTGCTCTTGGTGACAGTAAGCCGATTGTACTCTCATCGAACTAGTAAATCAATTTACTTGTCAGGTATCTTGCCCCTCTTGATTCTTGACAAGCTCTCCATAGCGATAAGTGGTTAGAGTAAGACAGGGATTAGGGGACGGCAGGGGATTAGGGGACGGTTCTCTTTTGAACTAAGTTTTAGGCTTTTTGTTGTCGATATGATA